>CAZZWE010000023.1:2302-39841 GCA_964657675.1 uncultured Steroidobacteraceae bacterium
GTCGACGCGGTAGCGGCGGCCGCCGGCGTCGGCAAAACCACGATCTATCGACGTTGGCCCAACAAGGCGGCGATGGTGATGGATGCCTTTCTTACCCTGGTGGGCCCTCAGACCGGCTTTCCTGCCAGACCCCGGGCAATTGACAGCCTCAAGCTGCAAATGCGATTGCAGGGAAAATTCTTCCGCAGTGACTACGGCCAGATCATCAAGTCGTTGCTGGGTGAAGCGCAGTTCGATGCAGAGTTGGCGCATGAATTTCGCGAGCGCTGGATCGTGCCCCGACGCCGCATGACGCAGGACGTGTTGAAAAAAGCGATCGAACAAGGCGACTTGAAACCGGAGGTGGATCTCGAGGCGCTGGTCGATATGTTGTACGGGCCTATTTATTACCGCATGCAAATCGAGACCGGATCAATCACCGACCGGTTTACCGACGAAGTGTTCAAGAACGTGCTGCACGGAGTCCTGGCGGACTAGCGCATATAGGGCGCGGACTCGACCTCATGTGCTTCCTGATTGCGCTTTTGCGCACGCAGCGAATCGGCCAGCAGATGACCGGATTGCGCTTGGGCGGCGCGATCGCCGCTGGACAGCGCCAAGGCTTTGCGCGCGCACCCTTCCGCTTGTTTAGGATCATCCATAGCAAGGGATTATTGGGCTCGATACGCAGTGCGCGATCGAGCGTCGATGAAGCACCGTCCAGATCGCCCTTGGTCATCAAGCTGTGTGCCTGGGTCACCAAAGAACTGGTGGCCGGTGACAGATGATTCTCGCGCGGCGGCGGCGATGGCCGTGGTGGTGGCGTGGGCGCCGGCAAGGGCGCAGTGGCCGGCGGCGGCGCGGGCTGTTCGATGCTCGAAGGTTCGTTATCCGAAGGACGTACCGAGCGCCCGGGGCAACCGCTGAGCAGCGCCACCGTGCCGAACAGTAAACCCAACCCAATCAGTGAATGACTTTGTCGAACCATGCTTTGATCTTGTCACTTACCTTGGCGGGTTGCGAGGGTGATGTCGCGGCTGCCGTGCAGCCTGGCTTCGCCGCAAGGGAGGTGTCCTTCGGCACGGAAATGAGCACCGCATCGGCACTGCATTGCGCCGTCGTCTCCAAGCCGTCGCTGAAATCGATGTAGCGATCCTCGACCGTGTCCGGTGGCACCGGTTCGAAGCTGGCGGGCTTGAGCCGGCCCATGATGTCGGCCCAGATGGGAACGGCACCGGCCGCGCCGGTCAGACCGGTGCTGTGATTGTCGTCGTAGCCGACCCAGACCACGGACAGATAACTGCCCGTGAATCCCGCGAACCAACTGTCTTTGGTGTCTGACGAGGTTCCGGTCTTGCCGGCCGTGACGACGTCGTGCGGCAGATGCGCCCCTGCGGCCTGGGCGGTGCCCTTTGTGGTGACCAACATGAGCATGCGATCGAGTTGGTAGACATCGGCCGGTGGCGCAGCGGCCTCAACCTGAACTTTAAAGCTCTTGAGCGGATGGCCTTGCTCGTCCAGCACCGCGTGCACCGAGCGCAGGCGCGCGCGAAAGCCGCCATTGGCCAGTGCGGTGTAGATCTGCACCACCTCGAGCGGGGTCATTTCCACGGTACCCAACAGCAGCGAGGGATTCAGCGCCGGCGTTCCCTCGAAGCCCAGACTTTGCAGCGTGGCCACGACCTTGGGTAATCCCAAACTCAAGCCCAATTTGATGGTCGCAAGATTCATGGAGTCGGCCAGTGCGCGGGCCATGGGCACCTGGCCGTACACTTCATGCTCGAAGTTCTGCGGCGCCCACACGCTGCCGTCCGGCAATTTCAATTCAATCGGCGCATCTTCGATCAGCGTCGCCGCGTTGTACTTGGTGGTCTCGATGGCCGTCAGGTACACCGCGGGCTTGACCAATGAACCAATCGGCCGGCGCGCATCGAGGGCACGATTGAATCCGTCCGTGCCGAAGTCACGCCCGCCCACCACCGCAACGACATCGCCACTGTTGGGTTCCGCGACGATGACGGCGCCGTCGAGACGTGCGCCGCGCGAATGACCGGCCGCATCGAGGCGCGTCAGATTGTTCTTCAGCGCTTGCTCCGCCGCATTCTGCGCACGCGGATCCAAGCTGGTGTACACCGCTAGACCCGCGGCCGCGAGGTCTGCCTCGGCGTAATCGCGCTTCAAATGCCGTCGCACCAGATCGAGGAAGGCAGGCACGTAGCTGCCGCCGGGCGGCCGCAAACCCAATGGGCTCGCGATCGAGGTCTTGGCCACCGCCGCATCGATCAGATGCGCATCGGCGAGTTGCTGCAGAACCAGATTGCGCCGGGCGAGGGCCCGGTCGCCGTGCTTGCGCGGGTCGTAGTAGGACGGTCCTTTGACCAGGCCGATGAGCATGGCCGTTTCACCGGGGTTGAGTTCTCCCAAGGGCTTGGCGAAATAATATTCGGCGCCCAGGCCGAAGCCATGGATGGCCCGTTGCCCATCCTGTCCCAGATACACCTCATTGAGATAGGCCACCAGGATGTCTTGCTTGGCGTAGTGCGCTTCCAGGCGCATGGCCATGATGGCCTCGGTCAGCTTGCGACCGAAGGTCTGTTCATCGTTGAGAAAGTAATTCTTCACCAGCTGCTGCGTCAGGGTGCTGCCGCCTTGCACCACCCGCCCGGCGCGCAGGTTGGTCCACAGCGCGCGCGTAATGCCGCGGGGATCAACGCCATGATGTTCATCGAAGCGGCGGTCCTCGATCAACTTAATGCCGGCACTCAACAGCGGCGGCACATCCGCCGGCGTGATCAGCAATCGGTCCTCGCCATGAATCGGCGAGACACTGCCGATCACCGGTGGATCCAAGCGAAACACCGGCAGGTCGGTGCCATCCGAGTGCTTGAGGGCGGCGATGCTGTTGTTGGCGATGCGGATCGACACCACCTGGGGATCGCGCAACTCGTCGATGAAACGCGTCCGGCGTGTATGGATGTCGAACGCGCCCAAACTGCGCCGGTACAGGCCCGTGCCCGAGGCGGGGTCGCCGCTTTGATAGTGTAGCCGGCGCAATTCTTGTTCCAAATCATCGGCCGTGACTGGCGCGCCCGCGTATAGCTCGAGCGGTGCGGCGTACACCCGTGCGGGCACCGACCAGTGCCGGCCCTGAAATTGGCGTAGCACCTCGCGATCCAGATGCACCACCCACAGCACCACGGCCAGCGCCGCCAGCACGAGAGCGCCGGCGATGATCGCGGCAATACGCAGAATACGTTTTTTGGCGCGCGCCACGATTGTGGACTTTGGCTACTGCGCCGAGACGGGATCGGAGGCGGTGACGAACTGCTTGCGATAGCCGGCGACTTTCACCACGTACTGGCGCGTCTCATCGAGCGGCAGCTTGGTGCGCAGGTCTTGGAACAAGATGGGGGGATCCATTGAATTGATGGTGCTGATCGCGGTGGCGCGATCGCGACCGAAGGTTTTGGTCACGTTGCCGGCGCCGGTGTTGTACGCGGCGATGACGCAGTAGTCGCGATTTTCTGGATTGGTGATGGTATGAAACTCGGCATTACTCAGGACGGACAAGTAGGCCGTACCCAGTTCGATATTGTGGTCGGGATCATAGAGGTATTCGGTGGTGGGCGCTTGGTCAATGCCTTGCGCGCGCTTGTATGCGGCGCGGCCGCCGCTGGTCGGCACCAGTTGCATGAGGCCGTAGGCGGGCGCCGCGCTGACCGCAAAGGGATTGAAATTGCTTTCGGTGCGCATGATGGCGAGCACCAGGCTCGGGCTGACGTGATATTGCGCGGCATACTTGTCCACGGTGGCGCGGTAGCGATCCGCGCCCTTGATCTCGAAATTCTTCACCATGGCCACTTTCACGAAGCGTGTGGTCTTGGTGCCTTGCTCGGCTTGGTTGGCCTTGGTTTGAACCTTTTGCGCCATCAGGAAATCTGCAAAATGTTCTGCCTGCTCGCGCGTCCGAATCGGCTTGCCTTGGTTGTCGACCACCAGCCCGTAGAGATAGGGCCGGCGGTTGGCTTCGACGGTGACCTCTTTGTCGCTGAACAAATCGACGGCGGCGGGGTCGTTGGAGGTGAGCAAGGCGGCGATGATGGCGGCGCGCAAACTGGCGTCCGGGTTCTTATCGTCCACCGTTTCAACGGTGAGGTAGCCGTGGTCGAAATCGGTCACGACCCGGCTCTTGTAGCCTTGCGTGTATTTTACATAAACCGTTCGATTGGCCACCTTGGCGTCGTTGTTGCCCCAACGCTTTTGCACATTGGTCTTGAGCACGGCATAGGCCGCTTCAAGCTTGCTGTGCAGGGTGGCGAGATTCGCCTCCATGTCCTTGGTATCGGATGACAGCGCGGTGGTGAGTTCCTTCTGATCGACCGATCCGCCCGCGGCGACGCGCTGAATATTGTTGCCGACCGACTTGGTGGTGGCGCAACTGACCATAAGCTCTACGGCGAGCAGCGTCGCCACCAGCTTGGCGTTCTGACGGATAGACATGGTGGCGAATCATGGCCGGGGACGGGCCGGCCCGCAACCCTGGGGCGCCCGTGCGCCCATTTACTCGGGCAGTCGCTGTCCCCGGGTTTCGGCCGCGAACGGGATGATGGCCAGGCCAATGATGAAGGCGATCGCCGTCGTGGCCACCGGAATGCCGATGCTGCCGTAGCTGTGAATCATCGAGCCCAGCGCGAAGTTCACGCCGGCGCCGACGAGACGGCCGAAGGAGGTGGTGAAGGCAAAGGCGGTGGCGCGCACGGTGGTGCCGTATTGTTCGGGCAGCCACAGACTGAAAATGGCGAAGTTGCCGCCGAAGAATCCCAAGAAAAACAGCAGCGTGATGAAAGTCGAGAGTCCGTTCGGCAGATAAAAGGCCCAGCCGAAACTCAGGTAAATGAACACCGCCATGCCGACGAAATACATCGCCAGCGTGGAGCGGCGCCCAAAACGTTCCGCGAGATAGGGCACCAACAGGCAGCCCAAGATGGTGCCGACGGACAACAAACCGGTGGCGAGCGAGGCGATGCGCACTGCAGCGGGTTGATCCATGCCCTGTTTCTTGGCGAGCGCGATCACGGCGGTGGGCTCATACACGGCGCCGGCCCACAGGCCGATGATGGCGACGGTGAGCATCAAGGTGTTGACGAGGGTGCGGCGCCGGTTGCGCGCGTTGAAAATGGCGGCCAGCGGGCTGGTGGTTTTCACCACCGCTGCGGCTGCTTTTCGCGCCCAACGCTCCGGCTCCTTGACCTTGAACATGATGTAGAGCGACAGGAAGGCGGGCGTGAGTCCGCACAGGAACATGGCGCGCCAACCGAAGTGCGCACCCACGGTGAAATTGAGTGCGGCCGCGAGAAAGAATCCGGCGTAGTAACCGGTTTGCAAATAGCCGGCGCCCATTTTGCGGCGATCCTCGGGCCACGCTTCCGCGACATAGGTGCCGGCCAGTGCCCATTCGCCGCCGATGCCGATGCCGGCGAGTAGGCGAAACGCGCCGAGTTCCCAGACGTTTTGCGACACGGCGGCCAGGCCTGTGAACACGGCGTACACCAGCACTGAGGCGGCGAGCACTCGGGTGCGCCCGAAGCGATCGGCGATGGGGCCCCAGATGAACGCCAGACCCCAACCGATGAGAAACAGCGCGAACAACACGGAGCCTGCGAATCCTACGTTGGCAGGGCCACTGGGCAGGCCGGACTTCGGCAGCAATTCGGTGAGCGCGGGACTCAAAACGAGCGCGTAGATAAACGAATCCATTCCATCCAACGTCCAGCCAGTCCATGCCGCCCAAAATCCCGTGATCTGGGTACGCGAGAGTTTCGTTTTAGCCACTGGGTTCCCCGGATTTCGTTGCGATAATTTCGTATATTGTATACATTATGAAAATGGCTAATTCAAGCTATGGCTTCGGCAACCCGCTGCTCGGGCAGCTAAGTTCCCCGGAACTGATTGCGGAATCATTGCGCCAGGCCATCATCGAAGGTCACTTGAGTCCGGGCGAATCGCTGCGCCAGGAAAACCTGGCCAAACATTTTGCCGTGAGCCGCATTCCGGTGCGCGAAGCGCTGCGGCGACTCGAAAGCGAAGGGTGGATCGAGCTGCAGCGTCATCGCGGCGCGCGGGTCACACCGCTGAGTGCCGGTGAAGTGCGCGAGATCTACGAAATCCGCGCTTCGCTCGAGGTGACTGCGCTGCAGTTGGCGGCGCCGCTGCATAGCGCCACCACGTTGAAGCGGGTGGCTGCGATTTTGCAGCGCTCGCACCGCGCGCACGATGTGTCGCAGTACGCGCAATTCAACCGCGAATTTCATCTGGCCTTGTATGCCCCCGCGCAGCGGGCGCGTCTCATTGCCATCATTGATTCGCTGCATTCGCAAGGCGAGCGCTATCTGCGCTTGAAGCTCGGCATGCCGGCGCACAAGCAACGCTCGGATGATGAACACCAACAGATTTTTGATGCGGTGAGCGCGGGCGATACGGCGCTAGCGGTGCAGATTTTGCGTGCGCATCTGTTGCAGACCGGCGAGTTGGTGGCCGGCTACGTGACGCAGCATTTGGCCGAGCGGGCGGTCCCCGCCTAAGCATGCAGCCTGCCGCCACCGCCGTCCGCTCGTGGACTGAAATGCGCGACGCCAAGGCGCGGCGCATCGCCCGCTTGGGTTCGCTGGCGAAGGGTAAGACTCTCGATCCGTCGGGCTTGGTCGAGGCGCTGCAGCTGCTGATTCAGCCGGGTGATCGTGTGGCGTTGGAAGGCGACAACCAAAAACAGGCCGATTTCCTGTCGCGTTCGTTGGTGCAGGCGGATCCGAAGGTGCTGCACGATCTGCATTTGTTGATCTCCACCATCAGCCGTCCGGAACATCTCACGCTGTTCGAGCGCGGCGTTGCGCGCAAATTGGATTTCTCCTTCGCCGGGCCGCAGAGCCTGCGGGTGGCGCAGCTGCTCGAGGACGGCAAGCTCGAGATCGGCGCGATTTATACCTACGTCGAGCTGTACGCGCGCATGTTCCTGGACCTCACGCCGACGGTGGCCTTGGTGTGCGCCGAGAAAGCCGATGCGCTGGGCAATCTATATACCGGCGCCAACACCGAAGACACGCCCACCATTGTGGAGGCCACCGCGTTTCGCCATGGCATCGTCATCGTGCAAGTGAACGAGGTCGTGGACGAACTGCCGCGCGTCGACATTCCGGGCTCGTGGGTGGACTTCGTGGTGGTGGCGGATCAGCCGTTCGCGGTCGAGCCGTTGTTCACCCGCGATCCACGGCACATCACCGAGCTGCAGATTCTGATGGGCATGATGGTGATCCGCGGCATTTACGAACACCATGGCGTTACCTCCTTGAATCATGGCATCGGGTTCGACACGGCAGCCATTGAGCTGCTGCTGCCGACCTATGGCGAGTCGCTGGGATTGAAGGGCAAGATCTGCCGCAACTGGGCCTTGAATCCGCATCCGACGCTCATCCCCGCCATCGAAAGCGGCTGGGTGAGCAGCGTGCACTGCTTCGGCAGCGAAGTGGGCATGGATGATTACATCCGCGCGCGCTCCGATGTGTTCTTCGTCGGACACGACGGCAGTCTGCGATCCAATCGCGTGATGTGTCAGCTTGCCGGCCAGTATGGCGTGGATCTGTTCATTGGCTCGACCTTGCAGATGGATGCGGATGCCAATACCTCGACGGTGACCTTAGGAAGGCTGGCGGGATTCGGCGGTGCGCCCAACATGGGGCACGACCCGCATGGCCGGCGTCACAGCACGCCGTCGTGGCTCAGTTTGATTACGGCGCAGGCGCCGGTGGTGCGCGGCCGTAAGTTGGTGGTGCAGCTGGTCGAAACCTTCAAGAAGGGTGGAGCACCGAGCATCGTCGAGACCTTGGATGCCGTGGAAGTGGGGCGGCACAGTGGCATGCCCATCGCGCCGGTGATGATATACGGCGATGACGTCAGTCATGTCGTCACGGAAGAAGGCATCGCCTATCTGTATAAGACGGACGGCATCGAGGAGCGGCGCGCGGCGGTGGCGGCCATTGCCGGTGCGACGCCGGTGGGACTGGCCGCGCAACCGAAGCGCACGCAATCCTTGCGCGAGCGCGGCATCGTGGCGTATCCGGAGGATCTGGGTGTGTCGCCCTTGGCGGCGCAGCGCTCGCTGTTGGCTGCGCGCAGCATCGATGACTTGGTGGCATGGTCGGGTGGTCTATACCAACCGCCGGCCCGATTTCGGAGTTGGTGATGCGCAGCCTCGCGGGCTACCCTGAGTTTCGAGGCTTTGCGAGCGCCACCCCGGGCTGGCGGGCCGTTGAGCTTGCCGAGCGGGCCGTTGAACTCGCGGATCGGGCTGTGGCGGCGTTGGTCGCGGAGGCCTTGCTGACGCCGAAGCCGGCGCTGGTGGATGCGCGCGGGTCGGGGGCACATCAGGATTTGACGCTGGATAAACTGCTGCGCTCGGCGCGTGCGCTGCGCGCGGGCTTTCTCGAGATGGCGCAGGTCACTCTGGCGAATGCCGCAGCGGGATTTGAGTTGGACTGTAGGTTGCGCGAACGCTTGGGCAACATCGGGCGTGAGGCCGAACTTGCGATGCTGCGCGCGACGCGGGGCGCCAATGCGCACCGCGGCGCCATTTGGGTGTTGGGACTTTTGGTCGCTGCGAAGGCGATGAGTGATGCGGATGCTGATCCTAAGTCCGTCGCAGCGTTAGCGGCGAGGATTGCGGTGCTGCCGGATCGGCATGCGCCGGCTGCTGCGCGGTCCAATGGCACGCACATGTGCCAACGCTACGGTGTGCGCGGCGCGCGCGGCGAGGCGGCCGCGGGGTTTCCGCACGTGATCAACTTGGGGCTTCCCGCCCTGCGGCGATCCCGCCGGCGCGGTGCAGACGAGACTTGCGCGCGGCTGGATGCGTTGATGGCCATCATGAGTTCCTTGGACGACACCTGCCTGCTGCATCGGGGCGGCGTGGTTGCGCTCAGTGCGGCGCAACACGGTGCGCACGCCGTATTGGCGACGGGCGGCACGGCAACGACTGATGGATGGAATAAGATTCTCGAGCTGGATGCGCGACTCATGACGCTCAATGCCTCGCCGGGCGGATGCGCGGATTTGCTGGCCGCCTGTATTTTTCTGGACGGGTGAGAGTATGGAAAAAATAGAATTGGATTATCCGGCGGTCGAACGCGTGCCGCGCCGCGCCCACGTGGGCGTGGTGGGCTCTGGCGATTTGGAAGTGCTGCTGGAACCCTCACCCGATGAGCGGGCGCATGTGCTCATCAATACCAGCGTCGATGGCTTCGGCACCGCGTGGCGCAATGTGCTGGATCGCTTCTTCGCGCGGTATCAAGGCGCGGCCTCGATCGAGATCAACGACTTTGGTGCTACGCCGGGTACCGTCATGCTGCGATTGGAGCAAGCCGCCGAGGCGTCGCGCGCATGAGGCTCAAGGCATGAGTTCGCGCCCCCGCAGCGAGTTGGCTGCAGCGACCGATTACGGCCAGTTTCTGCGGCGCCGCAGTTTCATCGAGTTGCATGCGCGCGAGCGTGCGCTCGCCCTCTTAGATCCCGGCAGCGCGCGCGAATTGTTGGGTCCGTTCGATCGCTTGAAATCCCCATGGTTGCCGTTGCAAGGCATCGTCGCGCAGGCGGATGACGGCGTGGTGTTGATGCGGGGGACACTGGAAGGCAAGCCGGCCTTGGTGGCGGCCATCGAAAGCGCGTATCAGGGCGGCAGCATGGGCGAAGTATCCGGGGCCAAGATCGCCGCGGCTCTGGAAAAGATTGGCAGCGAGTGCCGCGCGGGGCGGGCGGTCCTGCCGCTGTTGTTGTTCGAAACCGGCGGGGTGCGTTTGCAGGAAGCCAATCTTGGGTTGGCCGCCATCGCTGAAATTCATGCCGCCATCGTGGCGTTGCGGCGACATGTGCCCGTGGTCGGCGTGATCGCGGGTATGGTGGGGTGCTTTGGCGGCATGTCCCTGGCTGCGGCCTTGTGCAGTCGGTTGATCATGACGCCGCAGGCAAGGCTCGGCATGAACGGCCCGGAAGTGATCGAGCAGGAGGCGGGTGTCGAGGAACTCGATGCGTCAGATCGGTCGTTGATCTGGAGTTTGATCGGCGGCAAGAAGCGCTTCGACTCCGGGCTGTGCGATGAGTTGTTGGAAGACGATGCGGCCGCCGTGGCGGCCGCGGTTCGCACGGCGTTTTTCACCGCGCCTCCCATGGCCGCGCGGACCACGCAGGTGCAGCGCTTCGTCGAACGATTGCGCAATGTCGAGTCAGGCCGACCGAGCGGCGCGGCCGACGCCGACGCGGTCGTAAAGACTTCGGCGGCGGGGCTGTCACGGCGCGGACACACCTGGTTCGAGGCGTTGAGCGGCGGTGAGGGCGTCATCGACACGGGCCTGCGCAGTATTCGAGCGGCGGATGTGGCGCTCGGCGCGCAATCCGTGCGTTTCATCGCGGTGGTGCCGGATGCGAACAATCGCTTTCCGCGCGCACGCGGCGGTGAGGTGGGGCTGGATGAGGGCTGGACGCTGGCGCGCTTGGTGCGTGAGACCAAAAGTCCCCTCATCGCCCTCGTGGATGTGACCAGCCAGGCGTACGGTCGGCGTGAAGAAATGCTGGGGATTCATCTGGCGTGCGCGGCGGCGGTCGACGCCTACGCTGCCGCGCGGTTGGCGGGCCAACCGGTCATCGCGCTGCTGGTGGGTAAGGCGATGTCGGGCGCTTTTCTCGCGCATGGCTATCAAGCCAACCGCCTATTGGCGCTCGATTCACCGGAGGTGATGGTGCATGCCATGGGCAAGCAGGCCGCGGCCCGGGTGACCCGCAGCAGCGTCGCCGCCATGGAGCAGTTGGGCGAGAAAATTCCGCCGATGGCCTATGACATCCGCTCGTACGCCAAATTGGGATTGCTGCACCGGCTGATCGAGGGCGTCGATGCCGATGCGCCGTCACCCGCGGATGTTGAACGCGTGCGGTCGGAGTTGGTGGACGCGATTAGCGATGCGCGCTCCAGTGCGCCGGATCTTTCCAGCCGGTTGGCCTCGGCGGCGGCGCAGCGTACCCGCGCCGCCTCGATCGAAGTGCGCCGGCGTGTGGCGGAGCAATGGGATGGCGCCTGAGCCGCG
Source organism: uncultured Steroidobacteraceae bacterium (assembly GCA_964657675.1). GTDB lineage: Bacteria > Pseudomonadota > Gammaproteobacteria > Steroidobacterales > Steroidobacteraceae > Bog-1198. The sequence continues at coordinate 13,405 of CAZZWE010000023.1, forward strand.
CGTCCATGACTTGCTGCGAGTGTCCTCCTCGTCCGCGCTGTTGTGGGATGACGATGCCCAGGGCGCGGTGCCGGATTGGTCGGCGGCGGCCCTAGGGCGCGTGCCCTTCGTGGTGGTGCGGCGCCCATCGTTGGGACCGCATGGATTGCCCGTGGGCGTGCGCGGCATTTTCCGCTCGCAGCGCGCGCCGGCATGGCTGCCTCTGGATGCCGTGGGTGAATGCATTACGCCGCGAATGCTCGCGGCGCAAAATGCCTGGCGGCAAATCGACGCGTTCGGCTCGGCCGTTATTTCCTCGCCGGCCGTTTGGGTGTTGTCACAGGTTGAAAATATTCTGACCCGCCATGGCCTCGCGGGGTGTTGGGGACCGGGAGGCAGCGTCGGCGCGGAGTTGGCGAGCGGCGTGAAGTGCACCACCCCAACCAGTGATTTGGATTTGATCTTGTACGTCGCCGAGATTCCGCTCGAGAGCGATGCCAGAAAGCTGCAGGCCGAGTTGACGGGATTGCCGGTGCGGGTCGACACCTTACTCGAGACCTCGCAGGGCGGCGTGGCGCTGGCCGACGTGGTCGGCGGCGCCGACCAAGTGATGCTGCGCACGGCCAACGGGCCGCGGCTGTTGCCGTTGAGCGAAATCGTCTCGGCCTGCCGCGGGTGAGCGCCGCCTACCTGTTTCCGGGTCAGGGCGCCCAGACAATCGGTTTTTTGGAGCGGCTCAAGTCTGCGGGCGCTCAGGACCCAAGTATTGCCGCCACCTTGCGCGAGGCGCGCGAGAGGGTGGATGGCGACTTTGATGCGTTGGACTCTGCGGAAGGGCTGCGCTCCACGGTGAACGTCCAACAGGGTTTGCTGGTGGCGGGTGTGGCGGTCACCCGGGCGCTGGCCGCGGCGGGCATGCGCGTCGATGCCGTCGCCGGATTGTCCGTCGGTGCGTTTGGTGCCGCGGTCGCCTGTGGCGCGGTCGACTTTCCCGATGCGCTGAGATTGGTCCGCGTGCGCTCGCAGGCCATGCAAGAGTTATATCCGTCGGGCTATGGCATGGCCGCGATTACCGGCCTCGATGAGCGGCAGGTCAATGCGCTGCTGGCCAAGGCCGGCGGGGCGGAGGCGTCGGTGTTCGTGGCCAACATCAACGCGCCGACACAGATCGTGATCTCGGGCGCCGACGCCGCGTTGGAGAGGGCGATTCAATTGGCGCGCGAGGCGGGCGCGCGCCTGGCGCAGCGTATGCAGGTGAGTGTGCCTTCGCACAGCCCGCTGCTGAACGCGGTGTCGCAACGGCTGGCGCAGGCGATGTCGGACATCGAGGTGTCCGCGCCCACGGTGCCTTACATCAGCAATCGGCGCGCCCGCGCCGTGCACGATGCCGCCGGTGTGCGCGAGGACTTGATCTTGAATGTCTCGAATCCGGTGCGCTGGCACGACTCGATGGCCTTGTTATACGAACTCGGCGTCCGATTTTTTGTCGAGCTGCCGCCGGGCCGGGTGCTGTCCGGCTTGGTACAACAGAACTTTGCCGGGGCTCGCACCATCGCTGCCGACGATGCGAGCCCGCAGGCCATTGTCAGCAGTTACCAGAGAGTGATGCGCTGATCGGGAGCTCGGTACATCTTGTCGCCTTGCTTGATGTCGTAGGTTTCGAAGAAGGCGTTGAGATTCGATTCGGGCACGGTGCCGCGCACCGCATCCGGTGAATGCGGATCGACCTTGATGTTGATGATCTGAGTATCCGGCCGCATCTTGCCGCGCCACACCTGCGCCCAGCCGGCGAAAAAGCGCTGCTCGCCGGTCATGCCGTCGATCACTGCGCTGCTCTTCCCCTGCAGCGACAGCTTGTAGGCCTTGAACGCGATGGCAATGCCGGCGTTATCGGCAATGTTCTCACCCAAGGTCAGTTCACCATTGACGTGATAACCCGGCACCGGCTCATACGCTGAGTATTGCGCCACCAGTGCTTGGGTCTTCGCCTTGAACTTATTCAAGTCTTCTTGGGTGAACCAACCCGGCGGGTTCAGCAACAACCCGTTGCCATCGTACTGGCTGCCCTGATCATCGAAGCCGTGGCTGATCTCATGGCCAATGACGCCGCCAATGCCGCCGTAGTTGACCGCATCGTCCGCTTTGGCGTTGAAGAACGGCGGTTGCAGGATGGCAGCGGGAAAGACGATTTCGTTGAACTCGGGGTTGTAATAGGCATTGATGGTTTGCGGCGTCATGCCCCACTCATCGCGGTCCACCGGTTGTCCCAGTTTGTTGATGTTGTGGTGGTAGCCGAACACTTGCGAGCGAATGACATTGCCAAGCAGATCGTTCTTATCGACCGTCAAGCCGCTATAGTCGCGCCACTTGTCCGGATAGCCGATCTTGGGCCTGAATTTGGCCAGCTTTTCCTGCGCCTTGCGTTTGGTGTCGGGCGACATCCAGTCGAGCGTGTCGATGTCGGCCTTGTAGGCGGCCAACAGATTCTTGATGAGTTCGTCCGCGCGCTGCTTCGATGCCGGAGGGAAATACTGCTTCACGTACAAGCGGCCCAACCCTTCACCGAGGCCGCCTTCGACCACGCCCAGCCCGCGCTTCCAGCGCGGAAGATTTTGCGGGATGCCGCCCAATGCGGTTCCCTCGAATGCAAAATTCTCATCGACGAAGGCCTTGCTCAAATACGGCGCCATTGCGTTCAGCAGCTGCCAACGGAAGTAAATTTTCCAGGTGGACGGCGGCGTTTGCTGCAGCAGTTTGGCCATGGCGCCAAGGTATGTGGGCTGCCCGACGATCACATAATCAACTTTTCCGGCGGCGTCTGCGGCGGATAGATACGCCTGCCAATCGAGCGTCGGCGCGAGGAGCTTCAACTGAGCGAGAGCCGTTTTGTTGTAGCCCTTGATGGGATCGCGCGTCTCCACGCGGCTCCACTGGATTTTCGCGATCTTGGTTTCGAGTGCGATGATGACGGCCGCCTCGGCCTTGGCGTTCTTGTCGCCCGCCAGGGTGAGCATTTTCTCGAGTGACTTCGAGTAGGCAACCCGGGCCTGCTGCATTTTCTCGTCGTCCAATAAGTAATAATCCCGGTCGGGCAGGGTCAAGCCGCCCTGCTGCAAGTCCAAGACGTAGCGCGAGGGATCTTTGTTATCGATGTGGACGAACGGAAAAAAGGGTGCTCCCACTCGCAGCTGATTCAGGTGAGCGATCAGCGGCGCAAGGTCTTGGGTGCTCTTGAGCGCATCAATCCTGGCAAATTCGGCGTCAAGCGGATGAAGCCCAAGACTTTCAACGCGCGCTTCGTCCATGAAGCTGGCATACAGATCGGCAATCTTGGGCTGATCGGGGTCCGCGGCGTCCACTGACTTCTGCAATCCCTCGACGATGCCCTTCAGCTGATCGAGTGAGGTGTCGAACAGTTGATCGAAGGAATCATAGGAACCCTTGTCCGCGGGGATTTCGAAATCCGCGAGCCATTTACCGTTGATGTGCTTGTAGAAGTCATCCTGCGGACGCACGCCGGCGTCGATGTACTGCAGGTCGATGCCTGAGATCAGCGCGGGCGGCGGCGGTGCGACGGGCTGTTCGGGGGCCTTTGCACATCCGCTGAGGGCCGATGCCCATACCAGGCCCAGCAATAGTTGTCCCTTCATGATTCCCCTTTTTTATTGATGTGGCAGGACCTGTGTCTGCAGCCAGTTGCTGATTTCCAGCATGCGCAGCGATTCGGAGCGCATGGCCGATCCCAAGCCGTATTTCCACAGCAAGGTGGCGTCGGTGGGATTCGACTGCAGGACGCGCAGTTCGTTCGCAAATTCCTTGAGTGCCGCCATGTCGCGGAACATGCCTTCTTTGACGAAGGCTTCGCCGTAGCGTTCCGCCGCGGCGGCAATGTCTGCGTAGTCGTATTCCGGATGATATTGCACGCCCCAGAAGGTGCCGCGGCCGTGGGTAAATACCGCGGCTTGCAGGCCAAAATCATTGGTCGCCAGCGGTGTCGCGCCCGGCGGCAGTGTCGTGATTTCGTCGCGGTGCACGGTGGGCGCTTCGAAGGCGGCGGGCTTGCCCTGGAACAGCGGATGCGCGCGCCCGGCGTCGGTGAGCAGCACCCGACGCGCGAATCCGAACTCGCGGCCGCGGGTATTGGCGCGCACTTCGCCGCCGGCGGCGGTGACCGCCACCTGGAGGCCCCAGCAACTGCCGAAGAAAGGGATCCCGGCAGCGAATACCGCCTTGGCCAATTCGATCTGACGGGTGACGGGCGCGCCACCGTTATAAATGTTGAGCGCCGATCCGGTCATGGTGACGCCGGCGTAGTCGCTCAAAGTAATGCCGTCGGGAAATCTAGGCTCGGCATCCGCCGCGAGCACGATGTCGATGCTGAGTTCGGGCTTGAGGCGGCGCAAAACCCGCGAGTAACCTTGTCCGGAGTCGTAGCCCAAGGCGGCGACTTGGCGCGCGCGGACTTCGGCGACGTTGCCGTCAATCACCAAGATGCGAGCGGGTGTCGCCATGCGTTCGAAGTTATCCGTGAGCTAGGCTGCGCCAACGATGCCTTCGATCTTGCCTTCAACCGCAGCCCGGAAAATATGTTCGAGCTGAGCGGCGGTGACCGGAACGGGATTGCCGCCGGCGGAAGGGTCGATGGCGGCTTCGCTGCCGATGATGCCGGCCTTGTCCAAGGTCACGCCGATGTGCGCCAGGGAATGCGGAATGTCCAAGTCGCTGCGCAGCTTCAACACCCAGGTCATGAAGCCATCGAAGGTGTGCGTCGGCAGATTCAGCGCGCGCGCGATGATCTGCGATTTCTCATCGATGTAACGCCGGTTGTAGGTCATCACATAGGGAAGAATGATGGCATTGGTCAGCCCGTGGTGGGTGTTGAACCAGGAGCCGACGGGATGGGCGATGGCATGCACGCCCCCTAAGCCTTTTTGAAACGCGGTCGCGCCCATGGCGGCGGCGGCGAGCATTTGCGCGCGCGCTTCGATGTCCTTGCCATCGGCGCAGGCGCGCGGCAGATACTGTTGGATGAGGCGCATGCCTTCGAGCGCAACCCCGTCGGCCAGCGGATGAAAGCCGGGCGCACAGAAGGCTTCGAAGCAATGCACGAAGGCATCGATGCCGGTGGCGGCGGTGACATTGCGCGGCAGGCCCACGGTGAGCTCGGCATCGAGAATGACAATGCGCGGCAGAATCTGCGGGTGAAAAATGATTTTCTTCTGATGCGTCTGCTCATTGAGGATGACGCTGGCGCGGCCCACTTCGGAACCGGTGCCGGCCGTGGTGGGGATGGCCACCACCGGCGCGATGCCGGCGGGATCGGCACGCGTCCACCAATCACCGATGTCCTCGAAGTCCCACAGCGGCCGGGTTTGACCGGACATGAAGGCAATGGCCTTGCCGGCATCGAGCGCCGAGCCGCCGCCGAAGGCGATGACACCGTCGTGCTTTCCGGCGCGATACACCTTGAGACCGGCATCGACGTGACTGGCGGCCGGATTGCCGCGCACGGCGCTGAACAGCGCCGCATCTTGCACCGCGGCGAGCGCGCTCTTGATCATGGGCGCATTGGCCAGGCCTTCATCGGTGACGATGAGCGGCCGCTTCATCCCTAAGCGCGCGCAGGCCTCGGGCAGCTCGGCGATGCGTCCGGGACCGGCCCAGATGGTGGTGGGGTAATTCCAATTGCCGCGCAGCGTGGAGCTCATAAGGTGATCCTGAAATGGTAAGACTTCGGCCGAGTCAGTTGTTCGTAGCCCACCCGCGAAAGGGTGCAGCCGCGGCCGGAATTTTTGACGCCGGTCCAGGCCAGCGCGGGGTCGAGGTAGTCGCAGCGATTCAAGAAGACCGTCCCGGTTTCCAGTTGATCGCCCAAGGTTTCTGCGCGGGTCGCATCGGCGGAGAAAATCGCGGCGGTGAGGCCGAAGTCGCTGTCATTCATCAGACGAATGGCTTCCTCGTCGGAGGCGACCTGCATGATACCCACTGCGGGGCCGAAGGTTTCTTCGCGCATGATGGCCATGGAATGATCGACGTCGATGAGCACCTGCGGTGCGAGATAGGGCGTGGCGGCGTCGCTGGCGGCGAAGTGTTTCTCATTGATGAGTTGCTTGGCGCCGCGCGACACGGCGTCTTTCACTTGGGCGCGCACGGCTTGGGCGGCGGCGGTGCGCACCACGGGACCTAAGGTCGTGTTGGGATCGAGCGGTGAACCCAAGATGTACTTGTTCGTGAGCGTTACTACGCCATCAACGAATTCCTGATAGCGCGGCGCCGCGACATAGATGCGCTTGATGCCGCAACAGGATTGGCCGGAGTTGAAGAATGCGCCATCGGTGAGTGAATCGATGGCCTGCGCGAGGTTGGCGTCGGCGCGCACGTAGGCGGGATCTTTGCCGCCGAGTTCCAAGCCGGCGGTTGCAAATCCAGCGGCCGTGGCTTCGACCACGGCCCTGCCGCCGGAGACCGATCCGGTGAAACACACGCTGGCGACGCGCGCATCGCTCATCAGCTTGGCCGTGTCGGCATGCGAGAGATGTAAATGTTGAAACACGCCCGCGGGCAGGCCGGCGGCGGCGAAGGCTTCCGCGAAGCGTTCCGCGCAAAGGGGCGTTTGGTGGGAGTGCTTGAGGATGACGGCGTTCCCTGCGATCAGGGCGGGCATCACGGCATTCACCGCGGTGAGATAGGGATAATTCCACGGCGCCACCACGGCGATGACACCGAGTGGCACGCGCTTGATCTGGCGGGCGAAGCCGGCTTTTTCGGCCGGCTGCACTGCGGCGAGCGCTTCGGGCGCGACGGCCAGCATGTAGCGGGCGCGTTCTTCGAACCCTTTGACCTCGCCGGGCGTGTAGCGGAGAGGCCGTCCCATTTGCCAGGTGATTTCGGCGGCGATGTCGGTGCACTTGGCGACGAAGGCGTCAACGGCCTTGGCGAGCAGGGCGCAGCGGGCGGTGAGCGGGGTCGCGCCCCAGGCGATTTGCGCGCGGCGGGCCGTATCGAGCGCGCGATCGATGTCGGCGGCGGATTGCAACGGGCGCTCGACGTAAATGCGGCCGTCCACCGGGCTGATGGTTTTCAAAGTCTCGGTCATTGAAAGGGTCTCAGATGATTTCGAAGTAGCGCGCAAGTTCCCAATCGGTGATGGCCTTGCGAAATTCACGTTCTTCCCACTGCCGGGTGGCCGCGTAGTGTTCGACGAATTCATCGCCGAATAGTTCGCGCGCGGGCTTGGAGGCGAGCAGCCGCTCGGCGGCTTCGTACAAGGTGGCGGGCAGTCGCCGCGCGGCGGAAACGTCGCGATCGTAGGCGTTGCCCTCGATGGGCGCATCGGGCTCGATGCGATGTTCGATGCCCCAGAGTCCGGAGCCGATGGCGGCCGCCAGCGCGATATAGGGATTGATGTCGGCGGCGGCAATGCGATATTCGACCCGTTGACTCGAGGGGCCGCCGCGAATCACGCGCAATGCGGTGGTGCGATTTTCCACGCCCCAGGCGGCGGCGGTCGGCGCCCAGTAGCCGGGAATGAGGCGCGAATAGCTGTTCACCGTGCCGGCCACCATGGAGAGGATCTCCGGCATCAAGGCCTGTTGGCCGCCGATGAACCAGCGCATGGCATCGGACATGTCATGCGGCTTCGAAGGATCATGGAACACGCTGCCGCCGTTGGGAGTGCGCATCGAGATGTGCAGATGGCCGCTTTGTCCCGGCACCGAGTTGGACCACTTGGCCATGAAGGTGGCCATCAGGCCGCGGCGTTGCGCCAAGACTTTGGTAAAGGTCTTGAACAGGGCCGCGCGATCGGCGGCTTCGAGTGCATCGCAGTAGGACAGAGCAGCCTCGAGGACGCCGGGGCCGGTTTCGGTGTGCAGCCCCTCGATGGGGAAGCGCATGGCCTGGCTCAAATCCAACAGTTCCTGATACAGGTCGGCGTGCACTGAATTGCGCAGCACCGAGTAACCAAAAGCGCCCGGTGTCAGAGTCTTCAGCTGCCGATAGCCTTTGTCGCGGATCGATTGCGGCGTTTCGTCGAAGACGAAGAATTCGAACTCGGCTGCGGCGCTGACCGTATAGCCGGATTTCGCGGCGCGATCGAGCACGCGGCGCAGGGTGCCGCGCGGACACACGGCTTCGGCGCGTCCGGCGAATTCGCCCAGGAAAAATGCGGTCTTGGGTTCGAAGGGAATTTCGCGCTGGCTGTCGGGTAGCACGCGCACGGCGGCGTCGGGATAGGCCGTGTGCCAGCCGGTGAACTGGGTGTTGTCGTACAGCTGATCGTTCGAGTCCCAGCCGAGTACGACGTCGCAGAAGGCCAGGTTCTTTTCCACGCCGCTCAGGAATTTTTCGCGGCTGAGGTACTTGCCGCGCATCACGCCGTCGGTGTCGAACACGCCGATCTTGACGTGCTGGATGTCCCGGTCGGCGAGGAAATCGCGGATCTCGTCTTTTTTAGTCAAAGCTACTCCAACTCGAAGTTGCATTCCTTCAGCGGCACCAACTTGGTCTTGTTCCACACCTTGTGGCCGACGTAGAGGGCGATCACCAAAGGAATCATCAGGTAGTCCGTGATGAAATCGAACCACGAAAACTTTTCAGTTTGAAACACGCCCACGTTGGCGCCGAATATCACGATCACGAACAGCACCACCGCGATCCAGGGGCCGTAGGGGTAGAACTTGGATCGGAACTTCAAATCGGCGGGGCTGCGTCCTTGGGCGACCCAGGCTCGTCGGAAGCGCAAGTGACAGATGGCGATACCTAACCAGATGATGAAGCCGGTGAGTCCCGAGGCATTCACCAGCAAGGTGTAAATTTTCTGGTCGCCGAAGGTATTGGCGAACAGGGCGACGGCGCTCCACAAGCCGGTGAACAGCAGCGCCAGCACGGGCACGCCGCCGACGCTCAAGTTGGCGAAGAATTTCGGCGCCTTGCCGCTGTGACCCATGGCGTACAGCATGCGCGAGGCCACGTACATCGAGGAATTACCACAGGAGAGCACCGAGGAGAGGATCACGAAGTTCATCAGATTGGCGGCGTAGTAGCCGATGTGCGGCAGACGCTGGAACACCATGGTGAACGGCGATACTGCGATGTGGCCTTCGTCGGAATTGAGCAGGCTGGGGTCGGTGAACGCGACCATGCTGCCGATCACGAAAATCGCGCCGATGTAGAACAGCAAGATGCGCCAAAACACGGTGCGAATCGCCTTCGGCACATTTTTGGCAGGATCCGCCGTTTCGGCGGCGGCCAAGCCCACGCCTTCAGTCCCCTGGAAGGAAAATCCCGCGGTGAGGAACACCAGCAACACGGCGGTGGCACCGCCCACGAAGGGCGCGTGGGCGCCAGTCTTCGGATCCGACAGCGTCCAATTCTGAAAACCGATGGCCTCGCTGCCCATCATGCCGGCAATCATCAAGATGCCCACCGTGACGAAGATCAGTACGGTGACCACCTTGATGCTGGAAAACCAGTATTCCGCTTCGGCATAGGCCTTGACCGAAAGCAGATTGAGCGCCAGCAGCAGTCCGAAGAACCCTAAGGACCAGGCGGTGGAATTACTATGCGGAAACCAGAACTTGACGATGAGTGCGCCGGCGACCAGCTCGGCGGCCAGGGTGATGGTCCAGCTGAACCAGTAATTCCAGCCCACCGCGAATCCGAAGGACGGGTCGATGAAGCGCTCGGCGTAGGTTTCGAAGGAGCCGCGGATCGGCAGCTGGGTCGCCATTTCGCCCAAGGACTGCATCATGCAGTACACCGCAATGCCCATGATGGCGTAGGCCAACATGGCGCCGCCGGGCCCGGCTTGGGAAATGGCCCCGCCGCTGGCCAGGAACAACCCGGTCCCGATGGCGCCGCCGATGGCGATCATGCTCAGCTGGCGGGACCCGATGGCGCGGTGCAATTCGCGCTTTTCGACGGGAGGGACCGCAATTTCAGAAGCCAGTGTTTCCATCCCCTCAGGTTCCCACGTCTGTTCAGATAAATAAATGAGGGTCTTATTCTCTTCTATACTGACGCGATTGGACATAACCTTGCCCGTCGAGCGGTCTACATCACAAGTTAACGACCGCGAGCGGTGCTTCACACCCAAGCTTCGACATATGTCACTGCTGGCATCCAGAGGCGGGCATACCCTGGCGCGATAATGGGAAATCCAGCGAAATCTGAGTTCGAAGAAGACGACTACGGCATCACCCTGGAGTTGGGACTGCCCCCGCAGGCGGAAGACAAGGTCCCGGTTGAGGTCAAAGTGGGCCAAGTGCTGTTGGGCCGTTACCGGATCGATGCCCGATTGGGCAGCGGCGGTATGGGCACGGTGTACCAGGCGGATGATCGTATCCGCAGCGAGCATGCGCACATCGATGGCGCCGTGGCGCTCAAGATCGTGCACGCCGGGCAGGACCTGCCGGCCTCGGCACTCGACAAATTACGCCATGAATTTTACTGCGCGCAGGCGTTGTCGCATCCGAGCATCGTCAAGGTGTTCGAACTCGAGGGCAGCGACGATGTGGCCTTCTTCACCATGGAATTATTGGATGGTGAACGCTTAAGCGAGGTGATGAAGCGCTCGCCGAAAGGACTGCCCCGGCCGCAAGCCTGGATCATCATCCGCGACATCGGCGATGGCCTGGCGCATGCACATTCACGCAAGGTCGTGCACGCCGACTTGAAGCCGCAGAATGTGATGCTGCTGAAGGGCGGGGGTTTGAGGATCTTGGATTTCGGCACCGCGAGTCTTCAGACCGTGGGCAATGGCAGTGCGGCGCTGACACCCTCCTATGCCAGCTGTCAGTTGCTCGAAGGCGAGGAAGCCGATGAGCGTGACGATATCTTTGCGCTGGCGTGCATGGCGTATGAATTATTGACCGGCGAGCATCCGTTCCAAAAACGCCGCGCCACCGAGGCGCGCGATGCCGGTATGACGGCGAAGGAACCGAAAAATCTGTCGCAAGGCCAGTGGCAGGCGCTGCAGCGTGGGCTGGCGTGGGAAAGCAACGAACGGCCGAATTCGGTGCAGGAGTGGCTGACGGAATTGGTGTTGAGTTCGGCGCCGCGTTGGAAGGCCTCGCCCGAAGAGACCAGTGCCCAGACGCCGCCTCTGAAGTCGCGGTTCGGCGTCATGGGTTGGACGATGGCCGCGGCGGTGCTGCTGTGCATCGGCATCGGTTGGGCCGTGATTCACGCCCGCTCGCGTAAGCCGCCGGTCGCGGTGGCCGCGGCGGTGCCGGCTGCTGCGGAAACGCAAACCATGGCATTGCCATCGGATGAAGACCTTAAGGAACAAGAGTCGAAGATGACGGACATCGATCCGCAGTCGGCGGCGCCGGCCGCGGCAGTGCCAAAAGTGCGTCACGGGGCGGCGGCGGTAAGGCCCGCGGGACCTGTGATTGAGAAGATCGCCTTCTCCGAGAAATCCTTGAGCTTGGACCCGAGCGCCAAGTTTGCCGAGATCCATGTGTTTCGCTCGGCGGCGAAGGGCGAGAAGACCAGTTTCGTCTGGTGGACGGAGGGCGGCAGCGCGAGCCCCGGCACTGACTTTGTCGAGCAGGGACGAACCACCGCCTATTTCCCGGCGCATGACCACATGACGACACTGTTTGTGAAAATACCGGCGAACGCGAAACGAAAAAAATCGCAGGTGTTCTATCTCAACCTCGGCGAGGCCAGTGACGGCGCGGCCATCGGCTCGACCTCTCGTCTCGCGATTACGCTTCTGCCGCGAGGCGCTTAAACTCGCTCGGTGAAGACCGATAACGTTGCGCGACACGGACCGGCGCGCCATGGTGTGGCGCGAGTCCTCTCCAAGTTGGGGCTAGGTTCCCGCACTCAAGCGGCGGAGTGGGTGCGGCAAGGCCGCGTGCGGGTCAACGGCCAGGTGGTGCGTGATCCCGAGTATCCGGTACGGCAAGGCATCGATGCGGTGTCGGTGGATGATGCGGAGACCGCGGCGGCCGAACGTATCATCATCATGTTGAACAAGCCTCGCGGGCTCGTGACCACCGCCAACGATGAGCAGGGCCGCGATACCGTGTACCGCTGTTTGGAGGGTTCCGGACTTCCCTGGCTGGCGCCGGCCGGACGCTTGGACAAGGCCAGCGAAGGCTTGCTGTTGTTCAGCAATGATCCGGTTTGGAATGCCGCCATCACCGATCCAGAGCGCGGGCCGCGCAAGACTTATCACGTGCAGATCAATCGCCTGCCGGATGATCCGTTGCTGGCGGGGCTGGTGCAAGGCGTGACCGTGGAGAATGAATTTTTACGCGCGACTCGCGCCGAGACTTTGCGTGCGGGCGTCAAGCATGCGTGGCTATTGATCGAGCTGGATGAGGGGCGTAATCGTCAGATTCGGCGTTTGCTCAGCGCCTTTGAGATTCAGGTGCTGCGCTTGATTCGGGTCGCCATCGGCGGATTGGAGCTCGGGCCCTTGCCGAAAGGGCAGTGGCGGCGCTTGAGCGCCGCAGACCTTACGGCGCTTGCGGCGTCGTAGTGCTGGCAGTGGAACTCGAGGTCGTGACGGGCGGGGGCGTGACGTTGGGTGCGTCGCTCGAGGGCAAGTTGGGGTTGTCGGCTTCGAGGCCCACGGTGGCAATCATGCCATCGGCCCGCTGCAGCACTTCGCGGGCGTAGTCCCAGTGAATGGCGACGGTGGTGTCGCCGACGGCCTTTTGCAACAGCGCGGAAAACTGATCGATATCGGGTTCGAAGCTCTGGCCTTGCGCATCGACCGGCGGATGCGCTTCGAGCAGCAACTCGCCGTCAACCCACGCTACCTTGACCGGTTCGTTGATCAAGTACACCGGCGTGCCGACGGGGATCAATGGAAACAGCGCGGCGACATCGACGGGGTACATGCGCACGCACCCATGCGTGACCGCAAGGCCCACGGCGATGGGATTGTTGGTCCCATGAATCAAGTAGGTGCCGCCGCCGGCGGCCAACCGCAAGGCGAACTGCCCCAAGGGATTGTCGGGTCCGGCTTTGACCGGACCCGGCGGCAACGGATCGCCGGCGGCGGCATGTTCCTTGCGAACCGATTCGGGCGGATACCACACCGGGTCTTTGATTTTTTGGGTCACATGCGTGAGGCCCAGCGGAGTGCGCCAGTCCATCTTGCCGATGCTCACCGGATAGCTGATGACTTCGATGGGCTGGCCGCGTTTCGGTTTCGGATAATAGTAGAGCCGATGTTCCGGCAGATTGACCACGATGCCTTCGTGCGGTCCGGGCGGCAGGATGTGGCGTCCCGGTACGGTGAGTTCTTTGCCGGCGCCGGGCAACCAGGGATCGACCCCGGGATTGACGCGGATGATTTCCTCGGACCCCAAGCTGTACTTCGCGGCCAGGTCGTACAGGGTGTCTTCATACACCGTGGTGATGGTCTGGTCCTGTCCAACCACGATGTCATCGGGTTTGGTCAGCGTGTAGACGGTGGCCTGCGCCACTGTGGCGGCGCCTAATGCTGCGGCGCCGAGGGCCGCTGCGAGCTTTGTGGCGTTTGTCTTATTGTCGCGGGTCATTGGAATAAGCCTATCACGATCACTGGTTTTTTGACCGTGCGCGGGGCGCGAAGTTCGAGGCCTGGCAGGTGCTTACAGTTTTTCCAGCGTGCGCAGATCGGGCTGTGCATGGAAGTGCTTTTTCAGCGCGTCGGCGAACAACGTGTCGGCCTCGGACGCGCGCGCGAACAGCGTCATCGAGGAATGGAATTTCATATGATCGGGGTAGCCGAAGATGGCCTCCACCGACCGGCCCTCGACCCCGTTCACCAATTGGGTGCATTCGCGCAGCCGAAAACCTAGCAGGCTGTGAGCCAAGTAGGCCTTGGCTTCATCGAGGTGGGTGATGGCATATTTTTGCGCGTTGGGGCTTGTGCCCAAGCCCTGGATCTGCGGGAAGATGAACCACATCCAGTGGCTTTCCTTGCGGCCGGAGCGCAACTCGTCGCGGACCTGCCCATAGATGCTGTGCTGGGCGTCGAGAAAGCGCTGTAGGTTGTAGGGATCTGAGGTCATGGTCGCGTCCGTGGTTTAAGATTCTACGCCTTCGCGCGAGGCTTGTTTCTGACGGAGGGTTTGGACGTTGAAAAACACAGGTGTGATTGCTGCCATCATCATTGGCTTGGCGTTCATGGCGGGCGCCGCGCGGGCGCAAACGGATCCCGACTGGCTGGCGCCGCTGGAGCCGTTTCAAATCGCCGATAATCTGTACTACGTCGGCAGCCGGGATTTGGCCTCCTACCTGATCGTCACACCGCAAGGCGATATCTTGATCAATTCCAGTTTCGAGGCCTCGGTGCCGTTGATTCGCGCCAGTGTCGAGAAGCTGGGGTTTCATTTCAAAGACATCAAAATCCTGCTCATCAGTCATTCGCACGCGGATCACGACGCCGGCAGCGCGGACATCATCAAGCAGACGGGGGCGAAGTACATGGTGATGGACGGGGATGTGCCGGTGGTCCAGAGCGGGGGCGCCAAGGACTTTGCCTATCCGGATACTCATTACCCGAAGGCGATGGTGAATCGGGTCTTGCATGATGGCGATACCGTGAAGCTGGGCAATGCCGTGTTGGTGGCGCACAAGACGCCGGGACATACGCGCGGCTGCACCACGTGGACGATGAAAGTGCGGCAGCGGGATACAACGTTGAATGCCGTAATCGTCGGCAGTTGGAACGTCAACCCGGGCTTTCGCTTGGTGGACAAGCCGGGCATGCCGGCCTCCTATCCGCATATTGCCGATGACTATCGCCGGACCTTCGCCGTATTGAAGGCCTTACCCTGCGACATCTTTTTAGGCGCGCATGGGATTTATTTCGACATGCTGGGGAAGTTGGACCGCATCAAGCAGGGCGCGACCAATGTGGTGTGGGTGGATCCGAAGGGCTATCGAGCCAAGGTGGCTGAGCGCGAAGCGGCGTTCGAGACGGAGCTCAAGCACCAGCAGGAGTAGTCGCCCCACGGTGGCTGTGCAAAAACAAATGGCCAAATCGGGCTTGCGACGCTGCAGCGCGACGGCGGCTGAGCGTGTATGTTGGGAATCGAGGGGGAAGCGGCGGTACAAGTGGGTCCCATGCAGCGTGAGCAGATAGTTTTCGTCGGTACCAGCGATCTGTCGGGTCATTTTCGCGGCAAGAGTTTTCCGGCGGCGGACCTTGCCTCGCGTCTGGAACGCGGTGTGGGTCTTGCGCCCACCAATATTTTTCTCTCGGCCTTCGGCCCCATTCAGATGACGACGTTCGGCACGCAGGGCGAGGTGTTCCTGATGCCGGATATCTCGACGCGCGTGTTCCTGCCGTTCGAGGGCAGCGCGGCCGAGTACTTCTTCATTGCGGACATCGAGACGCTGGACGGAACGCCCTGGGATTTCTGTCCCCGGCATGTGCTGCGGCGGGCGCTCGAGCGCATGCAACTCGAGACGGGTTTCAATTTGTTCGCGACTTTCGAGCAGGAGTTCACGTACAGCGGTGCGGCTCCGTTGCAGCAGCCGTATGAGTTGGATGCCTATCGGCGCCAAGGGGTGTACGGCGAGAGTTTGTTGGCGGCGCTGCGTCAGGTCGGCGTGGTGCCCGACTCATTCCTGGCGGAGTACGGCGCGCGTCAGTACGAGGTGACCTCGGCGCCGGTGGTCGGCCTGCGCGCGGCGGATAATGCCGTCATCACCCGCGAAGTGGCGCAGGCGGTGGCGTATCGACTGGGGCAACGCGTAAGTTTCACGCCGTTGCCGACGCCGGACGGCGTCAGCAGCGGCACGCACATTCATTTCAGCTTTCTCGATGCCGACGGGCGTCCGGTGCTCTACGATGAACATCGCCCCTGGACGCTGTCGTTGCTGGGCAATCATTTCATCGCGGGGATTTTGCACCACCTGCCGGCCTTGAGCGCCGTGACGGCGCCGTCGGTGCCTTCGTATTACCGGATGCGTCCCAATGGGTGGGCCCCCACCAAGGCCAATGTCGGGCGCCTCGACCGCGGAGCGGCGCTGCGCATTTGCCCGGCGGTCGGCGATGCGCAACAGCGGGCGGCGCAGTTCAATGTCGAGTTTCGGGTGGCTGACGCCACGGCGAGTCCTTATTTGGCATTGGCCGTGATGGTGCAGGCGGGATTGGATGGCATACGGCATGGATGGGAAATCGAGGGCATGGACGCGCGTCCCTTACCGCAGGACTTGGGATCCGCGCTGGACTTGCTCGAAGCCAACGAAACTGCGGCGGATTGGCTGGGCGCGGATTTGTTGTCGGCGTATCTGCAATTCAAGCGGGCCGAAATCAAAGGTCTGGGGGATTTGAATGAAACTGAAATTTGCGCACGGTATGCGCAGGTGTATTGAAGGTGCCCATGAATGACGCGCAGACCTTGCTGGCGACGGATGAGCCGCCGGCCTTTGCCGAGTTTCGATGGAGCGGCCGATCCAATTTCGTCATTGTGGTGGATCATGCCAGCGCGCGCATCCCGCGGCGCTTAAGCGATCTGGGACTGCCCGCGAGTGAATTGGCGCGGCATATTGCCTGGGACATCGGCGCGTTGGCGGTCGCGAAGCGCATGTCGGAGGCCTTGGATGCGCCGTTGATTGCGCAAAATTATTCTCGTCTGGTGATCGACTGCAATCGCGATCCCGCCGTGGCGAGTTCGATTCCGCTGATCAGCGAGTCCAGCGAGATCCCGGGCAACGTTGCGTTGAGCGCTGCAGAGAAAGAGGCTCGCCGGGTGGAAATCTTCGAGCCGTACCACGCCAGGATCCGCGCGCTGTTGGATGAGCGCGCCGCTGCTCGGCGGCCGACCCTCTTGGTGGCGCAGCACAGCATGACGGACTCGTATAAAGGCGTGCGGCGTGAGATGCACGCAGCGATTCTCTATAACCGCGACCGCCGCTTTGCCGGATTGATGCTGGAGGCGCTGCGCAAAGACCCGGCATTGAACGTGGCCGACAACCAACCGTACTTCGTCAGCGATGAAACGGATTTCACGGTGCCAAGGCACGGCGAGGCGCGCGGGCTGCCGCATGTCGAAATCGAATTGCGACAGGACCTGATCGGGCACGAGGCGGGACAGATCGAATGGGCCGCAAGGCTCACCCGCGCATTACAGGAATGCGAAACCGCTTTTTTAAGGCCTTCATCATGAATCAACCCTTGAGTCGCAACGTACCTATCGTCTTGGGTAAAACCGCATTGCTGTTCGTTGACGTGCAGAACTATAACTGCACCTGGGAGGGCGGCGAGTACACGCATTTGAGCGCGGAAGAAAAGGAAAGCCGCTACGGATATTTTTTCCGCACGCTCAAGGAACGCGCGCTGCCCAACATGGTGAAGCTGCAGCAGGCCTGCCGCGGCGCGGGTATCGAAGTGACTTACACCCTGATTGAAAGCATGACGGCCGAGGGCCGCGATCGCTCCCTGGACTACAAGATCTCGGGCTTCAATGTGCCGAAGGGCTCGAAGGACGCCAAAATGGTGGATGAGCTCACGCCCGGCGATGACGAAATCGTTTTTCCAAAGACCTCCTCATCGGTGTTCATCTCCACCAATATCGATTACGTGCTGCGCAATCTAGGGATTCAATCCTTGATCATTGCCGGGTGTCTCACCGATCAATGCGTGGATTCGGCGGTGCGCGACGCGTGTGACTTTGGGTATCTGGTGACGGTGCCCACCGATGCCTGCGTGACCCTGTCGGCCGATCGCCATGATTGGTCGTTGCGCAATAACGCCGGCTATTGCCGGCAAATCAGCACGGCGGATTTGCTGGCGGAGATTCAGCGCTTGACGCGCGCCGCATGAGTTCACGCTTGAGTGCCCGCCTGAGCTTGCCGGAGGCGGTGGGCCTGTCGTTGTCCATTATTTGTCCGTCGGTCACCGCCGCGTTCAATGTCACCTTGGTGGCGCAGGCCACCGGCGCGGCCGCGCCGCTGGCGTTTGCCATTGGCACCGTCGCCATGGTGCTGATCGCCCTCTCCTTCATGGCATTCACGCGCCGGGTCGCGCATGCCGGTTCCGCGTACGCTTATATCGCGCATACCTTCGGCAATTCCGCGGGGTTCGTGGCCGGCTGTGCCTTGCTGCTGACCTATCTGGGATTTGCCACCAGCCTGGGGGCATTGGTCGGCAGCTTCATCGCCGCGGCGCTCAAGGGGTTCGGCATCGATATCGGCTCGTGGTGGATTGGCATCGGCGTGCTGTCCATGCTGCTGGCGTGGTGGCTGTCTTATCGAGACATGCGGTTTGCCGGTCGACTGATGCTGGCGCTGGAGATGCTGGTGATCGTGGTCATCATCGGATTGTGCATCAGCATTTTGCACCAGGTGCACCCGGGCGCTGAATTGACGGCGGCGGCCTTTACGCCGTCGGAGGCCTATAAAGGCTGGGCGGGCATTGGGTTCGGCATGGTGTTTTGCGTGTTGAGTTTTGCGGGCTTCGAAGGTGCCGCGACCTTGGGCGAAGAGACGCGCGATCCCCGGCGCAACATTCCGATTGCATTGCTGGGTACGGTGCTCGGGTCGGGGCTGTTCTTCGTGTTCGTGTCCTACTGCGAGGTCGCGGGCTTTGGGTTGGAGGGCGTGAAGGACCTCGCGAAGTCGGAAGCGCCGCTGAATGATCTGGCGCTGAAATTTGCATCGCGTCCACTCGCCATCGGGCTCGACTTGGCTGCGGCAGCCAGTTGTTTTTCGAGCGTGCTGGGATCGCTGGCAGCCGCGGGCCGAGTGTTATTCGCCATCGGCCGCGGCGGTTTGTCGCCGGCGCTGGGCAGAGTCGATCCCAGGCATGGCACGCCCGCGGTGGCGCTGGGGGCGACGGCGGTGATCATCCTCGTGGTGTTCGTGGTGTGGGCGCCCTTCACAGGATCGGGCAATTACTACAGCTATGTCAGCACCATCGCCACGTTGAGCTTGATCGCCGTGTACATCGGCGTGGGCGGCGCGGAAGTCGCGGAGGCGTGGCGTGAGAGTCGTCAGCGCTGGGCGGCCGCCTGTGTGCTCGGTCCCGTATTGATGTTGTGGGTGCTATATCGAAATCTATACCCCGTGCCGGACTACCCCAACAACCTGTGGCCCTATGTGTCGGCGGCTTGGATCGCGGCGTCCTGGGGCCTGACGCTGGCGAAGCCGGCCGTGACGCGGGCGCCGCTGCCGACGTAGATCAGGGATGGAATATTCCGCGCAAGTCGTCGCTGATTTACACCTCCGAGTGGCCGCGGCCCTGCGGCGTTGGAAGCTTTCGCCGGGCACGAGTGTCACGCTGCTGAATTTGTCCGAGAATGCGACCTTTCTGTTGACTGATGAACTGCGGCAGCGGCAACTGGTTTTGCGGGTGCATCGGATCGGCTATTCGTCAGCCGCGGAAATCCGCTCGGAGCTCGCGTGGATTCTGGCCCTGCGTCGCGATGCCGTGGTCGACACTGCAGAGCCCATCCCGGGGGAGGATGGCGAACTGATTCAGGTGCTCGAGTCGGGTGGCGGGCTCGCGCCTCGGTATGCGGTGGCTTTCGAGCGATTGCCCGGGCAGGAGCCCGACGCGGGCCGTGATGCCGACGCTTGGTTTGAAAAGTTGGGCGCGATGACCGCGAAGCTGCACCGCCACGCGCGTCACTGGTCCGTGCCGAGCGGCTTTGTGCGCAGGCGTTGGGATCTCGATGCCATGGTGGGGCCGCAGGGTCACTGGGGACCGTGGCGCGAGTCTTTGGGGCTCGACTCGCAGGGGGCCGAGGTGATTGCGCAAGCCATCGACCGCGTGGCGCGGCGGCTGGTAACTTTCGGTGACGGGAGCGATCGTTTCGGCTTGGTGCACGCCGATTTGCGCTTGGCCAACCTGCTGGTGGAGGGCGTACACCTGCGCATCATCGATTTCGATGACTGCGGGTTTAGCTGGTTTCTGTACGATTTTGCGACCTCGTTGAGTTTCATTGAGCACGAGGGCGCGGCGCCGCTGTTACGGGATGCGTGGGTCCGCGGCTATCGGAGCGAAGCCACTCTGTCGGCACAGGAATACGCGGAGTTGCCGACCTTTGTGATCTTAAGACGCATACTGCTCACGGCGTGGTTGGCCTCGCATCGCGAAGTGCCATTGGCGCAAACTCTGGGCAGCGGCTTTACGGCCGACACCGTGCGGTTGGCGCGGGATTACAGCGCGGGCACGTTCTTAAATTAAAGGAGTCGATCATGTTCAATCCGCTCAAGGGCCGCAGCGTCATCGTGACCGGCGCCAGTCGAGGCATTGGCAAGGGCATTGCTTTGCGGTTCGGTTCGGCGGGCTGCAAGGTGTTGGTCGTGTCGCGCAAGTTGGCCGAAGCGCAGACCGTGGCCACACAGATTACTCAGGCGGGCGGAACCGCCTTGGCGTTCGAGGCGGACGTCACTCAGAAGTCACAAATGCAGTCCATGGCAGCCGCCGCGATCGGGGCGCATGGCGGCATCGACGTGCTGTGTGCCAATGCGGGGATCATGCCGGCCGCGACGTTGGAAACCATGACCGAAGAGGACTTCGATGCGGTGCTGGGCACGAACTTGAAGGGCACGTTTCTTTCGGTGTCGGCCTGTCTTCCGACCATGAAAGCTAAAAAGTTTGGCCGCATCATATTGACCTCCTCGATCACCGGCCCCGTCACGGGCTATCCGGGCTGGTCGCATTACGGCGCCACCAAGGCGGGGCAGTTGGGCTTCATGCGGACGGCGGCGCTCGAATATGCGCGCGACGGCATTACGGTGAATGCGGTGTTGCCCGGCAATATCGCGACCGAAGGGCTCGCGGCATTGGGAGATGAGTATGCTCAGAAGATGACCGAGTCCGTGCCGATGCGACGATTAGGGTCGGTGATGGACATTGCCAACGCGGCGTTGTTCTTCGCCAGCGAGGAAGCGGCGTACATCACGGGGCAAAGTTTGATTGTCGACGGTGGGCAGGTGTTGCCGGAATCGGCGGGCGCGTGAGGCGGATCTGCTTATGAGACGGGTGCTGGATCTGGGTTTGGCTTGATGGGCGGAGGGCGTCTAAACATCCTAGCGAGTTTTCGCGCCGCTAGATGGAACGGGCGCTCGAACAGCCGGAAGAACACATAACTGACCGCAAGCACCGAGGCGAGTACTACTGCCCAGGTAATCATCGGCGCCGTCTTCAACTGCATTTCTTCGAGGGCGGTGATCACCACCGTATGCACTAGATAGATGGAATAGCTCCCAGCGCCCGCCGCTTCGATCCAACGGATCGGTTCGATACGTCGCCAGCGAGTCAATTCTTGCTGTAGCCAGAAATAGCAATAAAACGAAAAAGCCAGCAGCGAGGCGGGATAGCCAATCTTGATGGGTGAATGGAAAACCAGGTCCATGGCGGCGACGGAGTACAACCAGGCGCCGATTCGCCACACCCAGATTGATCCGCGCAACGTGTCGGCTTCATTCTTCTTGATTTTTTCAGCGAGCAGACAGCCTAGAAACCAGGTGGGGTAGCCGACCAAAAAAGTCATTACGCCAAATTCCCAATGGCGCATGTAGCCCCAACGCAGTGCGATCAACACGGCAGCGATCACGGTTGAGACGGCGATGACTTTTTTGATTCGTTGCTCACTCAGCAGGGGCAGCAAGAATGGATACAGGGTGTAATACGCCAACTCGCAGTACACGCTCCATAGCACCAGCTTGACCGCGCTGGCCGCGGGATCCGGCCAAAACTGTGCGATGGCCAGGACAATCAACAAGGGTCCGCCGATTCGTACGTAGCGACGAATGTAGAAGTCGCGGATGTCCAGCTTGGTGGCGCCGACATACGGCAGATGGATGCAAAACCCAGAGATGATGAAGAACACAATCACCGCGGCGACGCCATTGAAACTGGTGTTGCTCAAGGCGGTTAACGCGCGGCCTGTCGACCCCCACTGCTGAGTGAGCGCAGGGATGGGAAGCCATGCGCCATGACCGAAAGCGACCCACATGGCCGCTATGAAGCGCAGCGAATCGATGCCCCTGATGTGATCTTTCAAGTCTCGCCCATGCTGCTGGCAAATCCCCCTGAATTTTGCTTCCGCAATTAGCTTAGTCTATGGGCGTCTCGAAACGCAAAGAACCCATTAAGTTAATGTCGTGGCACGCTGGAGCATCGAAGAGTCTAGATCGCGTTACGCGACTAGGCTCTGATGCACTAATGCTCAGGTAGCTTATGATCCGCACGGGGGCTGCTAAAAAAGAAAGGGGACTACTTTGCGGTATGTGAAGGCGGGTGTTGCCGCATTGGTGCTGATTGTTTTCGTTGTGCTGGCCGCGGTCATCGTGACGGATCGCTTGAATCAACCGGCCGCGCCGGATCGCGCGACGCTGGTCGGTGCAGCGGCGCGTTATCACGCGCGAAT
Organism: uncultured Steroidobacteraceae bacterium; assembly: GCA_964657675.1. Lineage (GTDB taxonomy): Bacteria > Pseudomonadota > Gammaproteobacteria > Steroidobacterales > Steroidobacteraceae > Bog-1198. The sequence continues at coordinate 35,721 of CAZZWE010000023.1, forward strand.
TCAACGCGATTTGTTCGGCGTGCCGCATATCAGCGGACCGACCGATCCCGACGTGGCGTTCGGATTGGCGTTCGCTCACAGCGAAGATGACTTCGCCACGATTCAGGAATCGGCGCTCACCACGCGCGGCGAATTGGCCAGTGTTGCCGGTGCGAAGGGTGCGGTGACCGACTACCTGGTACGGTTGCTGAAGGTGCACGACACCGTGGCGTCCCAATATGAAACGGCTTTGCCGGCGGATGCGCGTGCGGTGATGCAAGCCTACGCCGACGGTGTGAATTACTACGCGGCGTTGCATCCCGATCGGGTCGAACGGGGCTTGTTGCCGATGACCGGCCAGGACGTGGCGGCGGGTTTTGTATTCCATACGCCATTTTTTTACGGCCTCGACCATGTGATCGGCAAGATCATGGCGCCGGCGGCGAAAGCGAATCAGGTGGCGATGGCGATCACCGGGTCTTTGCCTGTAGGCTCCAATGGCATCGCCGTCGCGGCGTCGAGGTCTTCGGACGGCGCGACACGATTACTGGTGAATTCGCATCAGCCTTATGCGGGGCAGGTGGCTTGGTACGAAGCGGTGTTGGATTCCGGTGAGGGATGGCATGTGGCCGGTGGATTCTTTCCGGGCTCGCCGTTCATGCTGCACGGACACAATGCGCATCTCGGTTGGGCGAACACCGTGAATGAACCCAATCTCGCCACCGTGTATGAATTGATCGTGAACCCGGACAATCCACAGCAGTACCGCATGGACGGTCAATGGAAGAACTTCGAGCAGCGGGATGCGGCGATTCGCGTGAAGCTATTCGGTCCGCTGATTTGGACGGTGCATCGGGGGATGTTGTGGTCGGACCAGGGGCCCGTTTTCAAAACCGAGCATGGGCTGTTCGCGGTGCGCTACGCGGGCATGGGCGAGGTGCGTCAGTCGCTGCAGTACTATCGGCTCGACAAGGCCCATGATCGCGATGGGTGGTTGGCGGCCATGCGCCTGCAGGCGTTGCCGAGCATCAACTATGTCTATGCCGACGATCAGGGCAATATCGGCTATGTCTACAACGGCCAGTTTCCGAATCGCAGTGAGGGCAGAGACTGGACGCAGGTTCAACCCGGAGATCAGTCGGCGCTGATTTGGCACGGCTACCTGCCCTTCGAGCGGGTGCCGCAAATCTGGAATCCGAAGTCGGGTTATGTGTTCAATTCCAACAACACGCCGTTTCAGGCCACGGGCGCGGAGGATGCGCTGAAGCCTTCGGATTTCAGTCCGACCATGGGCATCCAGATGAATATGACCAACCGGGCCTTTCGCGCGCAGGAAACCTTCGGTGCGGATGCGGCCATCAGTCCGGAGGCCTTTCGCACTTACAAGTTCGACATCGCGTACAGCGACCGTTCGGATTTCGCGCGTCAGATGGATGAAGCGGTCGCGGCCGATCCGGGAAATGACGCGGACTTGGCTGCCGCTCAAACGCTGCTCAAGGCTTGGGATCGGCGCACCAATGTAGGTAGTCGGGCCGCTGCCTTGGGCGTATTGATGGGAACGGAGGCGGCGCACTCGGATAGCCACCCGGACGTCGCGCCTGTCGAGGCTTTGCGCCGCGCCGCGCAGACATTGAAGACCCATTTTGGCCGCATCGATCCGGAGTGGGGTCAGGTCAATCGTTTTCGCCGCGGCTCACTGGACCTGCCCATTGACGGTGGGCCGGATACGTATCGTGCCGTGTACGGGGTCGCGCAACCCGATGGCACGCTGACGGCGTCGGCAGGCGATACGTTCATCATGTTCGTCAGCTGGGACAAGGCGGGAACTGTGTCGTCGGATAGCATTCATCAATTCGGTTCGGCCACGTTGGACTCGCAGTCGCCTCATTATGCTGACCAGACGCCGTTGTTCATTGCCATGAAGACGAAACCGGTCATGTTTACGCAAAGTCAACTCGCCGGACACATCGAGGCCGATTATCATCCGGGCGAACCGCACTGAGCAGGGTCGATGCCACTAGTGGGCTCGTCCAGTCATTACTTTGTCATCGTGGAGCATTCAATGAAGAGAGTCACTGGCATTGGCGGAATCTTTTTCCAGGCGCGTGATCCGGCCGTACTGCAGGCTTGGTACAAGAAGCACCTGGGTATCGATGTGCAGACGTGGGGTGGTGCGGCCTTCACGTGGGAGGATGCCGCAGGCAATCCCGTGAAAGGAACCACCGCCTGGTCCATCGGCGCGCTGGGCGGCGATCATTTTGCACCTAGCACGGCGACCTTCATGGTCAATTACCGCGTCGAGGATCTCACCGCGTTACTCAAAGCTCTGCGCGAAGAGGGCTGCAACGTGCTCGACAAGACGGATGACTCGGAATACGGAAAGTTCGGGTGGGTGATGGATCCGGAAGGCAACAAGGTCGAGCTATGGCAGCCGCCTGAAGGGCAATGAGTCGCTGCCGCTTGACGCCTATTTCAATATATGTAGACTTAAGGCCATGGAACGGAATCGACGGCCATCGCGCCACACGTTGGCGGTGCTCGAGGCACTCGCGCAGCGAGCCCGCGCATGGCATTACGGATACGAACTTTCGCGGGTGACAGGGCTTAAATCCGGCACGCTTTATCCCATCCTCATGCGGCTGTGTGAGCGCGGAAATCTAGAATCGAAGTGGCAGCCTTCCGAAGAGGAAGGGCGACCCCCCCGTCACATGTACCGCCTGACCGCCGAGGGGGTGGCGTTCGCGCGCGACGCGCTCAAAGAGCGTGTCGCCCATGAAGTAAGGCTCGCGCCGGTGGGAAACTATCCTTGACTGAACTTCGCGCGATCAAAGATCGGCTGGCGCATGCGCTGCTGGGGCACGCCGCGCGGGTGGCGGCGCCAGATGATGCGGACTGGATTCAGGCGATCTCGTTCGAATTGGCGCATCTACCGAAGGATACGGCCACCTTGTCGTGGGCACTGGGTTGCGTGTTCGTGAGTTATACGGGGAGAGTGAGTGCCATGTTTCGAAGTCCCGATCATTGGCCCCGTTGGCTGATGTTGCTGGAGATGTTGGTCTGCCTGGGCCCGGCGACGGCGTACTTCGTGCTGATCAGCGTCAGTACGATTCAAGGTTACACGCTGTTCCTGCCGACTCAAGGGCTCACGCAATTGCAAGAAGGATTGATATTCGGATCCGCGGCATTGATCGGTCCCGTGGGGCTGATCGCTGCCTACAAGATTCTGTTTTCGCAGGCATCCGTGCCACGGGGTTTATTGGTGATGGTCCTTGGGTCGTTGGTTGCATGGGCGTTGGCGGTCTGTGTGGCACTGTTCGGATATCTCCACGTGGCGTTGGCCGCTTGGTTCGGGATGTACTGCTTGCCGTTCGTGTTGCTGCCAGCCGCAGCGGCGGTGCATCTCGCGTGGATTGGATCGCGAAGGCATGGTGCGGTGGCCTTCACCTAAGCTATAAAGCGTAAAAAAATAAATGAGCCGATGCTGTCGGATCGCGGCATAGTCATTCGTAGTGATGAGTGGCGGCCCATGAGGTCGTCTCCAAGCTCAGGAGATCAATGAAATGCAGTACCTCGTATCGGTCATTGCCAGCGGAACCGAATTGGCGACCCCAGGCGAAATGGCGGCCATCGATGTGTTCAACGAGCGGCTCCAGTCGCAGGGCTATTGGGTTTTCGCGAACGGGTTGGCGGAGCCGAGTTCGGCCACGGTCATCGATAATCGGGGTGAAGAGCCTCTCTTCACCGACGGACCCTTTCTCGAATCGAAAGAATTTCTGGCGGGCTTCTGGGTCATCGACGCACCCGACCTGGACGTGGCAATGAAGTTGGCGGCGGACGGGTCGAAGGCCTGTAACCGGAAAGTGGAACTGCGGCCCATGGGCGTCATGCCTGAGTCGTGATGAAAAACGTTGCAGAGGCAATTACCACGGTCCACCGAGAGGAGTGGGCACGGGTGGTGGCCTCGCTGACGCGGCGTTTCGGCGATCTCGACATTGCAGAGGAGGCGGCGGCTGAGGCCTTCGCAATCGCCCTGGAGCGCTGGCCGATCGATGGCGTACCTCCAAATCCTGGCGCATGGCTGACCACCACGGCCAAGCATAAGGCCATCGATCGCATTCGACGCGAGAACAAGCGCGACCTCA
>CAZZWE010000024.1:0-18060 GCA_964657675.1 uncultured Steroidobacteraceae bacterium
ATCCACCAGGCCTAATTTCTTCAGCCGCTCTGCGGTGCCGCCCATGGCATCGGCCGCAATCTCTTTCTTGTCCGTACTCTTCCACAGAATGGACGCACAGCTTTCCGGCGAGATCACCGAGTACACACTGAACTGCAACATCACCAGCCGGTCGCACACGCCGATGGCCAGCGCACCGCCCGAACCGCCCTCACCGATCACCATGCTCAACACCGGCGCCGCAAGGTTCGACATTTCGAACAGGTTGCGGGCAATGGCCTCGCTCTGGCCGCGCTCCTCGGAACCGATGCCCGGATAGGCGCCCGGCGTGTCGATCAAGGTGATGACGGGCATGCGAAAACGCTCGGCCATTTTCATGAGCCTTAGCGCCTTTCGATAGCCTTCCGGCTTCGGCATGCCGTAGTTGCGGCGCACCCGTTCCTTGGTGTCGCGGCCCTTCTGCTGTCCGATCAACATGATGGGCACGCCGTCCAACCGCGCCATTCCGCCGACGATGGCCAGGTCATCACCGTACATCCGATCGCCGTGCAACTCCTGCCAGTCGGTGAAGATCATGGAGATGTAATCCAGCGTATAAGGACGCTGAGGATGTCGCGCTAACTGTGTGATTTGCCAAGGGGAAAGGTTCGAAAAGATGCTGGTGGTCAGCGCCCGGCTCTTGGTTTGCAGCCGCTTGATCTCCTCGGAGATATTGACGCTGGCGTCGGTGCCTAAGAACTTCAGTTCTTCGATCTTCGCTTCTAACTCAGCAATAGGCTGTTCAAATTCTAGAAAATTCATCGCCATGAAGAGGTTTCCTCGCCACGTACTTCATTCCGCGGACCATACACTAAATGCCACCCTTCGCGCCCGACCAAAGTCGACAGCCGGTCCAATAATTCCCGCGTAGGTCGGACCGACCAGGTGTCCGGTAAATTCACTTTGCCGCTGTAGTCGGGTCGGTTGACCGCCACGCTGACGCCGCAGGGTCCGCGCAGGTACGGCTTCAGCATCTGTTCGAAGCGGGTCATCCCCTGGGGACCGTCAAATTCCGAGGGCCAGCGCAGCCACAACCGACGCGCAAAACGCTCACGCGCCCGGTCGATATCCATCAGCGTCTTGGCCTGCAGACGCCAGGCCTCGATGAAATCATCGAAGCGCAGCGAACCGTCGATGATCAAAATCGCATCTTTGACGATGATGTCGCGGTGCTGCTGAAAGGTTTCTTCATAGAGACTGACTTCGAGGCGCGCACTACGGTCATCGAGAATCAAGGTCACCCGGTTGGGACGGCGGCGGATCTCGAGCACCAACCCCGCCACCGTGACTGATTTGCCCGCCGACCACACCTTCTGGCCATCGGCGGCCGGCGCGGGCTTAGGTCCACTGGTCACATCGGCCAGCCGTTGGCAGCCCAAGAATTTCAAGTCCGGCTCGTACGGCGTGATCGGATGGCCGGTCAAAAACAATCCCAGCGTTTCGCGCTCGCCGGCGAGGCGCTGCGCTTCGGACCAATCGGCGACCACCGTCTCCGTGGTGGCGGCCGTCGCGCTCAAGCCGAACAGATCCACCTGCCCCACGCTGGTGGCGCGCGAATTCTGCTCGCCCAATTGCATGGCGCGATCCAGCTCCGCGGTGAGCGTGGCGCGATTCACGCCGATCAAATCCAAGCTGCCTGAGCGGATCAGCGCATCGAAGACGCGGCGGTTTACTTTCTGCAGATCGATGCGGCGGCACAGATCCGACAGGCTCTTGTAGGCGCCATTGCGCTTGCGCTCCTCGATGATGGCTTCCACCGCCGCAGCGCCGACCCCCTTGATGGCACCCATGCCGTAGCGGATGGCATCGCCGCGGTCGCTGTCCGCGCCCGCCACCCGAAAGGCATACACCGATTCATTCACATCGGGGGGCAGCACCTTCAAGCCCATGCTGCTGCACTCATCGATTAGCATCACCACCTTGTCGGTCTTGTCCATGTCCGAGGACAGCACCGAGGCCATATAGGCCGCCGGGTAATGCGCTTTGAGCCAGGCGGTCTGATAGGACAGTACCGCGTAGGCGGCCGAGTGCGATTTATTGAAACCGTAGCCGGCGAATTTTTCCATCAAATCGAAAATATAGGTCGCCTGCGTTTCGCGTACGCCGCGCGCCACCGCGCCGCTGACGAACACCGAGCGCTGCTTGGCCATCTCTTCGGCTTTCTTCTTGCCCATCGCGCGACGCAGCAGATCGGCGCCGCCCAGCGTGTAGCCGGCTAAGATTTGCGCGATCTGCATCACCTGCTCTTGATACAAGATGACGCCGTAGGTGGCCTCGAGCACCGGCTTCAAATCGGGGTGCAGGTAATCAATGGTGGCACCGGTGGTGTCGTGCTTGCGCGCGATGAAGTCTTCCACCATGCCGGACTGCAACGGACCGGGCCGGAACAAGGCCACCAGCGCGACGATGTCGCCGAACCGGTCGGGCTGCAGGCGCCGAATCAAATCTTTCATGCCGCGCGATTCGAGCTGGAACACCGCGGTGGTCTTGGTGCTCTTGAGCAATGCGTAGGTGGCCGCATCGTCCATGGGCAAGGCGCTCATCACCAAGGGGGGCTCGCCGCGCGCGATGCGATCCGCATTGATGTCGCGCACCACCCAATCGATGATGGTCAGCGTGCGCAAGCCCAAGAAGTCGAACTTGACCAAGCCCGCCGCTTCGACATCGTCCTTGTCGAATTGGGTCACCGGCGTGGTGCTGCCCTCTTCACAGTACAGCGGGGTGAAATCGGTGAGCACCGAGGGGGCGATGACCACGCCGCCGGCGTGGGTGCCGGCGTTGCGCGCCAGGCCTTCGAGACTGCGCGCCAGATCGATGAGCTCGTGGACATCCGCGTCTGCCTCGTACAGGCGCTTCAGTTCCTCTTCTTGTTCCAGCGCCTTGTCGAGCGTGATGCCGATTTCGAACGGAATCAGCTTGGCGATTTTATCAACGTAGCCGTAGTTGTGGCCGAGCACCCGCCCCACATCGCGCACCACCGCCTTGGCCGCCAAGGTACCGTAGGTGATGATTTGCGACACCCGATCGCGGCCGTACTTGTCGGCGACGTAGGCGATCACGCGATCGCGTCCGTCCATGCAGAAGTCGACGTCGAAGTCCGGCATGGAAACGCGTTCGGGATTCAAGAAGCGCTCGAACAGCAAATCGTGCTCGATGGGATCCAAGTCGGTGATAGCAAGCACATAGGCCACCAGGGAGCCTGCGCCCGAACCGCGGCCGGGTCCCACCGGCACGCCGTTCTCGCGCGCCCAGCGAATGAAGTCCGCGACGATGAGAAAGTAGCCGGCGAAGCCCATGGCGCAGATCACGCCCAGCTCCAACTGCAAGCGAGCATCGTAGATCTGCGCACTGCCCGGGTCGGCCGCGAGCGCGGGCGTCGCGGCCAGTCGAGCGATCAAGCCGCGCTGCGATTCTTCGCGCAAGAAACCTTCGGTGGTGGTGCCTTCGGGCACCGGGTACGCCGGCAGCATGGAGGCGCCCAGGCGAATCTCCAACGAGCAACGCTTCGCCACCTCGACGGTGTTGCGCAGTAGCTCCGGTGCATCGGCATACAGCTCGGCCATTTCGGCCGGCGTCTTCAAGTATTGCTCTTCGGTGTAGCGCCGCGCGCGGCTGCTGTCCGCCAGCTGCGCGCCTTCGTGAATACACACGCGGGCTTCGTGAGCCTCGAAGTCGGCCCGCGTCAAGAAACGCACATCGTTGGTGGCCAGTGCGGGCACGCCCTGCATCTGCGCCAAATCCATCGCCGCCTCGCAATGCGCTTCATCACCGGCTCGGCCGGCGCGCTGCACTTCCAGATAAAAACGGTCGCCGCACAAGGACTGCCAACGCGCCAAACAACGCGCGGCCTCATCATCGCGGCCGCGCACAATGGCTTGGCCAACATCGCCCTCGGCACCGCCCGACAGCACGATGAGACCGGTCAGCGCCTCGGCGCTCAGCCATCCACGCTCCAACATGGGCGCGCCGCGTTGTTGGCCTTCCAAAAACGAGCGGGTGACCAATTGGGTCAGATGGCGGTAGCCCACCAAGTTCTGACACAGAAACACGATGCGCGAGGGCGGCGTGCGCTCACCGGGCTCGCGGATCCAGGCATCCACCCCGATCAACGGTTTGACGCCGGCCGACAACGCCTCCTTGTAGAACTTCACCATGGCAAACAGATTGCTCTGATCGGTGAGCGCCACCGCCGGCATGCCGGCCGCCGCCACGGCCGCCATGAGTTCCGGTACCCGCACGATGCCGTCGACCAGGGAATACTCGGTGTGCACCCGCAGGTGGACGAATCCGCTCAAGCCAAAATCCCCATGGCAATGCGCACCGGCTCGAACGACCGGCGGTGCAGGGGACAGGGTCCATGCAGCGCGAGCAGGCGCTGGTGATCGGGCGTGGCGTAGCCTTTATGATCTGCGAAACAGTATTCAGGATAGATCGTATGCATATGATTCATATACTCATCTCTCGCCGTTTTCGCGAGGATGGAGGCCGCGCTGATGGCCGGCTGGTAGACATCGCCGTCGATGATGGCCTTGGCCGTCAGCGACTTGCCGAGCCCATGGAGCTTGGGCAGTTGATTGCCATCGACCAACACGTGATCTGGGATCAATGTCATGGAAAGCAACGCTCGGCGCATCGCCAGGAAGGTCGCCTGCAAAATATTGATGGCGTCGATTTCGGCATGGTCGGCCCAGCCGATACCGAAACACAGCGCCTCGCGCCGGATCACCACGCTCAACCGCGTGCGCTCCTCGGGGCTCAACGCCTTGGAATCGGCCACGCCCTCGATGGGCCGCCGAGGCCTTAAGATCACGGCCGCGGCCACCACGGGGCCAGCCAACGGGCCCCGCCCGGCCTCATCGATCCCGGCGATGCGCCTGATGGTGCGCCCGATCATCGGCGGCTCAGCAAGTTGTGGATGGCTTGCGCCGCACGGGCGCCCGCGCCGCGCCGCAACTCGGCGTGTATGCGTCCAAATTCAAGTTCCAACTCCTGGCGCTTCGCGTCATCGTCAAGCCACATTAAGAGCTCCGCTCCGATCGAGGCCGGGACAATTTGCTCCTGAAAATACTCGCCGACGACGCGCCGATCTGCAAGTAGATTTGGCTGCGCAAAAAACTTGGATTTCACCAGATTCAGCCGCCGCACCGCCCAGGCCGACAGCGCGCCGAGTCGGTACACCACCACCATGGGACGCTTGCACAGCGCCGCTTCCAGGCTGGCGGTGCCCGAGGTCACCATCACGGCATCGGCCGCGCTCAAGGCGACGGTGGCCTTGCCATCGATCAACTGAATCTTCAAATCCGGTGCATCACGCTGAAGGACCTCAGAAAAGATCTGCCGTGTTCCGGCATTGGCCATCGGTGCGATCAGCGCGATATCGGGCCGGTGCTGCGAGAGCCAGCGCGCGGTGGCCACGAAGTCCGGCGCCAGGCGCGTCACTTCTCCGCGCCGGCTGCCGGGTAGCAGCGCAATGACCTTCCCCTCTATCGGCAGGCCCAGTGTCGTGCGTGCGCCGGTGCGATCGACCTGCACCGGAATGGCATCGGCCAGCGGATGACCGACGAACTCGGCCGCAATTCCATGCTCATCGTAGAAGCGCTTCTCGAAGGGCAGCAGGCACAGCACCAGGTCGACGGAGTCGCGCATGCGCTGCGCCCGCCCCTGCCGCCAGGCCCACACCTGCGGACTCACATACTGCACGGTGGGAATGCCGGCGGCATGCAACGTGCGCGCAATCCGCAGGTTGGTATCGGGGGCATCGATGCCGACGAACACATCGGGGCGCACGGTTAGAAACATACGCTTGATCTTGGAAATCAGCCGCGCGAGTTGCGGCAGATGACGCAGCACCTCGAACAACCCCATCACGGCGAATGACTCGGCCGGCTCCCACACCTCGCAACCCGCGGCCTGCATTTTGGGACCCGCCACGCCGAAGAATTGGGTATCTGGCGCAATGCGCCGCAAGGCGTTGATCAAATCCGCGCCCAGGGTATCGCCGGATGCCTCGCCCGCCACCAAACCCACCCGCAACGCCATCCCTATCGCACGATGCTGCGTGAGCTGCGCTTGATGAACTCGACGAAGGGTTTGATTTCCGCTTGTGTCTCCGCCGCGCTCTCCAGCTGCTGCATGGCGTCTTTGAGTTTCAGACCTGAGCGGTACAGGATTCGATAGGCGCGGCGGATGTTGAGAATTTGTTCCGGCGTGAAGCCGCGGCGTTTCAAGCCCTCGGAGTTGACGCTATGCGGTTCGGCTGGTTGTCCCACCGCCATCACATAGGGCGGCACATCGCGCGTCACGGCCGCGTTATTGGCAATGAAGCAATGCGCGCCGATCTTGGTGAATTGATGCACGGCGGATAAGCCGCCCATGATCACCCAGTCGCCAACTTCCACGTGGCCGCCCAAGGTGGCGACATTCGACAGCACCACTTTATCGCCCACCTGGCAGTCGTGCGCCACGTGCGAGTAGGCCATGAACAAATTGTCGCTGCCGATGCGGGTCACGCCCTGGTCATGGGTGGTGCCGCGATTCACCGTGACGCTTTCGCGAAACACATTGCGGTCGCCGATCTCCAGACGTGTGGGTTCACCCTTGTATTTTTTGTCCTGCGGCGCATCGCCCAAGGAGGCGAACTGAAAAATCTTATTGCCCTGCCCAATGCGGGTGGGCCCGTTGATCACGGCGTGCGGCCCGATCCAGGTGCCTGCGCCGATTTCCACATTCGGTCCGATCACCGTGAACGGACCGACTTCTACATCCGACGCGAGTTGCGCTTGCGGCGAGATAACCGCCCGCGGATCGATCATCCGTTCTCTCCTCGGGGCGCGTCAGCTTTTGGCACGCCCGTCTTGGTTTCCGGCGCCACCATGATTTCCGCCGATGCCACTTCCTTGCCGTCGACCTCGGCGACACCGCCGAATTTCCAAATGCCCTTGAACGAGCGCATCACCTTGACCTTGAGCATCAGCTGATCGCCGGGTTCAACCGGCTTGCGAAAGCGCGCGTTGTCGATGGCCACGAAATAAAACCGCGTATTGATGTCGGGGACGATCTTCACGGTCTTGAAGGCGAGAATACCGGCCGCCTGCGCCATGGCCTCGATGATGAGCACGCCGGGCATGACGGGTCGATGTGGAAAATGCCCGGGAAAGAACGGCTCGTTGAAGGTGACATTCTTCAGAGCGAGGATGTGGCTGCCGGCGACGCATTCCATGACGCGGTCGATCAACAGAAACGGGTAGCGATGCGGCAGCTGCCGCAGGATCCCCTCGATATCTAGTTTTCCGGAATCCGTCATCAGCGTTCCTTCTTAGCCAATCTGCGCAAATGCGCCACCATGCGTCGCCACGTTCGGGTCTCCACCGTGGGCATGCCGCTCGAATAGCTGCCTGCCTCTCGTATTGATGCGCTCACCAAACTGCAGCCGGTAATTTCCACATCGTCGGCGATGTGCAAATGACCCGCAAAGCCAACCATGCCGCCAATCATGCAGCGTTTCCCGATCACCGTGCTGCCGGAGATGCCGGTGCAGGCCGCGATCACCGTATGCGCCCCGATCACCACGTTGTGACCGACTTGAATCTGGTTGTCCAGCTTCACGCCCTCCTCGACCACGGTGTCATCGATGGCGCCGCGGTCGATGCTGGTGTTGGCGCCGATTTCCACATCATCGCCCACCCGCACCGTACCCACCTGCGGTATTTTCAGCCAGGTCCCCGCATCGGGCGCAAATCCAAAGCCGTCCGAGCCGACCACGGCCCCCGCATGCAGTATGCAGCGCCGCCCTAAAACCACGCCTGGGTACAGCGTGACGCGCGATACCAGCTGGCAGTCATTGCCCACCTCGGCGCCGCTGTGCACCACGCAGGACGGTCCAAGGCTGACGTGCTCGCCAATCACCGCGCCCTCTTCAATGACGCATAGCGGACCCACGTAGGCCGTGGACGCTACGCGCGCGCCCGGCGCCACGACGGCGCTCGGATGGATACCCGGTTGGCGCGGCGCCACGGGATACATGAGCGCGGCGATGCGCGCGTAGGCGAGATAAGGATTGGGATCGATCAAGGCCGCCGCCGGACAGGCCGCGGCATCCGCGGGCGTGACCAGCACGGCCGTCGCCTGCGTGGTATCGAGCAAGCGCCGGTAGCGGGAATTTGCCAGGAAACTGACGGAGCCTGTCCGCGCATGCGACAGGGTTGCCACCCGCCGCACCGTCAAGCTGGGGTCGCCTCGAAGCGTCAGCCCGAAACGTACCGCCAGCTCGCCCAGACTAAACTCACCATGCACTACACGCGTCCTAGTGCGGTGGGGTCGCCGAAGCCTGCGTTATTTTCCGGAAGGCTTGGCGGGTGCCGGCGCCTTGCCGCTCGGTGCCGCGCCGGCTCCGGCGGGGGCTGCTGCAGGCGCTGCCGGCAACGTGGTCGGCTTGGTCGCCAATACCGCGAGTACCTGCGGCGTGATATCGAGCGCGGGCTTCGCGAAAATCGCTTCGGCGATCACCAGATCAAACCCTTGGGCATTCGAGTAGGACTGAATTTCGCCCACCAGATAGCGTTGCACTTTGCCGATTTCTTCATTGCGGCGCGTCGAGGCATCGTCCTGAAACTCGCCTGCCTTGCGTGAGAACTCGCGCTGTTGGTCGCGCAACGTCTTCTCGGCTTTGGCGCGATCGGCCTCGGCCATCACGGCGCCTTCCTTCTGCAACTTCTCATCGCGGGCCTTGAGGTCGTTCTGCATGGTGAGCAGTTCGCGGCGGCGCGGCGCGAATTCATTTTCCAGGCTGGTCATGGCGGCCTTGGTCTGCGGCGCATCCTCCAACAGCTTCTGGAAATTGACATAACCAATCTTGATTTCGGCGCTGGCCGATTGCGAAGCCAGGATGCCACTGAGGGCAAAAACCGAAAACGCGATACTGCGAAGGTAAGTCGACATGTTGATCTCTAAGACCTCAAATTGGGGTCAAAATGCTTGACCGATGGAAAACTGAAAGCGCTCTGTTTCGTCGTTGAATCTAACCGTGTTGCCAGGGTTCGCATTCAAGGGAATGCCGTATGAGAAACGGAACAACCCGAGGGGCGCCAGCCACTGTACCGCGATGCCGGTAGACCTCTTTAGATTATCATAACTGAAGTGGTAATCGACGGGCGTTACGTCATCCACCCCCAGGAATTTGACCTTACTGCCGGTTTGAAACACGTTACCGATGTCATAGAACCAGCTGACGCGGGCCGCGCTCTTCCACTTGTCCGGCACGGGGAAGATCATTTCGTAGCGATTCACCACGCGGAAATTGCCGCCATAGGGGTTGCCGATGCCGATGTTGTCGCGCGGTCCCAAACGGCTTTCCCGATAGCCGCGGACGCTGTCGGGACCGCCGGCGAAGTAGTTCAGGTACGGCGGCAGTGAGGTCGTGCTGCCAAGCGCCGATGCATAGTCGATCGACGCCTGCACTGACAGCAGCATTTTCCACGGCAGCGGAACATAGCGCACGAAATCGAAGTTGGTTTGGTAGTAGCGCACCGAGCTCAACGGCAGCGCATAGCGCGCCGAGAGCTGAATTTTCATGCCCCGGTCGGGAAACAAGGCGCGGTTGCGGCCTTCGTAGGACCAGCCGCCGGTCAATTCATAGGTGTAGAAGTCGGTACCAAACACCGTGTACGGATTGTCGAGCGAGTTGACCACGCCGTCGCCGTTGGTATCGGTCAACTGACGCTGGAAAGTGTTGCCGTTGTTCTTGACCCAGTCGACGGACTGCTGGGCGCTGTATCCTTGAGAAACCACCAAGCTGTTCTTGTTCGCCGACATACCCGCCGTCAGGTACTGATATTCGGTGATGGGGTAGGACCATTGCAGCGCACCGGTGATTTGCTTGGTCGAGAACGCCGAGGAGGCCGCGACGAACTGCGTCACGTCGCGGTAAGTGATGGAGGCCGTGCGCGACACGTTGTCCACCGTGGTGTACGGGTTGGTCTGCGCGAAGGTGTAGCTCTTGCTGTACTTGCCGGCGTTGATTTCAAGCGCAATGCGATCGCCTGAACCTAAGAAGTTGCTGTGCACGAAGTTGCCGTTCAAGCTGAACTTCTGCGATTCGGAATAGCCGATACCGCCGCCGAATTGTCCGGGCAAGCCTTCCTTGATGTTGTAGTTCACATCCACGAGGTCGGCGCTGCCGGCCACGGGCTTGGTTTCGAATTCCACTTTCTCTACGTATGGTAAACGCTGGATGCGCTCCTTGGAGCGCTCGATGGCGGAGTTCGACAGCCAGCCGCCTTCCAGCTGACGCATCTCACGCCGCAGCGTTTCATCGTTGATGGCGGTGGTGTTCTCGAAATTGATATGCCGCACATACACGCGGTTGCCAGGCTCGATGAAGAAGGTGATCGACACGGTTTTCTTCTCGTTGTCCGGCGTCGGCACCGGATCGATTTTGGCAAAGGCGTAGCCATCGGCGCCCAAGCGATAGCTCATCAGCTCCTGGCTGCTGGTAATGGCTTTGCGCGAAAAGGTATCGCCCGGCTTGATCAGCAGCAGCCGGCGCAGCTGCTCTTCCGGGACCACCATGGTGCCGGCCAGTTTGATTTCCGAAACCTTGAATACATCGCCTTCGTTGATGTTCACGGTGATGAACATGTCGTCCTTCTCAGGCGCAATCGCCACCTGCGTGGACTCGATCTCGAAGTTCGCGTAGCCGCGGTCCATGTAGTAGGAACGCAGTTTTTCCAAATCGCCGGTGAGCGATTCGCGCGAGTAGCGATCGTCCTGTTTATACCAGGACAGCCAGTTCGGCGTTTTCAGCTCGAAGGTATTCAGAACATCCTTTTCCTTGAACTTGGTGTCGCCGACGAGATTGATCATCTCGATCTTGGCGCGCTTGCCTTCCTTGATGTCGACGATGATGTCGACCTTGTTGCCCGGCAGGTCCGTGATCTTGGTATCGACCCGCACCGCATACTTACCGCGGCTGAAGTACTGATCGGTCAAGTACTGCTTGACGTCTTCCAGCACCGAACGGTCGAAGGTTTTACCGGTGGCCAGTCCCACGTTGCGCAGGCTCTTCTGCAAATCCTCGGTCTTGATGTCCTTGTTGCCCTTCAACTCGAACTTGGCGATCGAGGGACGCTCGACCACCACGACCAGCAATGTGTTGCCGTCACGGCGCAGTTCCACATCGCGAAAAAAGCCCGTGGTGTACAGCGCACGCATCGCTTCGCCGATGCGTTGCGAATCGAGATGATCGCCGATGTTCACCGGCAGGTAATTGAATACCGTGCCTTCCGAAATGCGCTGCAGTCCTTCGATGCGAATGTCGCCGACGGTGAAAAGATCCTGGGACTGGCTGCTCGGCGGCGGCGTCGCGGACGCCGGCACGGGCACAGGCTTCGCCGGACCCGCATCGGGCTTGGGCGGCTCTGCCGGCGCATCCGGCGATGGAATCGGCGACTGTGCAGCCGGTGCCGGGGCCGGCCCCGGCGTTTGCGCATTGACCGAGTTATAAACGGGCTGCGTGGCTAAGGCCACCAACAGACCGGCACGAAATTCAAGCCGCACGCGGCAAAAACCGAATGCAATGGCGGTGGACGGCGGCACACAGGCAGCGCCGTTCAAGCGGCTCGAACTTCAAATTGTTCATGTTGTCCCGTTAATTCAAATGTCGTGAGATATCGTTATAAAAAGCCAGGCTCATCAGCACCACCAACAGTGCGATGCCAATCTGCTGACCGAATAGCTGCGCGCGTTCGGACATGGGGCTGCCCTTCACCGCCTCCACCGCCTGGTACACCACCTGCCCGCCATCGAGCAGCGGCACCGGCATCAAATTGAGCACGCCCAAGCTGACGCTGATGATGGCCAGAAAATCCAAGTACGCCATGATTCCGATCGATGCGCTCACCCCGGCGAACTCTGCAATGCTGACCACTCCGCTGATGTTCTTCGCCGACACCTGACCGGTCAGCATCCGCCACAACATCTGCACGGTGAGCGCAGACATCTCCCAGGTCTTGGTTGCTCCGGCCCGCAAGGCATCCAGCGGTCCGAGTCGATGGGTTTCCATCAAGCCGGCCGGCCAGCTTTGCGGACCCTCTTTCAATAAAATTCCGAGTCGGCCGAGGGTCCTGCCCTGCTCCACCACCTTCGGCACGGGCACTACCATACTCAATCGCTGCCCTCCGCGCTCGACTTCAAGCGAGACGTCGCGTCCGGGGGAGCCTGAGATCAGAGAAATGAACTCACTGCTGTTGGCAATCGGCTGACCATTGGCGGTGAGCAATTGATCGCCGGCGCGCAGGCCCGCCTTGTAGCCGGCGCTGTCGCTGCCCGCTTCACGCACCAGGGTGCTGGCATTCCAGGTGGTCAGATCGAATCCCAATCCCGGCAACAGTCGCCCCGGCTCCGTGAGCGCCCGACGATCCTCGTTGACCCGGATGGTCAGCGGCACTTCCGAGCCATCGCGGCGTACGCGCATCGGCACCACACCGTCGTCGCTGAATTGGCGAATGAGCGCAATCTGCAGCTCTTCCAAGCTGGTCACCGGCTTATCGCCGACCCGCACGATTTGATCGCCGCGGCGCAGGCCAGCGATGGCGGCTGGGCTGTCGAGCCGCACCTGGGCGACGATGGGCTTGACCGACTCGGTGCCGACCATGGCAAGAATGGCGTACAGCAGTGAGGCGAACAGCAAGTTCATGGCGGGGCCTGCCAACAGCACCGCGACCCGATGCGCCACGGGCCGCCGCGTGAAGGAGCGAGGCAGCTCCGCCGCCGCGACATCGCCTTCGCGCTCGTCGAGCAATTTCACGTAGCCGCCCAGGGGGATTGCAGCGATGCAGTATTCGGTGCGATCTGCATCCTTGCCCACCCGCGTGAACAGCGGTTTGCCGAAGCCGATACTGAAGCGCAGCACCTTGAAGCCGAGTTTCTTGGCCACCCAATAATGGCCGAATTCATGCACGGCAACCAAGATGCTGATCGCAACCAAGAAGGACGCCAGTATCACCAATATGTTCATGCAAAGGCTCCAGAGCCAAGCTCAATCAAGCTAACAGCCATGCGTCGCGCCGCAGCGTCGGCGTCCAAAACATCGTCCAGAGCCTTCACGGGCGATAGGTCGGCGCGTTGCAGCACCTTGTCAATGACCTGTGCAATACCTACAAAGTTCAAGCGCTTATCAAGAAAGGCCTGAACGGCCACTTCATTGGCGGCATTCAGCACGGTCGGGGCGGTGCCGCCGCTGCGCGCGGCCGCTCTGGCAAGGGTGAGACAGGGGAATCGAATATAGTCCGGCGGCTCAAAGCCCAGCTGTCCGATGGCAATCAAGTCGAGGGATTGTACACCGGAGGTGATGCGCGCCGGCCAGGCCAGGGCTTGGGCAATCGGGGTGCGCATGTCCGGTGCGCCGAGCTGCGCCAGCATCGAACCATCAGCATATTCCACCAGTGAGTGAATCACGCTCTGCGGATGCACCACCACATCGACCTTCGTCTCCGGCAGATCGAACAACAGCGTAGCCTCGATGACCTCCAAGCCCTTGTTCATCAGCGTGGCGGAATCAACGGAAATCTTGCGGCCCATTTTCCACTTCGGGTGCGCGCAGGCCTCATCAGGGGTGACGTGGGCCAGTTTCGCCGCCTCGGTCGTGCGGAACGGTCCACCCGAGGCGGTGAGCAGCACCCGGGTGACCCCGGCGGCAACGTCGCCGGGTAGATAGCCCGCGGGCATGCATTGGAAGATGGCGTTGTGTTCGCTGTCGATGGGAATGAGCTGCGCGCCGGCGCGCCGCACTTCCTCCATCAACAGCCGGCCCGTCATCACCAGCGCTTCCTTGTTGGCGAGCAGCACCCGCTTGCCGGCGCGCACTGCCGCCAAGGTGGGCAGCAAGCCGGCGGCGCCGACGATGGCTGCCATCACCATGTTGACTTCGCTGCCCGTCACTGCATCGGCCAGGGCCTGTGAACCGGAATGCACCTGCGTCGTCGAACCGCACTCGCGTAGCGCCGCGCGCGCCTGCGCCGCGGCATTCTCATCGATCAGCACCACGGTCTCGACCTTGAATTCCTTGGCTTGCTCGACAATGGTCTGCCAGCTGCTGTGGGCGCCGAGCATGGTGACCTTGAAGGCTTCCGGGTGCAGGGCGATGACGGCGAGCGTGCTGCGCCCGATGCTGCCCGTCGAGCCTAAAATGGCGATGCCGCGTTGCTGACTCATCGAATCACCCCGGAGCCGAACAGTCCCAGGGCGTACAGCGGCGCGGCCGCCGAGACGCTGTCGAGGCGATCCAACAGGCCGCCGTGCCCCGGCAGAATCACGCCGCTATCTTTAAGCGAGGCCGCGCGTTTGAACATGCTTTCCGTCAGATCGCCAATCACCGAAATCGCCGCAATACCGATGCCAAAAATGATGGGCGCGGCTATCTCTAAGCCAAAATACAGTGCCCCACACCACGCCACCAACGCCACCGCCACCATGCCCCCCACGGCGCCTTCCCAAGTCTTGCCGGGACTCACCCGCGGCGCAAGCTTATGCCGCCCAAAACGACGGCCGGCAAAATAGGCACCGACATCGGCAGCGCACACCATCATGGCCAGCCACAGCACCATCACCGGACCGCGCGCAAACCCATCGACGGCCGTTTGCAGACGCCCCAGGGCGATGAATGCCGGTATCAACACCAGCAGCCCGCAGAGCAGCGCCAGCCACGGTGTGTGGCGCGCAGGCGCCGCCAGCAGCCAAGCGAAGGCCACCAGCCACCAAACCACCGCCAGGCCGAGCAGTGCCAGCAAATTGGCAGACTGTGCGGTCCACGCCCAAGCGCCATACAGCAGCGCGGCCACGATGAGCGTGTAGGCCGCACGCGCGGCCAATGACTTCAGGCCGCCGAATCCGGACCACTCCCACGCGCCAATGGTGAAAATCAAACCCCAAAACAGCACCGCCCAGTACGGCGGCAGCAAAAATAGACCCGCCAGCAGCAACGCGCCCAAGATCAACCCGGTGATCACGCGAGTCCTAAGCATGGATCCGCCTACGCATCGACTTTGACCGTGACCTGTTCCGAGGTCTTGCCGAAGCGCCGCTCACGCTGCGCAAAAAAATCAAACGCCGCCTGCAGATGCGGCGGAGAGAAGTCAGGCCACAGCGTTTCGGAGAAATACAGTTCCGTGTACGCGAGATTCCACAGTAAAAAATTACTGATGCGCTTCTCGCCGCCGGTGCGGATCAACAGATCGGGGTCGGGCACGCCGGCCAATGCCAGGCGCGCGGCAATATCCGCCTCAGTGATGTCCGCAGCAGCGAGTTGGCCCGCGGCGCTCTCTTCCGCCAGCTGTCGGCAGGCTTGCGCAATGTCCCACCGCCCGCCGTACGCCACGGCCACCATCAACCCCAAACCCTGGTTGCCGGCGGTCAATTGTTCCGAGGATTCCATGCGGCGGATCAATTCAGCGTTCAACGCCGAGCGATCGCCGATGAAGCGCAGCCGCACCTGATTTTTATGCAGCTCATCCACTTCGCGCACCAAGGCATCCAGAAACAATCCCATCAACATGCCGACCTCATCGGCCGGGCGCAGGAAATTTTCGCTGCTGAAAGCAAATAAGGTGAGGTAGGGCACTTCGAGCCGCGCGCATTCTTCGATGACCTTGCGCACCACTTTGACGCTGGCGCGGTGACCGGCGACCCGCGGCATGCCGTGCGAGCGGGCCCAGCGGCCGTTGCCGTCCATGATGATGGCCACATGCTGCGGCGAGTCAGCGCTTGGCATTTAGGCGTGTGCAGGTCTTCGGCTTAGACCTGCAGCAGCTCCTTTTCCTTCTCCGCCATGGCCTGATCGATCTCCGCGACGTGCTTGTCGGTGAGCTTCTGCACATCGTCCTGGGCGCGGCGGTCATCGTCCTGAGCGATCAGCTTTTCTTTCAGCATCTCTTTCAGTTCGTTCATCACTTCGCGGCGTACGCCGCGCACTGCAACGCGGGCATTCTCTGCTTCACCTTTGACGACCTTGATGATGTCGCGGCGGCGCTCTTCGGTCAGTGCCGGCATGTGAATGCGAATGATTTGGCCGGCAGTGTTCGGGGTGAGCCCCAAATCGGATTTATAGATGGCCTTTTCGATGACCGACACCATGGCCTTCTCCCAAGGGCTCACCGTCAGGGTGCGTGCATCCTCGGCGGCAATATTGGCCACTTGATTCAAGGGCATTTCCGAGCCGTAGTAATCGACCTTGATGTGTTCGATCAGGCTGGTGTGCGCGCGTCCGGTGCGCATCTTCTTCAACTGCTCCCTGAATGCGCTCACGCATTTCTGCATGCGCTGAGTCGCGTCTTTTTTGACATCCTCGAGCATGAAATCCCCCTAAGTCTTTAAGGTTCGGTGGATACGACGGTGCCGATATCTTCACCTTGAACGATGCGCAGCAGATCGCCGGCATTAAACAGATTAAACACCTGCAGCGGCAAATTATTGTCCCGGCACATCACGATGGCCGTGGCATCCATGACGTTCAATCGATCATTCAACACCTTGTCGAACGTCAGGCGCGCGTAGCGCTTGGCAGTCGGGTTTAGGACCGGATCGGAATCATAGATGCCGTTGACCTTGGTGGCCTTGAGCAGGATTTCCGCATTCATTTCGATGGCGCGCAGACTGGCCGCGGTGTCGGTGGTAAAAAACGGGTTGCCGGTCCCGGCGCCGAAAATCACCACACGACCCTTCTCCAAGTGCCTGACGGCGCGGCGCCGGATGTAATCCTCGCAGACTTCATTGATGCGCAGTGCCGACATCACGCGCGCATAACAGCCCAAGCTTTCCAACGCATCCTGCATGGCGAGCGCATTGATCACCGTGGCCAACATGCCCATGTGATCGCCCGTGACCCGATCCATGCCGGCGCGCGCCAGGCCGGCGCCGCGGAAAATATTGCCGCCGCCCAGCACCACCGCCACTTGCACGCCCATCAGCGTCAGATCGCGGATTTCACCCGCGATGCGCCTGAGAATCACGGGATCGATGCCGTAATCCTCGCTGCCGAGCAACGCCTCGCCGGACAGTTTGACCAAGATTCTACGATAGCGAGCCGTGCCGGGTTTGGTGGTCATAAAGTAATCTAGTGCTGCGCCTTCACCTGCGCCATGACTTCGCTGACGAAGTCTTCCTGCTTCTTCTCAATGCCCGCGCCCACTTCGAAACGCACCATCTGCGTCACCTTGCCGTTGGCCTTTTTGACCAACTTCTCAACCGTGGTGTCAGGGTCCTTCACGAAGGGCTGTCCCATCAAGGTGATCTCGCCGAAGTATTTGCGCAGCCGGCCTTCCACCATTTTGGCGATGATATCGGGCGGCTTCTTCTCGCCCTTGGTTTGTTCAGTGAGAATTTCGCGCTCCTTGTCGAGCACATCGGCGGGCACGTCGGCCGAGTCGATGTACGCCGGATTCAAGGCGGCCACGTGCATGGCCAAGTCCTTGGCCAACGCTTCATCGCCGCCCTGCATGGCGACGACGCTGCCGATGCGAGTGCCGTGGATGTAGGTGCCCAAGGGTCCGGTCGAGGTGACGTGCACGAAGCGGCGCACATCGATCTTCTCGCCGATCTTGGCGACCAAGGCACGGCGACGGTCATCCAAGGTGGACCCGCTGCTCGATTCGCCCAACAACGCTTCGATGTTGGCAGCCTTGGATTTCAGAGCCACTTGCGCCACGTCGCGCGCAAAGGCCGTGAACTCATCGCTACGTCCGACGAAGTCGGTTTCGCAGTTCACTTCCACCATGACGGCATCGTGGCCGCTGCGCTCGATGGCAATGATGCCCTCGGCAGCAACTCGGGTGGCCTTCTTGTCGGCCTTGGCCAAGCCGGTTTTGCGCATCAACTCGGCGGCGGCATCCAGGTCTCCCTGGGTTTCCACCAAGGCCTTCTTACACTCCATCATGCCGGCGCCGGTGCGCTCTCTTAATTGCTTTACGGATTCAGCGGATATGTTCATTGGTTTTCAACCGCCGAGCCCGGCGGTTCCTCATGTGTTGTCACAAGCGATCGGCCGGCGTCAAA
>CAZZWE010000024.1:18070-33772 GCA_964657675.1 uncultured Steroidobacteraceae bacterium
CCGCGTATTTTTACGAACGTCTCGGCGGGCCGCCGGCGCCGCTGCGGCCTACCGGCCGACGACGAGGCGCACTGGCCGGACGGGTTTCTGCCGGCGGCGTGTCGACGGCATCGATTTCATCGACCTCGACATCCTCCGGCGCAGCAACGACTGCCGCTCCCGGGATCACCGTGACCGGCACCTTGCGGCGCGGCGGGGGCTTCTTCTGTCCACCCCGGGCCGGCGGCGGCGGACGTCGGCCACCTCCTGCTGAACGCTTCTTCGGATTGCCCTCTTCGTCCAGCTCGACGAATTCGTCTTCGCCCACCGGAACCTCCGGTAACGCGGATTTTCCTTCGAGCACGGAATCAGCAACGCCGCCCGCATACAGCAGGATGGCGCGCATGGCGTCATCGTTGCCAGGGATGACATAGTCGATGCCGTCGGGCGAACAATTGGTGTCCACCACCGCGACTACGGGAATGCCGAGCTTCTGCGCCTCGTGAATCGCGATTTGCTCGTGGCCCACGTCGATGACGAACAGCGCATCGGGCAGCGCCGTCATGTCGCGGATACCGCCCAAGCTGCGCAACAGCTTCTCCATTTCCCGGCGCAGCATCTGCGCCTCTTTCTTGCCGCGACGGTCGAGCGCACCGCTTTGCGCCATCTCATCGAGATCGTTCAGCCGCTTGATCGACTGACGAATGGTCTTGAAGTTGGTGAGCATGCCGCCCAGCCACCGCTGGTTGACGTAGGGCATGCCGGAACGAGTCGCCTCTTTCTGTACGGCATCGCGCGCCGAGCGCTTGGTGCCGACAAACAGCACCTTGCCGCCTTCGGCCGCCACACCCTTGATGAAGTTCGCCGCCGTCGCATAGAGAGGCTGGGTCTTCTCAAGATTGATGATATGAATCTTGTTTCGTTCACCGAAAATGAAGGGGGCCATTTTCGGGTTCCAGAAGCGGGTTTGGTGTCCAAAATGGACGCCCGCTTCCAGCATCTGTCGCATAGACACGCTGGTCATAAAAAGTCTCCTGGTCGGGTTGAGCCTCCGCGCATCCCAATCGGCAATCCAGTGAAGCCCTTGAAATCGATGACTTTCGCCGTCAATTCTTCGAACTTAACCGAACACCCGGCCGATTGTGTCGATACGCGTGCGGGGTTGTTAAAAATAGCCGCGCTTTATACCATGAACCCTCATTGGAAACAAAGCCTTCCAACCCTTAAGTGTTAAACTGACCGCCTATGACCGTCACTATTAAATCCCCTGAGGATCAGGACAAAATGCGCGCCGCGGGCCGCCTCGCCGCCAGCGTTTTGGACATGATCGAACCCTTTGTACAGCCCGGCGTAAGCACCGATGAGCTGGATAAGCGCTGTCACGACTTTATTGTCGAGGAGCTCAAATCCATCCCGGCGAACTTAGGCTACCGCGGGTTTCCGAAGACCATCTGCACCTCAGTGAACCACGTGGTGTGCCACGGCATTCCCGGGGATAAAAAGCTCAAATCCGGCGATATCATCAATATCGACGTCACCGTGATCCGCGATGGGTTCCACGGCGATACCAGCCGGATGTACTTCGTCGGCAATCCTGCCATCTTGGCTCGCCGGCTCACCACGGCCTGTCACGAGGCCATGTGGCATGGCATCCGGCAGGTCAAACCGGGCGCTCGGCTGGGTGATATCGGCCACGCCATCCAAACTTACGCCGAGTCCCAGAACTTCTCGGTGGTCCGCGAATACTGCGGCCACGGCATCGGTCGCATTTACCATGAAGATCCCCAGGTGCTGCACTACGGCAAGCCGGGTACCGGTTTAGAATTGGCGAAGGGAATGACCTTTACCATTGAGCCCATGATCAACGCCGGAAGGCGCGACGTGCGGCTGCTGAACGACAATTGGACCGTGGTGACCAAGGATCAATCGCTCTCGGCCCAATGGGAACACACCATCCTGGTGACCGATTCGGGGTACGAGGTGCTGACTTTAAGCGCGAGTGCGGCGATGCCCGCTGCTGCCGCGGCTGCATCTTGAACGCGCACGGTAAATTCCTCGATCAAACCGTTGACTGGCCGTATTTGCAGGCGGCCCCCGGAGAGCTGCAAAGCGGCCAGTTCTCACCCATCGTATTCCGTCAGGTCCTGGACCGCGGCACCGAGTTACTGAAAGAGCGTTTCATCGCCGATGAGGCGATCGAAGATTTGGTACGCGACCGCGCGCGGCTGGTGGACATCGCCCTGCGCGCCGCGTGGGTGCGTCATGCCGGCAAGTACGCCGGCGACCTGGCCTTGGTGGCGGTGGGCGGTTATGGCCGCGGCGAACTGCATCCGAGTTCCGACATCGACATCATGGTGCTGTTGCCCAAGAGCGACTCCTCGGACTGGCAGCCCGACATCGAGCGCTTTCTGACTTTCCTGTGGGACATTGGCCTGGAAGTGGGACACAGCGTCCGTTCCATCGATGACTGCCAGCGGGAAAGCCTTGCGGACATCAGCGTCGCCACGACCTTGTTCGAAGCGCGTTTGCTGTCCGGTCCCGAGTCCTTGTTTGCCGGCATGCGCCGCGCGCTGGCGCCGGACCGGTTGTGGTCCTCGCAGGATTTTTTCGAGGCCAAATGCAAGGAACAAACCGAGCGGCATCATCGCTATTTCGACACCGCCTACAATTTAGAACCGAACGTCAAATCCAGTCCCGGGGGCCTTCGCGACATTCAGACCATTGGCTGGGTGGCCAAGCGTCACTTCGGCACCGACACGCTCGATGAACTGGTGGCGCATGGATTCTTGACGCGCGAAGAACTGCGCAAATTGAAAGCCGGCCAGTCTTTTCTGTGGAAGGTGCGCTTCGGCTTGCACGTGCTCACCGGCCGGCGCGAAGACCGCCTGTTGTTCGACTATCAGATCAAGCTCGCAAAACTGTTCGGCTATGAAGATGCGAGCTTTACGCTCGCCGTCGAGCAGCTGATGCAGAAGTACTACCGCACCGTCATGGATGTGAGCCTGCTGAACGAGATGCTGCTGCAGCTGTTTCGCGAGGCCATCCTGACCCAAAGTGCGCCGCCGGTGCCGCTCAACCCGCGCTTTCAAATTCGCAACGACTATCTGGAAGTAACGCACCCGGAAGTGTTTGCGCGCTTCCCCTCGGCGCTGCTCGAGATGTTCGTCCTGCTGCAGCAGCATCCGGAACTGCGCGGCGTGCGCGCCGAGACCATCCGCTTGGTCGGCACTCATGTGTGGCTGATCGATGAAGAGTTTCGCCAGAACCCGCGCCATCATCGGTTGTTCATGGAAATCCTGTGCGCGCCGGTGGGCGTGACGCATGAATTGCGGCGCATGAATTTGTATGGCGTGCTGGGACGCTACATTCCATCCTTCGGCCGCGTGGTCGGCCGCATGCAGTACGACCTGTTCCATGCCTACACGGTGGATGCGCACACGCTGTTCGTGGTCAGCAATCTGCGGCGCTTGGCCATGCCCAAGTACAACGATGAGCTGCCGGCCTTGAGTCAGATCATGCAGTCCCTGCCTCGTCAGGAGATCGCCTATCTGGCCGCGCTGTTTCACGACATTGCCAAAGGCCGCGGCGGCGATCATTCGGAATTGGGCGCGGTGGATGCCGAGGCCTTCTGCCTGGAGCAGGGTTTGGGACGCTACGAAGCGCGGCTGGTGGCATGGCTGGTGCGTAATCACTTGATCCTGTCCATCACTTCGCAAAAGAAAGACATCAGCGATCCGGACATCATCCATGAGTTTGCACGCCGCGTCGGCGATCAGGTGCATTTGGATTATCTCTACGTGCTCACGGTATCGGACGTGCGCGGCACCAATCCAAAACTGTGGAACGCCTGGAAGGCCAAGCTGTTCGAGGAATTCTATGAGCGCACCAAGCGTGCGCTGCGCCGTGGGCTCGAAACCCCGGTCGATCAAGAAGAGCTGATTCGAGAAACCCAGGATCAGGTGCGCCTGATCATTGGCGATGCGTTGCCGGCGGAACAGATCGCGCAAGTTTGGAGGCAGTGGACCGAAGCGTATTTCTTGCGCTACACGCCCGATGAAATCGCCTGGCACACCACCTTGTTGGCCAGCCGGCATCAACATGACGATGCGCCGGTGGTGGCCATCCGCCAGACCACCGACCGCGGCGGCACGGCGGTGCTCACCTACACCCCGCGCCGGCTGCGCAGCTTTGCGCGCACCACCGCTGTGCTCGACCAAATGGGGTTGAACGTCGTCGATGCACGGCTGATCACCAGCGCCAATGGCTTCAGTCTCGAGACTTACGTGGTGCTCGAGGAGAATGGCGCGCTGATATCGGATCTGGTGCGCATTCAGGAAATCGAGCGCGCCACCTGGCGTGCGCTGCAGGCCGCCGAAGATCTGCCGCTCACCGTGACGCGCCGCGCGCCGCGCCAGGTGCGCATGTTCTCCACGCCCACGCAGGTGAATTTCAGCATCGATGGCCGCAGCGAACGCACCATCCTCGAGCTGGTGGCGGCGGACCGCCCCGGACTGTTATCGGAAGTCGGCAAGGTGTTCCGCGCCGAGCGCGTGGCCATCAACGGCGCCAAGATCATGACCGTGGGTGAACGCGCCGAAGACGTGTTCTACATCACCGGTGCCGACGGCGGCATGCTGCCGGAAGAGACCTGCGCTCGCGTCCAGGAGGCGCTGATCCGCGCCCTCGACCGCCGCGACGTTTCCCGCACTTAATCCAAAGTTCTCATCCATGACGAATCACCACGATCTTCAAGCGATCATCGAAACCGCCTATGAGTCGCGGACGCAGCTCACGCCGCGCAACGCCTCCGAGGAAGTCCGCGCCGCCATCGAAGCGGCGTTGAGTGAACTCGACGCCGGTACCTTGCGGGTCGCGACGCCGCACGAAGGTGCCTGGCGCGTGAATGAATGGCTGAAAAAAGCCGTGCTGCTGTCGTTTCGCATCAAAGACAATGCCGCGATCGCCGCGGCGGGTTTAAGTTTCTACGACAAGGTTCCGTTGAAATACAGCGGCTGGAGTCAGGAGCAGTTCGCCGCGGCGGGCGTTCGCGTGGTGCCGCCCGCCACCGTGCGGCGCGGCGCCTACGTCGCGCCCAATGTGGTGCTGATGCCAAGCTATGTGAACATCGGCGCCTACGTGGACAGCGGCACCATGGTCGACACCTGGGCCACCGTTGGTTCCTGCGCGCAGATCGGCAAGAATGTGCACCTCTCTGGCGGCGTGGGCATCGGCGGCGTGCTCGAACCTCTGCAAGCCACGCCCACCATCATCGAAGACAATTGCTTCATCGGCGCCCGCTCGGAAATCGTCGAAGGCGTCATCGTGGAAACCGGCGCGGTCATTTCCATGGGCGTGTTCATCGGCCAAAGCACCCGCATCTATGATCGCGAACGCGACGAGATCCTCTATGGGCGCGTGCCGGCCGGTGCGGTCGTGGTCCCCGGCACCCTGCCCGCCGCCAATGGCAAGTACGGCCTCTCCTGTGCCGTCATCGTCAAGCGCGTCGACGCCCAGACCCGCGCCAAGACTTCGCTGAATGATTTATTGCGCAACATCGACTAGGACAAACATATTCATGAATCGATTGGTCGGCTTGGTAAGCCTCGGACTGCTCTGTGCCAATGCCCACGCCGAACAGGCGTGGATCGTCAAAAGCAATGCATACACCAACACGCTGCTGGACATCCAGCTGGAACATTCCCCGGAAGCCGGATCGCAGCAAGGCGTGGCGAAGTTCGACACCCGCATTTCCGATCCCTCCTTGGCCGATGAACTGAAAGCGCGCCAGGAGACTGAGGCCGCCATCGGCAAAATAAAGGCCGCGCGTACGCAGGAGACCGACAAGAAAGTCCAAGAAGATTTGGACATCCTGATCAAAACATTCGACTTAAGCTTCCGCACCCAGGATTTCGAACTGCAGCACAAGGTGCCGTTCGACAATGTCAGCGCCTCCATTTTTCAAGGCCTTCGGGGATTGCTCGATGACCAGGTCAGCGCCGCGCGGCGCCCCGCCGCCGTCACGCGCTTGAAGAAATACACCGGCCTCGAATCCGGCTTCACGCCCTACGTCGATCTCGCCAAACAACGCACGCTCGAGCAAATGGCCAAGCCGGGTGTGGTGTTTCCTTCCAAGGACCGCATCGAAACCGAGCTCGGGCGCAATTCCAATTATGTCGACGGCATCGCCACGCTGTTCAAGAAATACAAACTGAGCGGATGGGAACCGGCCTACGCCCGACTGAAGACCCAATTGGCGGACTACGATGCCTGGGTTCGCAGCACCATTCTTCCCAAGGCGCGCACTGACTTTAGGCTGTTGCCGGAAGAATATGTGCTGGCCTTCGAAGGCTACGGCATCGACTTGCCGCCCGCACAGATTGCCTCGATGGCGCACACCGCGTTCTCGCAGTATCAAAGCGAAATGATGCCGCTGGCGGCGCAGATCGCCAAGGCCAACGGCTATCCGTCGGCGGACTATCGCGCCGTGATCGCCAAACTCAAAGAGAAGCAGATCACCGGGCCGGCCATCCTGCCGTTCTTTGAGAACCGTTTGCACGAGATCGAAGCCATCATCAAGTCGCAAAATCTGGTGACGCTGCCGAACCGTCCGGCCATCATCCGCGTCGCGAGCGATGCGGAAACGGCGCAACAGCCCGCGCCGCACATGGTGCCCCCGCCCTTCTTGCACAACACCGGTCAGCGGGGCGAATTCGTTTTGCCGCTGAACATCCCATCGGCCACCGGCGGCGCCGAGGACAAGTACGATGACTTCACCTTCGATGCGGTGACCTGGACGCTGATTTCCCACGAGGCACGGCCGGGGCATGAACTGCAGTTCGACTCCATGGTGGAACAGGGCGTGAGTCTGGCGCGCGCGTTATATGCGTTTAACTCCACCAACGCGGAAGGCTGGGGCCTATATTCCGAGTACATCATGCAGCCGTTCGAACCGGCGGAAGGTCAGCTGCTCACCCTGCAGTTACGCTTGCTGCGCGCGGCACGCGCCTTTCTCGATCCGGAATTGCAGAGCGGCAAGACCACGCCCGAGCAGGCCTATGCCGTGCTCGAGAACGATGTGGTGTTGAGCCACGCCTTTGCCAAGGAAGAAGTCGAACGCTTCACGTACCGCAGCCCGGGCCAGGCCAACAGCTACTTCTACGGCTACACGCGGCTATTGGCGCTGCGCAAGGAAACCGAAACCGCGCTGGGGGCCAAGTTCAACCAAAAGAAATTCCACGACTTCATCCTGGCGCAAGGGTTACTGCCGCCGGACTTGATGCGCAAAGCGGTATTGGAAGAATTCATTCCTACCCAGCGTTAGCCTTCAGCCACTTGAACAGCGCCTGATGGAAGGCGGCCGCGTCCTGAATCTGGGGCGCGTGCCCCAACTCGGGAAACTCCACCAAGGTCGACCGCGGGATGCGTGCCGCGGCGGCTTTCGCAAGCTCGGGATAATGGCCTAAGGTCGGCCGGATCTCGGGCGGCGCAAATTGCTTGCCAATCGCCGTGTTGTCCTTATCGCCGATGAGGAGCAACGTCGGCATCGATAACCTCTCCAGCTCGTAGAAAATCGGCTGCGTGTAAATCATGTCGTAGAGCAGCGCGGAATCCCAGGCCACCTGCTCCTTGCCCGGCCCGGCATTCAAGCCGGCCAACATCTGCACCCAGGGTTCATAGTCGGGACTCCAACGTCCGGCATAGTAGGTGTCGGTTTCGTAGCGGCGAATGCTGTCTGCATTGGTCTTCAGTTCCTGCGCATACCAATCATCCACCGACACCGAGGGCACGCCTTTGACCTTCCAATCCTCCAGGCCGATGGGATCGACCAGGGCCAGCAACGAGGTTTCCGATGGATACATCAGGGCGTAGCGCACGGCGATCATCCCGCCGGTGGAATGCGCGATGAAGATCGCGGACTTGATGTTGAGCGACGCCAACAGCGCATGCGTGTTGCGGGCCAGCTGCTGGAATGTGAACTGATAACGCTCAGGCTTGCTGGATTTGCAAAAACCGATCTGATCCGGCGCAATGACACGATAGCCCGCTGCGCTCAACGCGTTGATGGACGTGCGCCACGTGGCTGCGCAGAAATTCTTGCCATGCAAAAGAACGGCCACCTTGCCGTTGGCATTCTTCGGCTGCACATCGATGTAGGCCATGTGCAAGGTTTGGCGCTGCGATGGGAAGCTGAAGTCTGCAACCGGGAAGCCATAATCAAAACCCTGCAGCTCGGGCCCATAGACAGGACTCTCCTCGGCGGCCACAACCGGCAATGCGACAGTGACGGTCAGTAGCAGAATGATGGCGAATAGACGGTGCATAAAAACTTTCTCCAGAAGCGAACGGCTATATTGGCACGAACGTACTACACTAACGCCAACACGGAACGAGATTGCAATGAGCGACGAGAACGCGCCTTCGCCAACACGCCGGCAATTGTTCAAGGGTCTTGCGCTGGCGCCCCTGGTGGCGGCGGCCATTGCTTCCTGCGCGAAAAGCTCCGATAAGCCTGCCGCGCCGCCGAATATTCCCACGGCCGATTACAAACCTGCATTTTTCAATGCCACGGAGTGGGCCTTTCTACTCGCCGCCTGTGATCGCCTGATTCCCGCGGATGAGGTGGGTCCAGGTGCGCTGCAAGTCGGTGTGCCCGAGTTCATCGACCGACATATGCAGACCCCCTACGCCGCCGGCGACATTTGGTACATGCAAGGACCCTTCCTGGAAGCCGCACCGCAGTTCGGCTATCAAGGCCGGTTACCGGTGCGCGATATTTTGCGGGTGGGCATCAAAGCCATTGACAGTTCTTGTCAAAAATCCTTCCACGGCAAGAGTTTCGCGCAGCTGGAAATCGCTGATCAGGAGAAGGTTCTCAAGTCTGCCGAAGCCGGCAAGCTCGCGCTCGAGAACATCTCCGACAAAGAATTTTTCAATCAACTGCTCGCCGAAACCCGCATGGGTTATTTCTGCGATCCGAAGCACGGCGGCAATAAAAATATGGCGTCATGGAAGATGATCGGCTATCCCGGCATGCGCGCAGATTACACCGACTGGGTCGAGGTGCGGGACAAGCCCTATCCGCTGCCGCCGGTCGATCTCTCCGGCGAGCGAGGCTGACATGCCCATTGTGAAACCTAAAGTCGACGCGGTGATTGTGGGCATGGGCTGGACCGGCGCCATCATGGCCAAGGAGCTCACCGACGCCGGCTTGTCGGTGGTGGCTTTGGAGCGCGGTCCCGATCGCGACACCCAGCCGGATTTCGCCTACCCGCGCGTGGCCGATGAATTGGAAGGGTCGGTGCACCGCAAGTTTCTGCAGAGCCTGTCGAAGGAAACCGTCACCGCACGTCACAGTACCAAGGACACCGCGGTGCCTTACCGGCAGATGGGCTCATTCAAGCCGGGCACGGGCGTGGGTGGCGCCGGCAGCCACTGGTCCGGTTGCCATTTTCGCGCGCTGCGCGAGGACTTCAATCTGCGCAGCAACGTGAAGCAGCGTTATGGCGCCAAGTTCATTCCCGACGCCATGACCATCGCGGATTTTCCGGTGTCGTACGAGGACTTGGAACCGCACTTTGATCACTTCGAATATGTATGCGGCACCTCTGGAAAAGCGGGTGTACTGAACGGCGTCAAAAGTCCCGGCGGTAATCCCTTCGAAGGATCGCGCAGCCGCGAATTTCCCCTACAGCCCAATCGCAATTATCTGGGCGCGGAGATGTTCTACACGGCGGCGCGCGAAATGGGCTACAGCCCTTATCCGATTCCGGCCTCAAATGCCTCCGCGCCGTACATCAACCCGTATGGCTGTCAGATGGGTCCGTGCAACTACTGCGGCTTCTGCAGCGACTACGGCTGTCTGAACTATTCCAAGGCCTCGCCCAACATCAGCATCTTGCCGGTGCTACGCCTGCGCAAAGAATTCGAACTGCGCACCCATGCACAGGTGCTACGCGTCAATTTGGACGACTCGAAAAAGAAAGCCACGGGCGTCACTTATCTCGATGCCGAAGGCCGCGAGACCGAGCAACCCGCGGATCTCGTATTGCTGTGTGCGTTCTCCTTGTACAACGTGCATCTGATGTTGCTGTCCGGCATTGGTCAGCCATACGACCCGGTCAGCAACACCGGCACCATTGGGCGCAATTATTCCTATCAGAATTTAAATCGGGTCACGCTGTTCTTCGATGAGAGCGTGCAGGCCAATCCCTTCATCGGCATCGGCGGCGCCGGCACGACCTTCGATGACTTGAATGGCAATCAGCTCGACAATGCCAAAGCCGGATTCATTGGCGGCGGCGTCATCTGGGCACGTCAGCCCGGCGCGGGTCCGGTGCGTGGCATCACCACGGCACCGGGTGTGCCGAACTGGGGCAGTGCTTGGAAGAAGGGAGTGAAGGAGGCGTTTCGGCATTCCTTCTACTACGAGGTGCAGGGGGCCTGCATGTCGTATCGGACCAATTATTTGGATCTGGATCCCACCTACAAAGACGCCTACGGCCGGCCGCTGCTGCGCCTGACGTTCGACTGGGACAATAACGAAATCAAGGCGTCGCAGTTCTTGGTGGGTAAGGCCCTCGAGATGGCCAAGGTACTGAATCCGAAAGCGGTGTCCGGAGACGCCAAAAAAGATGGCGAGCACTACAACATCACGCGCTACCAGAGCACTCACACCTGCGGCGGCGCCATCATGGGCAATGACCCTAAGACCTCGGCGTTGAATCGCTATCTGCAGTCCTGGGACGTGCCCAATGTGTTCGCGCCAGGCGCCAACGCTTTCCCGCAGAACAATGGCTACAACCCGACCGGCATGGTCGGTGCGCTCACCTATTGGGCCGCCAAGGCGATCCGCGAGCAGTACATCAAACACCCAGGAGCCTTGCTGCAGACATGAGGCGTTTGCTCATCCTGGTCGCAGTTCTACTGCTGATTTTCGTCGGCGTTTACGCCTATGCGGTGATGCCGACGCACACTCGCGTCATCACCCGCAGTTCCACGGCGGACAGTGCTTCCATCGAACGTGGACATTATCTTGCCATCGCCGGCGACTGCACCGCCTGCCACACGGCCCCCGGCGGTCAGCCCTTCGCCGGTGGCCTGGCGCTGGCATCGCCGGTGGGCACCATATACAGCACCAACATCACGCCGGACAAAACCACTGGCATCGGCAATTACTCGCTGAATGATTTTGATCGGGCCGTGCGTCACGGCATCGATCCGGACGGCGACACCCTGTATCCCGCCATGCCCTACCCCTCCTATGCGCGGCTGACCGATGAAGACCTGGCCTCGTTGTATGACTACTTCATGCAGGCGGTGGAACCTGTCGCGGCCGAAGAGCATGCAAATGGCATCGCCTGGCCGTTGTCGATTCACTGGCCGCTCGCCATTTGGCGCAAAGTATTTGCCGCTGACGTAGAGTCCTCTCACGCGGTTTTTGAAGCTTCACGCTACACGGACCCCGTGGTCGCGCGAGGCGCCTATCTCGTGCAAGGACTGGGACACTGCGGCAGCTGCCACACGCCTCGCTCCATCACTTTTCAAGAGAAGGCATTGGACGACTCTTCCCCGCTATTTCTGGCCGGCGGCCAGTTGATCGATGGCTGGGTGCCCGTGAATTTGCGCGGCAACACCGCGGATGGCTTGGGCGCCTGGTCGCAGGATGACATCGTCGCCACATTGAAAACCGGCCGCAATAGCGCGCATGCGGTGGTGGGTGAGCCCATGAACGATGTGGTGGTGCACAGCACACAGTTTCTGATCGACAACGACCTGACCGCCGTTGCCAAGTACTTAAAGACCTTGTCGCCCGCGGCCACGGAGTCCGCCTCGTTCAAGGCCGACCCTGCCACTGCCACCGCGCTCGCCGCGGGGCACGAAGGCAGCCGCGGTGCTGAAATCTATATCGACAACTGCGCCGCCTGCCATCGCACCAATGGCGAAGGCAGCGCCAAGGTACTGCCGGCAATTGCCGGCAATCCGACCGTGCTGGCCGCGGACCCTGACTCGCTTATTCGCCTGGTGCTGGGCGGGAGTAGCTTACCCGGCACCGGGTCTGCGCCATCGGTGTTGGGCATGCCGGGCTTCGGCTGGCGGCTATCGAATCAGGAAGTCGCGCAGCTGATCACCTTCATTCGCAACAGCTGGGGAAACAAAGCGTCGAGCGTGTCTGCGAGCGAGGTGGGACGCCTGCGCGCAGTCATTGAAAAAACGGATGCGGCTACTACGGCAGCAGCCACTCGGCCATAGGCCTACCCAAATCGCCCCGTGATGTAATCCTCAGTCAGCTTCTGCTGCGGATTGGTGAATATCAACTCGGTGGGACCGACTTCGATCAAGTCGCCCATGTGAAAGTACGCCGTGCGCTGCGAGACGCGTGCCGCCTGTTGCATGTTGTGGGTCACGATGGCGATGGCGTAGTTCTCGCGCAGCTCATCGATCAAGTCCTCGATCTTCGCGCTGGCGATGGGATCGAGCGCCGAGGTGGGCTCGTCCATCAGAATCACTTCCGGATTGACCGCAATGGTCCTGGCGATGCACAGCCGCTGCTGCTGTCCGCCCGACAGACTGGTGCCCGGGGTCGACAGGCGGTCTTTCACTTCCTCCCATAAACCGGCGCGTTGCAAACTGGTGTGCACCAATTCGTCCATGTCGCCGCGGCTTTTGGTGAGGCCGTGAATTCGCGGGCCGTAAGCCACGTTCGCATAAATCGAATGCGGAAAGGGCTGCGGTTTTTGAAACACGATTCCCACTCGGGCCCGCAATTGCGCCACGTCCTGCTTCTTGTCGTAGATGTCGTGGCCGTCCAAGCAGATGCTGCCCGTGACGCGCGCGCTCGGAATGGTATCGTTCATGCGGTTCAAACAGCGCAGAAAGGTCGACTTGCCGCAGCCTGAAGGGCCGATCATGGCCAACACTTGGTTGCGGCCAATGTCCAGCGTGACATTCTTCACCGCGCGCTTGTCGCCGTAAAACACGCTCACATCGCGCGCCGACATGACCGGGTCGAACAGCTTGTCGCGCGCCAGCGATACCAGCTCGCTTGATTCGTTCATCATCAGCCGAAGCGTCCGGTGATGTAGTCGTCGGTGCGGCGCTGTTTCGGCGAGGTAAAAATCTGCCCCGAAGCACCCATCTCCACCAGCTCACCCATGTACATGAAGCCGGTGACGTTCGACACGCGTGCCGCCTGTTGCAAGTTGTGTGTGACCACCACGATGCAATATTTCTCGCGCAATGCCTGCAATGTCTCCTCCACCCGCAAGGTCGAAATCGGATCGAGCGCCGCTGTGGGCTCATCGAGCAGCAACACTTCCGGTTGTACGGCAATGGCCCGCGCGATACACACGCGTTGCTGCTGGCCGCCGGACAGGCTGCGGCCATCGGCTTGCAGCTTATCTTTGACCTCCTCCCAAATGGCCGCGTCGCGCAGCGCCGACTCGACCCGCAGCTTCAAGTCCGCCTTGGATATGCCACCGGCGAGTCGCAGGCCGAACGCCACATTGTCGAACACCGACATCGGAAACGGCGTCGGCTTCTGAAACACCATGCCGACCCGGTAGCGCAATTCCGCAACGTCCACCGTGGGTGCCAAAATGTCTGAGCCGCTGATCAAGACCTCGCCTTCCGCCCGCTGATGCGGGTACAGCGCATACATGCGGTTCATCACCCGCAGCAAGGTCGATTTGCCGCACCCGCTCGGACCGATGAAGGCCGTGATCGAGCGATCCGCCAAAGTCATGTTGATGTTGTGCAGCGACTGCTGCGCGCCATAGAAGAAATTCAAACCGCGAATTTCGATCTTCGGCGGCCCTAAATCCTGCTCCGGTTCCGCGCTCGCCACCGGCGCGCGCATCTTCAGATGCTTGGGCAGTTTGGTCGACGAAGGAATCATCGGCCGGAACCCCGCTCCGCCTGCAACACGGCCAACAACACCCGCGCAGAAATGCTCAGCACCAAGATGGTCGCGGTGATGAGCAGCGCGCCCGCCCACGCCAAATCCTGCCACTCCTTGTAGGGGCTCAGCGCAAACTGGAATATAACCACCGGCAGGTTGGCCATAGGCGCATTCAAGTTGGTGCTCCAAAATTGATTGTTGAGCGCGGTGAACAGCAGCGGCGCAGTTTCGCCACTGATGCGGGCGATGGCCAGTAATAGACCGGTGACGATGCCGCTGCGGGCCGCCGGATACAGCACGCTCAACGTGGTCCGCCAAGGATAGGCACCGAGCGCCGCAGAGGAGTCTTTCATACCGATGGGCACAAGGTTCAGCATGTCCTCGGTGGTACGCAACGTCACGGGGATTGCCAAGACCGCGAGCGCCAGCGCCCCGGCAAAGGCCGAGAAATGCCCCATCTTCACCACGACGATTTCGTAGATGAACAACCCGATGATGATGGAGGGGGCGCTCAGCAGCACATCGTTGATGAAGCGGATGACGGTGCTCAACCGAGAGGTGCGACCGTACTCCGCCAGGTAAGTGCCCGCCAATACGCCGATCGGCGAACCGATCAGGATGCCCAGCAACGTCATCACGGCACTGCCGTAAATGGCATTGAGCAGCCCGCCGCTGCTGCCCGGCGGGGGCGTCATTTGCGTGAACAAGTGCCCCGACATCCCCGATAGACCATGCGACAGCAAGGTCCAAAGAATCGCCGCCAAACAGGCCAAGCCAGTGAGCGTGGCAACCAAGGAAAGCACCAGAAAGGCGCTGTTCTTAAACTTGCGCAGGGCGCGCCGGTTCATGCCGTCACCCCGCTGCGCCGTTCCAATCTGCGCAGCATGGCTTGCGCCGCGGCGATCACGGCAAATGTGATCAGAAAAAGTAATAGACCCAGGGCAATTAACGAGGAAGTGTACAAATCGCCGACGGCTTCGGTGAACTCGTTGGCGATGGCCGATGAAATCGTAGTGCCAGGCGCCAGAATCGACGAGCTGATGCGGTGCGCATTACCGATGACGAAGGTCACCGCCATCGTCTCGCCCAGCGCACGCCCCAAGCCCAGCATTACGCCGCCGACGATACCGACGCGCGAATGCGGCACGACGACATTCCAAATCACTTCCCATGTGGTCGCGCCCAGGCCATAACCCGATTCCTTCAGCATCGCCGGCACCGTATCGAATACATCCCTCATGGTCGCTGCAATGAAGGGCAACACCATGATGGCGAGCACCAGCGAGGCGGTGAAAATACCGATGCCGAAGGGCGGTCCTTTGAAGAGCGGGCCGATGATCGGCAGGTGGCCGAGGTTACCGATGAGCCAGGGCTGTACATGGCGCTGTAACACCGGCGCGAGCACGAACAGTCCCCAGATGCCGAAAATGATGCTGGGCACGGCGGCCAACAATTCGACCGCCACGCCGATCGGCCGTTTCAGGATGGGCGGGCACAGCTCAGTCAGAAACAAGGCGATGCCAAAGCCGGTCGGGACCGCGAGCAGCATGGCCAGCAGCGAGGTGATGACGGTGCCGTAGATCGGGCCCAATGCGCCGAACTGATCGGTAACGGGATTCCAGACTTCACGGGTAATGAAGTCGAGCTTGAAGTGACTGACGGCGGGCCACGCGCCATGCACCAGCGAGACGCCCACGCCGCCTAAAATCAACAACACCAATATCGCTGCGCTCAGCGTGGCTGAGCGAAATATTCTTTCGTAGACGAGTTGTCGTGCGGCGTGTCTCGGATCAATGATCGCCACGTGTCAATGCCTCACCGCGTAA
>CAZZWE010000024.1:33782-39818 GCA_964657675.1 uncultured Steroidobacteraceae bacterium
TCCAGCCGGATGCGGACCCGACCCTCCCGATCGCCGAGCGCCGGCGCCGGCACCCCTGTGCCCGTCGTGCCGGCCGAGACCGGAAGTTTAACCCCGGCGGTGTAAAGGGAGTTACTTTCCGCTGTATACCGGATGACCGCCGTCCATCACCTGGGTCGCCCAGGACTTCTTGACCTGTGCAATCAAGCTCGCGGGCAGCGGCACGTAGTCCAGTTCGGAGGCCATGGCAGTTCCATTGGCATATGCCCACGCGAAGAACTTCAAAGCTTCGTTGATTGAAGCGGCATTCACCACGTTGCTCGAGGCATCGGGAGTCTTGTAGACCAGGATGAAACTGGCACCCGTGATCGGCCAGCTCTTGGCGCCGTCTTGGTTGGTCAAGATCAAGTAGTAGCTATCGGCACCGGCCCAATCAGCCGTCGCGGCCGCGGCCTGAAAGGTCTCGGCGCTCGGCGCCACGGCATTGCCTGCCTTGTTGGTCAACAAGGTGTAGGCCATCTTGTTCTGCTTGGCGTAGGCATATTCCACATAGCCAATGGCGCCATCGGTCTGGATGGTCATGTTGGCGACGCCCTCATTGCCCTTCTGGCCAATGCCGACCGGCCACTGCACCGAGGTGTTGGCGCCGATGCTGGATAGAAATTTCGGGCTGGATTTGGACAGATAATCGGAGAACAAGAAATTCGTGCCCGAACCGTCGGAGCGATATACCGGTGCGATGTCGGTGCTAGGCAATGCCAGCTTGGGGTTTAATTTCTTGATCGCAGGATCGTTCCAACGGGTGATGTCGCCGAGGTAGATGCTCGCCACCGTCGCGCCATCCAATTGCAGCTGGCCCGGGCCGATGCCTTTGATGTTCACCACCGGCACCACGCCGCCAATCACCATGGGAAATTGCAGCAAACCGGCTGACTTGAGGTCATCGGGCTTCAACGGCATATCGGAGGCCCCGAAGGTCACCGTCTTGGCTTTGATCTGCTTGATGCCGCCGCCGGAGCCAATAGACTGATAATTCAAGCCCACACCCGTGGCCTTCTTATACGCATCCGCCCACTTGGCATAGATCGGGTAAGGAAATGTGGCGCCTGCGCCTGAAATGTCGGCCGCCACCGCCGCTACGGTCACCATCGCAGCGAGCCCGACGACGACGAGGCGCTTCAGAATTTGCATTGTTATCGCTCCGTTTAATGAACTGTCATTATCGAGAGGGTTTATGACGGTTTCGTTAAACCGCGCATTCGAGCCGCTGTTTGGACGATTTCAGCGCAATGCCTGCCCCGCAATCAGCTTAATCACTGGGCAAATAGTCATCGGGCGAGGTCGCGTCGGTTTTTTCCCGGCTACCCATGGCGTTGAACACCGGCGTTAGAACCACTGCGATCAGCAGATTCAAAATCACGGTGTAGACCGCCGTATAGCCCGGAAAGGTGTACCCGCTGAGCTTCAATGGATAGGTATTGGTCAGGTTGGTGGCAATGGCCATCGCCGTGCCCGCGTAGGTGCCCACCGCCCAACCCACCAGCAGCGCCCAGGAGTTGAACCATCGCGTGTAGGCACCGATCAGTACCGCGGGCAAGGTCTGAATGATCCAGATGCCGCCGAGTAATTGCAGCTGCACGGCGTATTGGGTCGGCACGAACAAAATAAAAACCAACGCGCCGGCTTTGACGACCAAGGAGACGAGCTTGGCCATGGTGGACTCCTGCTTGTCGGTCGGGTTCTTGTTAAAGAATTCGCGGTGGATGTTGCGCGTGTAGAGATTGGCGGCCGCGATGGACATGATGGCCGCCGGCACCAAGGCGCCGATGCCAATGGCGGCAAAGGCGATGCCGACGAACCATGCGGGGAAACTGTGCAGCAGCAGCGCCGGGACCGCAAAGTTGTTCTTGAACGTGGCAAATCCCGCGGCAAATTCCGGCATCTTGTCGACGCCGGCCGCAATGGCAAAGAACCCGAACAGCGCCAGTAGACCCAGCATGAACGTGTACCCGGGCAGCATCGCGGCATTGCGCCGGATCACGCGGCCGCTGCTGGCGCTCAAGATGCCCGTCAACGAGTGCGGATAGAGGAACAGCGCCAGGGCCGAACCCAGCGCCAAGGTGGCGTAGGCGGTATAAGAGCCGGTGGAATCAGGCCCCGGAATGGCCAGCAATAACTTCTGCGCCGGCACCGACGCGAAGATCTTGCCGAAGCCGCCGAGCTGCATGGGAATGACGACGATGGCGGCGAGCGCCGTGGCGTAAATCAGAATGTCCTTGACCACCGCGATCGAGGCCGGGGCGCGTAGACCGCTCGAGTAGGTGAAGGCTGCGAGCACCACAAAGGCAATGATCAATGGCAGGTCACCCACCAGGCCAGTGCCTTGGATTCCAAGCGCGCCCACCACCACCTGAATGCCAACGAGCTGCAACGCGATGTACGGCATGGTCGCCACGATGCCCGTGACGGTGATCGCCAGCGCCAGCCAACGATTGCCGAAGCGTCCACGCACGAAGTCGCCGGCTGTGATGTAGCCATGCTTGTGACACACGTACCAAAGCCTGCGAAACGCCAGGAACATGATGGGATAAATAATGACGGTGTATGGCACCGCAAAGAATGCGATGGCGCCCGCGCCGAAAGCCAACGCAGGAATCGCAATAAAGGTGTACGCCGTGTACACATCGCCGCCCAGCAGGAACCACGTAATGACGGTGCCAAAGCGGCGGCCACCCAAGCCCCACTCGTGCAACAGGTCCATGTCGCCGCGGCGCCATTTCGCCGCAGCGAAACCCAGCCAGGAGACAAAGCCGAACAGCAATACGAAAATCGTCAGCGCAACCCAATTCACATTCGACACGACTATCCCTCGTAATTCTTTATTTAGTTAAGCGCGGGCAGACAGCATTTAGTCTTTTGCAGCGTAGTAGACGATGGCCGTCAGGATGGCGCTGCCGAAAACCCAGGCGAGTTGAAACCAGTAAAAGAAGGGGATGCCAAACAGGGTGGGATCGATTTTGTTATAAAACGGCGGATACAGCGCTACGACAAATTCGGCCAGGAATAGCAGGTACCACCAGCTCCACCCGCCACGCTTTCTGTCCGACGTATTCATTCAATCCCTCCCAAATTCTTCAGGAGAGAGATCCTACGCGCCTAAGGCTGCGTGTGTCGAGAAAGCGGTCCATGGCAGTGCGCCATGGACCGCGTGTCGAGGTATGTCTTAGAAGTTGAAACGAACGCCAATGGCCGGCGAAAACTCGTTCTTGAACAGGAAGCCGCTGGCCAAGCCATCCTGCACCAACGAGTAATTCACGCCGGCATAGGTGTCGAAACGGCCAGTCCAGTGATAGTCAGCCACCAACGACGCATCGTGCAATTCGCCGGCGCAAGTTCCCGCGCTGGTGTCGCTGCAACCATTCGCTGCGTTGCTCTTCTGGTTGTACTGGTAGTACGCCGCAGTCAAGTCGAACTGAGGCGTGGCCGACCAACGGGCGCCGAACCACGAGTATTGCAGAATACGGTTGATGGTGAAGGCGGTGTTGTTGACGATGCTAAACACATAACCGCCCAGGCCGACCGTCCCAGCAGGATCCGTGTGCTTCGGATTGGCATACTTGACGCGCTCCCAACCCGCATAGAACTTGATCGGGAAATATTCCTTCATGTTGTAGCTGATGTTCGCTGCGTACGAAGTGTTGTCGGAGATGGTGGCCGACAAGGAGTTCGACGCCACACCGGGCAATGCCAGCTGCGCCGCGGTCAATGAGGCCAACGACACCGCGCCGTCAACGTGACCCCAGAATACGTCGGCTGAAATGCCGGCCATATCCGCGCCGAAATCCACCTCAGTGCTATTTTGCGGCACGTAACCATCGCTGCCGAAGGCGTGGATGAATGATGCACGGCCGGGTCCATACTGGAGCACATATTTCAGAGAATTGTCGAGACGGGCGCTTTCGGTGTTGCCCAATCCGGCCGCGTTGCCTGACAAACCGATTGGCGAGAACGCCTGAGACTGCAATTGCGGATCGTACTTGATCAAATTGTCGAGTTCCAAACCGTTCTGGCGGCCAAAGGTCAGCGTCCCGAAAGTTTTGGAACTGATGCCCGCATACGCGGCGCCTTGGAAAGGTTGGCCTTCCCGGCTTGAATCACCTGAGGCGATTTTTGTTGCAGCGGTCTTGCCGTTGTCGGCGACCAACGAGGCTGCAGCGTCCACCAAACGCCCGGACCAAGGATTGAAGCCAGTTTCCAAGCGAAACACACCGTTCAGATCGAGGAAACCCAACGGCTCGACACCGGAGAGACCCACCTTCGATTGGCTGAGTCCGTTGCCGCCCAGCGCGACTACAGACTTGTTGCTGTAGTTCTGGATGAACGACGGCAACCCAGGACCCCAAGTCGAACTGATCGGCGCGCCGTGTGTAATGTACGCCACGTTCAAATCGACGGTGCCATACAGCGTGATGCCCGCATAGGTCAACGCCGGCGTGTCTCTGCGCTTACGCTCATCGGTAGCTTGCGTGCCCGCGTTGGTCTGCGCTGGAGCTGCTACGGTGCCCGTGGTTTCTGGCTTGGCCGCTTGCGGCGGACTCATTGAGTCGAGCTTCTGCTGCAGCACTTTGACTTGATCTTTGAGCGCCTGAATATCTTGCGCGCTGTCCGCGAACACGGGAGTCGCCGACGTCGCCGCTGCGAGGCAGCTTGCCACTCCGATCTGTATTGCCCGTTGCGAGCGATTGCGCAACGCGGCGCTCCAAGTGAAGACACGATCCATTCAAAATCCCCTTAAATAATAAAATTGGCAGGTTTGTGGCGCTATATACGAACGTATATATCGTCGCAGAACACCATGCCACTGGCAATCTGGGGTCGGCTGCGCAAGGGACTTGCGCCTCCAAATGAGCGCGCCATGCCGGTCAAAAAAAAACGGTCCACGGCGCGAAGCCTTGGACCGTTTCCTAACTGTCAGGAGTTGAAAATTTGCCGATTAGAAATTGAAGCGCACGCCAATCGAGCGGCAGGGACCGATGCTCATGCAAAAACGCGGTTCATGGCGTTAACCATGAACCGCGTTCGGTCTGCAATGAAG
The DNA here is from genome assembly GCA_964657675.1 of uncultured Steroidobacteraceae bacterium. Classification (GTDB taxonomy): domain Bacteria; phylum Pseudomonadota; class Gammaproteobacteria; order Steroidobacterales; family Steroidobacteraceae; genus Bog-1198. Next base: position 38,857 of record CAZZWE010000024.1, read on the forward strand.
TCAACTAAACGCTAGAAATTATAGCGTACGCCCAACATCGGGCTGTATTCAGAGTCGTACAGGTAGCCGTTGGCCAAGCCGTTCTTGACGATTGACCAGTTGACGCCGAAGTAAGAATCGAAACGCTTGGTGAAGTGATAATCCGCCACCAACGAAAGATCCAGCAACTCGCCGGCACAAGACCCAGCGCTGGCGTTGCGGCAGCCGTTGGCGTTGTAGCTCTTTTGGTTGTACATGTAACCGGCCCCCGTCACATCGAAGTCCGGCGTGACCGAGTAGCGCACACCGGTCCACCAGATCGAGAATATCTTCTGAATATTGTAGGCGGTGTTGTTCACGATATTGTCGACATCGATGTTAGTGGCGGTAGCCGCGCCGAGCTGATATCCACCGATGTCGATGCTGCCGCCCGGAACGGTGTGGGCAGGATTGTTGTACTTGATGCGCTCCCAACCGGCATAAACCTTGACCGGAAAGTAGTCCTTGGCGTTATAGCTCAACTGCAACGAATACCCGGTGTTATCCGAGATCGTCGCACCCAGCGTATTCGAAATCGACCAGGAAGGCAGAGGCACCGTGGCGTTCAATGCGGTGACCTGCGCCGCACTCAGCGACGAGGCGGCCACCTCACCATGCACCAGACCGTACAAGGCATCGATCGAGAAACCGGCGTAATCGGCACCCAACGTGACTTCGTTGGAGGACTGCGGTACGTAGCTAGCACTGCCGAAGCCATGCATAAAGGCGAGACGTGCCGGACCGTACTGGTACGTATACTTAATGGCATTGTCGATGCGATTCGACTGGGTATCACCCAAGCCGCCCGATGTGCCGGACAGCGCGATGGGCGAAAACGCCTGGGCCTGCAGCTGAGGATCGTACTTGTTCAACAAGTCGAGCATCAGACCGTTCTGGCGGCCGAAGGTCAGCGTTCCGAACATTTTCGAGCTCACGCCCGCGAA
>CAZZWE010000025.1:0-39074 GCA_964657675.1 uncultured Steroidobacteraceae bacterium
CCTATTTCGGCGACGGTGCCATGCGCCAGACCTCGCCGCTGAGTCCTGCGATTCACTTAGGCGCCACGCGGCTGTTCATCGTCGGCGTGAATGACCCGCCGTCCACCGGTGCATCGCCCAAGATCGCCCCCATCGAGCCCACCTTCGGACAGATGTTCGGCTTCATGCTGGATTCGCTGTTCATGGATCAGCTACAAGCCGATCTCGAGCGCATCCAGAATTACAACGAGACTTCCGGCAAGCGGCAGATCGAAACGCTGCTGATGACGCCGACCCAGGATGTGAATGCCATCGCGCAAAAGCACTCCCGTGAATTGCCGCGCTCGTTGCGCGCACTGCTGCGGACGCTCGGCGCCAACAACTCCGCCAGCACCTTGCTGCTCAGTTACTTGTTGTTCGAACGCGGCTTCACGCGCGAGTTGATTGCCTTGGGCTACGCCGATGCCCAGGCGAGGGCGGCGGAGATTCGTGAGTTCCTGCTGCTGGATCAGGCGCCGCGCTTTCGCTCATCGCGCGCCCGCTAACGCGTGCCTAGGTTCTTTTGCAAAGTATCGTGACGGGTGAGGACTTGCGGGTAGGCCTTCTTGAAATGCTCGGCCAATTTCTCCGCGATGTACACCGATCGATGTTGGCCGCCGGTGCAACCGATGGCGACGGTGAGATAACTGCGGTTGGCCTGCGCGAACTCGGCGACGCGGCGTTCCAGAAATGCGGTCAAATCGGCCAGCATCACACCGACTGCGGGGAAGCCGGCGAGATACTCGACCACCGCAGAATCGCAGCCGTTCAAGGCGCGAAGTGCGCTTTCCCAATAGGGATTGGGCAGGCTGCGCACATCGAACACGAAGTCGGCATCACCCGGGATGCCGTGTTTGAAGCCAAACGATTCGAACATCAGGGATAGCCGGCCCTCGCGGCGGCGGTCGATACGCTCGCGAATCAGTTCGCGCAGCGCATGCACGCCCATGTGGGAGGTGTCGATGACGAAGTCCGCCGCCGCAATGATGGGTTCGAGCAGCCGGCGTTCCGAGGCGATGGCTTCGCGCAAGCCAATTTCACCGGTCACCAACGGGTGCTTGCGGCGTGTTTCCGCGTAGCGCTTCAGCAGCACTTCTTCAGAGGCGTGCAGGTACAGCACATCACAGCTGATGCCGCTGCGCTTCAGCTCATTGACCAGCACCGGAATGGTTTCGATTTCATTGGGACGATTGCGGGCGTCCAAGCCCACCGCGGTACGCGGATAGGTGTCCCCCATGCCGCGTACCGTGTGAGAAATGAATGGTTTGAGCAATGCCGCGGGAATATTGTCGACGCAGTAAAAATCGATGTCCTCCAGCATGTGGAGGGCGACGCTTTTGCCTGAGCCGGATAAGCCGCTGACAATGATCAGCCGCATTTATTGCGAAGCACGCGCCTTGATGACTTCAACGGCGTGATGGTCGGAGGCTTTTTCTTTGTGCTTCTTGACGCAGCGGTCGAGCTTGTCGGCCAGCGCATCGATGGAGGCATACATGTTGGTGTCGGTGGCGTCGGCGTAAATCTTGTTGCCGCTCAGCATGACCGTCGCTTCGGCCTTGTGACGGGTCTTCTCCACCGTGAGGACGCAGTGAACGTCGATGAGTTGTTCGAAATGCCGTGAGATGCGCTCGAATTTCTTCAAGACATAGGCGCGCATTGAATCGGTGACTTCCACATGATGACCGCTGAGATCGAGCTGCATAGGCTTACTCCTACTCTGGGTTAAATCGTTAAGACGCGCGGGCCGCGGCTCGCTTCCGCTCATTGGACGGAGCGATCTGCATGCCCTCGCGATATTTGGCGACGGTACGGCGAGCCACCGGGATGCCTTCCTGGGAAAGAATCTCCGCCAGCTTGCTGTCGCTGCACGGGTTGTCGGGGTTCTCCTGCAAGATCAGTTTCTTGATCTTGGCACGGATGGCGATCGAGGACATTTCGGTGCCGTCGGCCGCGGCCACGTGGCTGGAGAAGAAATAGCGAAATTCGAACACGCCGCGCGGCGTGTGCATGTATTTGGCGGTGGTGACGCGCGAAATGGTGGATTCGTGCATCTCGACCGCCTCAGCCACGTCCTTCAAGATCAGCGGCTCCATGGCCTCCTCGCCGATCTCAAAGAAACTGGTCTGGCGCTGCACGATGCAGCGCGCCACCTTGATCAGGGTTTCGTTGCGGATCTCGAGGCTGCGCATCAGCCAGCGCGCTTCCTGCAATTGGGTGCGCAGCATGGCGTGATCGGGGGAGCGTGAAATCAAGTTGGCATAGCCCTGATTGACGCGCACGCGCGGCACGGTGGCTTGATTGATCTCCACCGTCCAACCGTGCTCGGTGCGCCGCACAAACACATCGGGAATGACGTATTCGGCCTGCGCCGGATTCACCGCGGCGCCGGGGCGCGGGTGACAGGAGCGCACCAGCGCCAGCGCCATTTCCAGATCACTTTCACTGCAGCGCAGTTGCCGCCGCAGCAGCACCAGCTGCTGATTGGCGACCAGATCCAAGTGTTCCAGCGCCACTCGAATGGCAATATCGCGCGCCGGCGTGTCGCGGTCCAACTGCCGCAGCTGCAAGGCGATACATTCGCCCAGGTTGCGGGCGGCCACCCCCGCCGGTTCCAAGGATTGCACCGCGGCCAGGACGCGCTCGACATCGGCCTCGGTGGCCTCGATCTCAGGCAGCAGGCTCAAGCGAATCTCTTCCAGCCCGTCTTTGAGGTACCCGTCGTCATTGATGGCATCGGTGATGACATGCGCAATGGCCATGTCCACCGGCGAAAGCTTGGCGAGCTCGAGCTGTTCGATCAGCTGCTCCTGCAAGGTCTGACCGTGCTGGTCGCTGAAATCACTGCTGCGATCATCGTCCCCCGACCAAGGCGTGTCTGACGGACCGCTGGTCTGCTCGCCCCAGGCCTCATCGGCAATCTCCACCTCAGGCGTCTCGCGCTGATCGACGGGGGTGGTGTTGCCATCGAGTTCGGCATACTTTTCCTCGACGCGAACCGGTTCTTCGCGGAGGGCATCGGGAAGCAGATCGCCCGACTCATCCTCGCCTTCGAGCATGACATTGGTTTCCAGCGTTTCGCGCACATGGGCCTGGAGGTCCAATGACGGCAGCTGCAACAACCGGATCGCCTGCTGAAGTTGCGGCGTCATGGTGAGCTGCTGGCCGATGCGAAGCTGCAGACTTGGCTTCAACATAGTTCTTTCAAATCCAAGCCTACAGTTTGAAATCCTGACCCAAGTACACCTCACGGACCTGCGGGTTGGCAAGAATCTGGTCCGCAGAACCGGCCGCGAGGACGGTACCTTGGCTGACGATATAAGCTCTACCGCAGATTCCCAAGGTCTCCCGGACATTATGATCGGTTATCAGCACGCCGATGCCTTTGTCGGACAAGTGCTTGATTATCCGCTGAATATCGGCGACGGAGAGGGGGTCGACGCCGGCAAAGGGTTCATCCAGCAACATAAAGCGCGGATCGGCCGCCAGGGCGCGGGCGATTTCCACACGGCGGCGCTCCCCGCCGGACAGGCTCATGCCCAAGCTGTCGCGCACATGGTCGATGTGCAGCTCGCCCAGCAGCTCTTTGAGGCGCTCGGCCCGCCCCGCGCCATTGAGCTTGGGGCGGGTCTCCAAAATAGCCAGGATGTTGTCCGCCACCGAGAGCTTGCGGAACACCGAGGGTTCCTGGGGCAGGTAACCCACGCCCAGCTGGGCGCGGCGGTGCATGGGCAGCCGGCTGATGTCCCGGTTGTCGAGGAAGATCTCGCCCTGCTCGCAGCGGGTGAGGCCCACCATCATATAAAAGGCGGTGGTTTTGCCGGCGCCATTGGGGCCCAGCAGCCCAACGACTTCTCCGCTTTCCACCTCCAGGGACAAATCTCGCAATACCTGCCGTGATTTGTAGCTTTTGGCGAGGCTCAGGGCTCGCAATACACTCATGGATTAGGTGCGGCCGGCCCTGGGGTCGTGGGTGCGGGCGCCGGCGTAGCGACGCCCGGCTTGGCGTCCGATTTCGGCGGGGGTGGGGTGATGACGAAGTGCACGCGCTGTGAATCCTGATCCGCCGCCTCGGCCGATGAGACCTGGCGGGCCACGTCGTATTTCAGCGATTCGCCGTGAACTTCCACCTGGCCATTGTTCAGGTACGCGTCGTGGTTCAAATGCACCAAGCCCTTGGTCACATCGTAATCGATGCTGTCGGCGTGGCCGGTGGCGGTCTTGTCGGATTTAGGGATCTTTTGCTGGAAAGTCGCCGGGCGACCGGTCACGACCGCCTTGCTCAACACCTTGTTGGTGAAGGTGACCTGAGCTTCGTCCGAATTCATGGAGCCGGTTTCCATGGTGACGTGGACCGCGCCCTTGAACACCCAGACGCTGTTATCGAAGGCGTTCTCCACGCCCGTACCGTTGGCTTGGCCCGTATCCGCCGTCAAGGTCATATTGCCCTGGGCGATGCGCACCTTGCGCAGAAAAATCGTCTTGTTCTTGCCGTCCACTTCCTCGAACTGCGCCGTCACATCGATGGGCTGCTGGGAGGGCTTGGGCAAAAGGCTCGCGGCCTGCGCCGCAACGGCAGCGGCCAACGCCCACGCGCATAGGCACGCCTGAACCAGCTGAACAGATTTACGGGTGGAAGCGGCCATTCACTTTCGATTCTAGGCGTATGGTTTGATCTTTCAAATTCGCGGTGAGGCCATGAGCCGTCTGGTAATGCCGGCCGAAGTCGATGCGCACATCGCCTTTCGAGGTGGCGATGCCGTTCGGTACATCATAAGACATGGTGTCGGCATGCATGATGGCCGGCGTCGGATTCGAGGGTGACGGCGCGCCCTCCAGGCGGACATGCCCGGCGGCGTCGACGATATTCCCGCCAGGCTGCACATGGGCGGTGTCGCCGACCATGGTCCAGGTTTGACCGCCCGGCGCCAGGTATTCCACCTTGACGTTCGACAGCAAGACTTCTTTGCCGTGATCGACCTGATCGATGCGCTCGGCTTCAATGCGCAGGCCAGGAGCGCCTGCGGCGTCGAAATCCGTCATGACGGCATTCTTCAAGTAATAGCCCGGCAAATCGGACTTCTCCGACGGCGTCACCGAGGTGGGCCGATGCGCCGGCGAACTCAAAATCCAAGTGCTGATGGCCAGTGCAATCAATGCGAGCACGGTAAACACGCGAAATATCATCGGCGCGCTCCATGGCGCGCACGCAGCAGCGCGTCGCACAACTCACGCACCGCACCGTGGCCGCCGGGCACGCTCGACACCCAATGCGCCGCCGACAGCACCACCGGATGCGCATCCGCCACCGCCGCGGCGAAGCCCACGGCGGACATCAATCCCAGATCCGGCGTGTCATCGACAATGCAGGCGCAACTCAAGGGATTTAATTTCATGCGTTGGGTCAAACGCTGCAGAGCGGCAACTTTGTCGCGACAGCCTTGCACCACGTGCGCCACGCCGAGTTCCCGCATGCGTACCGTCACGGCCGCCGAACGCCGGCCGCTGAAGGCGGCCACTTGGACGCCGGCGCTTATCAGCAGCTTGATGCCATGGCCATCGCGCACATGAAACACCTTCAGCGCCTCGCCCTTCGCGCCGAAATACAAACGGCCGTCGGTCAACACACCGTCCACATCGAGCACCAGCAAGTCGATCTTGGCTAAGGGCGTCGGTTTACGGGCGCTCAAATCACACCGGCGCGCAGCAGATCGTGGACATTGAGTGCACCGACCACCGTGTGATTGTCATCGGTGACGATCAACGAGGTAATGCGGTGCGCTTCCATCAGGTGCACCGCCTCGGCGGCCAAGGTGCCGGGCTGTACGGATTTCGGATTGCGCGTCATCACCTGATCCATGGGCGTGGTGTGCAGGTCCGCGGAGCGATCCAATGCGCGCCGCAAATCGCCGTCGGTGAACACGCCGAGCATGCGTTGCTCCGCATCGACGATGGCGGTCATGCCTAACCCTTTAGAAGTGATTTCCATCAGCCCGTCGATCATCTTGGTATCGGCGTGTACTTTGGGGATGTGCTCGCCGCTGCGCATTACATCGCGCACGAACAGTAGACGCCTGCCTAAATTGCCGGCCGGATGCGAACGCGCAAAATCCTCTTCGGTAAAGCCCCGCGCTTTGAGCAAGGCCACCGCCAGCGCATCACCCACGGCCAGTGCGGCGGTCGTGCTGGCCGTCGGCGCAAGATTCAAGGGACAGGCCTCGGCCGGCACGCCGATATTCAAATGCACCGTGGCTAGCCCCGCGAGCGCCGAGTCATCGTTGCCGGTGAAGGCAATCAGCGGCACGCCCAAGCGCTTGATCACCGGCAGGATGGTCAAAATTTCCGCGGTCTCGCCGGAATTCGACAGGGCCAGCAACACATCGTCGCGGGTGATCATGCCCACATCGCCATGACTGGCCTCGCCCGGATGCACGAAAAACGAGGGCGTGCCAGTGCTCGCCAGCGTGGCGGCGATCTTGCCGCCAATATGTCCGGACTTGCCCATGCCGGTAACCACCACCCGTCCACGGCAGTTAAGACAAATGCGGCAAGCGCGTGCAAAATCCACCCCCAAGCGCGGTAGCTGCGCGCGCAATCCATCGATTTCGATGGTGAGCGCCTGGCGGCCGAGTTCGACCAGACTATCGTCGCTGAAGCCGGAATTCATATGCGAATGATACCGCGTATGCTGGTAACAATTTCGAGGAGCAGGCATGAATGCACAACAGGTAGCGTTGCTGATCGAGGAAGGCCTCGCCGGCAGTCAGGCAGTGGTTAGCAGTTCGGACAACGTCCATTTTGAAGCCGTCGTGGTGGCGCCGGCCTTCGTCGGTAAGCGCGCCGTGCAGCGCCATCAGATGGTGTATTCGACCTTGGGCGCCGCCGTGGGCAATGAGATCCATGCACTGGCGTTGCAAGTGTTTACCCCGGAAGAATATTCAAGGCAGGGACGTGGATAAGCTACAGATTCAAGGCGGAATCCCCCTCGAGGGCGAGATCCGCATCTCGGGCGCGAAGAATGCGACTCTGCCTATTTTAGCGGGATGTCTGTTGGCCGACGGACCGGTGACGGTCTCCAATGTGCCGCATCTTCAAGATGTCACCACCATGATCGAGTTGCTCGGACGCATGGGCGTCTCGGTGACCATCGATGAGAAAATGCGCATCGAAGTGGATTCCTCCACCATCAAGGAATATTTCGCGCCCTATCAGCTGGTGAAAACCATGCGCGCCTCCATCCTGGTGTTGGGTCCCTTGCTGGCGCGTTACGGCGCGGCCGATGTGTCCTTGCCCGGCGGCTGTGCCATCGGTGCGCGGCCGGTAAACATCCATGTGGCAGGCCTGCAGGCCATGGGCGCGGACATCCATATAGAGAATGGCTATATCAAAGCCCGGGCCGGCCGGCTCAAAGGCGCAAGATTGGTGCTCGAGACCGTGACCGTCACCGGCACCGAGAACTTGATGATGGCGGCGACGCTGGCCGACGGCGAGACCGTGTTGGAAAATGCCGCGCGCGAACCCGAGGTCGTGGACCTTGCGGATTTTTTGATTGCCATGGGCGCGAAAATCAAGGGTGCCGGCACCGATCGCATCGTGATCCAGGGCGTGGAGCGCTTGAACGGCACCTCCTATGAAGTGCTGCCGGATCGCATCGAGACGGGCACCTATCTGGTGGCGGGCGCCATCACCGGCGGACATATTCGTGTCAAGAACACGCGGCCCGATCATCTGGACGCGGTGATCGCCAAGTTGCAGGAGTCGGGCGCGAAGCTTGACGTCGGCGACACGTGGATCGAAGTCGACATGCGCGGCCGGCGGCCGAAAGCCGTGGACATTCGCACCGCGCCGTATCCGGCGTTTCCCACCGATATGCAAGCGCAGTTCGCCGCGCTCAACACCGTCGCGAATGGCGTGGGTACCATCGTCGAAACGATTTTCGAAAATCGCTTCATGCACATGCTGGAGATGCGGCGCATGGGCGCGGAGATTCGTCTTGAAGGCAACACCGCCATCATCAACGGCGTCGAGCGGTTGACCGCCGCCCCGGTCATGGCCACGGACTTGCGCGCCTCGGCGAGCTTGGTGCTGGCGGCGTTGGTGGCGGACGGCAAGACGGATATCGAGCGCATCTACCACATCGATCGCGGCTATGCGGCGATCGAGGAGAAGCTGCAGCAGCTGGGCGCGAAAATTCGCCGCACGCCGTAAATTTTATTGGCGCGGTGCGGGCGGCGCCTGGCGGGTGGGGCGCTCGAGCACCGTGAGCTTGATCTTGTACGACTCGCGGCCGCGGCGGCCTTCGATCTCCACCTGCGATCCGGGTTTCAGCGCGGCGATGCGACTCACCAGTTCCTGCGCGCTGTGCACCTCCTCGCCGCCCACCGCGGTGATGAGATCATCCGGACGCACCCCGGCTTCGTAGGCCGGACTCTTCACCAAGATATTCGCCACCGCCACCACGCCGCTGTTGATGCCATTGCCGCCCTGCGCTGCACCGGAGCGGGCGCCGATTTGCGCCGCCTGCTCATCGGTCAAGTCCTGCGGTACGAAGCCGAGCCAGCCGCGCACCACATGGCCCACGGTGAGAATTTGCTCCATGACGCCGCGCACCAGATTGACGGGAATGGCGAAGCCAATGCCCTCGGGACCGCCATAATTGCGGTTGAGCACGGCGGTGTTGATGCCGACCAAATCGCCGCGGGCGTCAATCAGCGCACCGCCCGAATTTCCTAGATTGATGGCTGCATCCGTTTGAATAAAATTTTCGAATGTAGCGAGCCCCAACTGGCCGCGCCCGGTGGCGCTGACGATGCCCTGCGTGACCGTTTGACTCAAGCCGAACGGGTTGCCGATGGCGAGCACGATGTCGCCGACACGCAATGTGTCGGAGCGACCGAGCGGCATGACCGGTAAATTGCCTAATCCCAAGCCCAGGATGGCAATATCAGTATCCGGGTCCTGGCCGATGACGGTGGCCTCTGCAATGCGGCCGTCGGCGAGTTGTACGCGGATGGAGTCGGCCTGGGCGATGACATGTTGATTCGTGACGATGGTGCCCTTGCCATCGACAATGACGCCCGAGCCCAAGCTGCGTTCGATGCGGCGGCGATAATTAGGCCAATAGTCGCCAAAAAATTGGTTCAATGGAGTAGCTTGGGTGCGTTCGGTGATGACGCGTGCGGTGTAGATGTTGACGACGGCGGGCGCGGCTTTGGCGACCGCATCGGCAAAACTCGTCATGATGATGGGAGCGGGATCACCGGAGGTGGCCGCAGGCAGCGCGGCGGCCGGAGTTGCGACGCCCGGCGTAGCGACGCCCGGTGCCGTGGCTGCCAGTGATGCGGGTTGCACTGGCGGTGTTGTGGTGCGGGCGCCGAGCAATGTGGGATTCCACCAGACCACGAGAAATGCGACGGCGAGACCGACCACGACTGCTCGAATCAAAAAAAACACGAACACGCGAGTGTTCCGCATTACGCCGACCTTAAAGGGTGTTCGCTGAACTGTGTATAATGCGCTCCCAATATTCTTTCGGAAACACTGCCTCTGCAGGGCTTCACGTGAAGATTTGTCAACAATTTTCGAGGGCGAATGAATGAGTGATGAGGTTGATCATAGCCGGCGCCGGTTGTTGACGGTCGCCACGGTAGGGACCGGAGCCATCGGCGTGGCTTTTGTCGCAGTGCCATTTCTCGCCTCGTGGAAGCCGAGCGCACGGGCCAAGGCGCTGGGCGCGCCGGTCGAAGTTGACGCCTCGAAGTTGGAATCTGGACAGATGATGAAAGTGGTGTGGCGCGGCCAGGCCGTGTTCATCGTTCGCCGAGCCAAGGCGGTGGTTGACGGGTTGGGCAATCACGACGCCATGCTGGCCGATCCTCAGTCGGATAATTCCGAGCAGCCGGCCTACATCAAATCGACGGGCGCCGCGCGGGCGCGCGACCCTGAATTTTGGGTGGGTTTGGCCGTGTGCACGCATCTTGGATGTTCGCCGCTCGGTGCATTCGAACCGAATAACTCGTTTCAGGTGGCCGGCGCGGACCTCGGCGCCAATTGGCCGGGCGGGTTCTACTGCCCGTGCCACGGCTCGAAGTACGACATCTCGGGTCGAGTGTTCAAAAGCATGCCGGCGCCCAAGAATTTGACGGTGCCGCCGTATGCCATCAGCGCAAACACCCGCATTTCGATTGGCGTCGACGACGCCCCCAAAACAGTCTCGTAAGGAAGAGGTAAGAGATGGCCTTAGCACCTGAATCCGCCGGCTCCGGCAAAGGATTGGTTGGTTGGATCGATCAGCGGTTCCCGCTGACCAAGATGTGGAAGGAGCAGGTCGCGGAGTACTACGCGCCGAAGAACTTCAACTTTTGGTACTACTTCGGCGTGTTGTCGCTGGTGGTGCTGGCCAATCAATTGATCACGGGCATATTCCTGACGATGAGCTACAAGCCGTCGTCGGCCGAAGCCTTTGCCTCGATCGAATACATCATGCGCGATGTGGAGTGGGGTTGGCTGATCCGCTACATGCACTCAACCGGTGCATCGGCGTTCTTCATCGTCATCTATCTGCATATGTTCCGCGCGCTGTTGTACGGATCGGCGCGCAAGCCGCGTGAACTGATCTGGATTTTCGGCTGCCTGATTTTCCTGCTGCTGATGGCCGAGGCCTTCATGGGTTATGTGCTGCCCTGGGGCAATATGAGCTATTGGGGCGCGCAAGTAATCGTCTCGTTGTTCAGCAGCATTCCCGTGGTGGGCGGCGCCTTGGTCGAATGGATTCGCGGCGACTACTACATCGCCGATGCCACCTTGAACCGCTTCTTCGCCCTACACGTGGCGGCCTTGCCTTTGGCGTTGGTGTTCCTGGTGATCGCGCATCTGATGGCGCTGCATGAGGTCGGATCGAACAATCCCGATGGCATCGAGATTCACAAGAACGAAGGACCGGACGGCCATCCTTTGGATGGCATTCCCTTCCACCCCTACTACACGGTGAAGGATCTGGTCGGCATCGCCGGCTTCCTGCTGATTTTCTTTGGCATCATTTTCTTCGTGCCCACCTTCGGCGGCTTGTTCTTGGAAGCGCCGAACTTCGAGCCCGCCAATCCCTTGCAGACCCCACCGCACATCGCGCCGGTGTGGTACTTCACGCCGTTCTACGCCATGTTGCGCGCGGTACCGTCCTTCGCCGGCACGCAGGTGTGGGGCGTGATGGTGATGGGCGCCTCGGTGCTGATATTGTTCTTGGTGCCGTGGCTGGATCGCTCGCCGGTCAAGTCGATCCGCTACAAAGGTCCGATCTATAAAATTGCCCTGACCATCTTCGTGCTGTCCTTTCTGGCACTGGCCGTGTGCGGCCTGAAGCCGCCGGCGGGCATTTATCCGACCCTGGCCAAGATCTGCACGGTTCTCTACTTCTTGTTCTTCATCCTCATGCCTGTCTATACGAAGATGGATAAGACCAAGCCGGTGCCTGAGCGGGTGACGATGCATGATTAAGATCTGGGTATTGCTTGCGATTGGGATCCTGTCGAGCGGCGTTGCCACGGCTCAAGAGGAAGGCATGCAGCTGCAGCACTCTGGGGCCGACATCGACAATGTCGAGTCCTTGCAGCGCGGTGCACGTAATTTCATGAATTACTGTTCGGGCTGCCATTCGCTGAAATATGTGCGCTACAGCCGCATGGGCGCCGACCTTCACATTCCGGACACGGAACTTGTGAAGAATCTTATGTTCACAAGCGATAAGGTGTTCGACGGCGTGAATATCGCCATGACGAAGACCGATTCCGAGGCTTGGTTTGGCAAGCAGCCGCCCGACCTCTCATTGATTGGCCGGGAACGCGGCCCCGACTACATCTATTCCTATTTGAAAGGCTATTACGTCGACCATGCGAGAATTTGGGGCGTAAACAACCTCTACCTGCCGAATACCGCGATGCCGGACGTGCTCGCCAGTTTGCAGGGCTTACAAAAGCCGGTGTTCAAGAATGAGCCGGACGCCAATAACAGCGCCAAAATGGTGCTGGTGGACGTCGAACTAATGTCTCCCGGCGCGATGAAGCCGGAGGAGTATGATCAATTTGTCCGCGACATCGCCAATTTCTTGGACTATGCCGGCGAACCGGTCAAGGCCAAGCGACAGTCGATGGGCGTGTTCGTCATACTGTTCTTGTTGGTATTTTTCGTATTCGCCTACCTACTGAAAAAAGAATATTGGAAGGACGTCCACTGACGTTAAGGAGACCGCGTTAGTGGCACGCCGCTCGGTGATGACTCTGTTTTCTGCGGCCACCGATCCGTGGAGTCATCGCACGCGCCTGGTGCTGGCTGAAAAGGGCATCACCATCGAACTGATCGATGTGGACCCAAAGGATCTGCCGGAAGATTTGATCGATCTGAATCCGTATCAAAGCGTGCCGACCTTGGTGGATCGGGACCTCGTGTTATACGACTCTCGCGTCATCATCGAGTATCTGGATGAACGCTTTCCGCACCCGCCCTTGATGCCCATCGATCCCGTCACGCGGGCTCAATTTAGAGTCGCCTTGTATCGCGTCGAGCGCGATTGGTACGCGCTGGCCCACGACATCGAACTCGATCCCTCCAGCAAGACTGCCGAGCACAGCCGCAAGGTGTTGGGCGAGGCCATCTGCGCCAGCGCCGAAGTGTTCAAGGCCAAGCCGTTTTTCCTGAGTGATGAGTTTTCGCTGGTCGATGCCAGCATTGCACCCATCCTGTGGCGCCTGCCGAGTTATGGCATTGAGTTACCGGTGCAGGCCATGCCCATCACCAAGTACATGAATTCTATTTTTGCGCGCTCGACCTTCCGTGCCTGTCTGACCGAGGCTGAAAAGGACATGCGTCATTGAAACCGCGGCGACCTTACCTGCTGCGTGCCTTGCACGAATGGATTTCCGATAGCGGCGAAACCCCGCACATCGTGGTGGATGCGGCCGCCGAGGGCGTGACCGTGCCGCGCCAATACGTCAAAGACGGCAAGATCGTGCTCAACGTGAGTTTTTCCGCCACGCAGCTGCTGAAGCTCGGCAACGACTTCGTCAGCTTCGAGGCCCGGTTCGGGGGCGTGGGATTCGCCGTGATGGTGCCGGTGCGTGCCATTTTGGGCATTTACGCGCGCGAGACCGGCCAAGGCATGATTTTCCCGGAAGGCGATGCCGATCCCGATCCAACCGATTCGCCGCCCGCGGGGCCCACCGCCCAGCCGCCGACCACGCCCTCGAAGCGTCCGAAGCTGCAGGTGGTCAAGTAGCTCGTTGATTCAGGCGCGAAACGCGCCGCGCACCCATTCAATCCGATGCGCGCCGTCCGGCGCGCCTTCGATGGCAATCACATCGAAACGCATGGCGTGCGCGCGCCACTCGCGATGTCCCATGAGAAAGTATTGCGTGGCGCGAATGATCTTGCGCTGCTTACGCCAAGTGACCGAGCCCAAGGCGCCGCCGAATTGGCTGCACGTGCGCTGACGCACTTCCACGATCAACAGCACCCCGCCTTGCCACGCGACGATGTCGAGCTCGCCCAAGCGGCAGCGTAAGTTGCGCGCCAGGATCTCAACGCCGGCGCGTTGTAAATGCTCCACTGCCAAGGTTTCGCAATCGAGGCCGCGTTGCATGCGAGGATCGGTCATGGCCATTAGCATGAGTGGGCCCAAGCACATGCCGCACGCGCCATATCTGCCTCAAGGGTAGACTTACGCGATGGCAAAACCGCATCACACGCCGCAGGGCTTCACCAACAATTACGTCGGCAGCGTTACCAAATCGTTTCGCGACCTGCTGCGCTGGCAGGTCGACCGCTTTCGCCAGCGCCTGCCGCCGCCACCCACGCTACCTATCCCGCAGCAGCCACCCGATTTGGAGTTCATTGGCCGCAATGCCAGTGCCGGTTCGCAAATGATTCCGGCGACCACCTGGATTGGGCATGCCTCGACCTTGGTACAAGCCAATGGCCTGAACGTGCTCACTGACCCGGTGTTCTCGCAGCGGGTCTCGCCGGTAAGTTTTGCGGGGCCTAAGCGTGCGCAGCCGCCGGGGATTGCGGTCGGGGATTTGCCGCATATCGATGTGGTGGTGGTATCGCACAATCATTACGATCACTTGGACCGCCCGAGCATCGTGGAATTGAGCCGGCAAGCCGGCGGCCCGCCGTTATTTCTCGTGCCCCTTGGATTAAAGGCCTGGCTCAAAAGCTTGGGCATCACCCATGCCGTGGAGCTCGATTGGTGGGACGCGCACACGCATGCCGGCAGCGATTTTTATTTCACGCCGGCGCAGCATTGGTCGGGTCGTTCCTTGAGTGATCGCAACAGGACGCTGTGGGGCGCCTGGTCGGTGTTCGGTCCGCAGTTTCATTGGTTTTTCAGCGGTGATACCGGCTACAGCCGCGACTTCATCGACACGCGCCAGTATTTCGCGGCCCGCCAGACGGCGCCATTGGGCGGCGGCTTCGATGTGGCATTGATTGCCGTCGGTGCCTGTCTGCCGCGCTGGTTCATGAAGGAGCAGCACGTGGATTTGGATGACGCCGTGCAGGTGCACCTGGATCTCGGCGCGAAGCGCAGCTTGGGCGTGCACTGGGGCACCTTCGCGCTGGCCGATGACCCGCTCGATCAGCCGCTGCACTTACTCGCAGCGGCGCGCGAGGCCAAGGGCGTGGCCGCGCAGGATTTTTTCTTGTTGCCGGTGGGTGGAACGCGGCAACTGCCGCCGCGCGATCTCACAGGCCGGTCGGCTGACCGCCCTTGATCTGCGCCCAGGACAGCTCACGGCGTATCCGATTGTGTTCATCGATGTGCAGCTGTCCGGTCACGCCGGCGATATCGCCCGCCGGCACTTTGGCCTGCAGCGTCGGCAACAATCGATAGGCATCGAAGCCGAAGGCATACAGGCGATCGCGCCGCGCAGTTTTGGTAGGCCACGCGCCGCGCACGCCGTCGCGGATCTGCGCGGTCACCGCATCGCTCGACACCATCCACGGCATGTCGGGGAAAATCATGCCATCGATGTCTGAGTTCGCAGTCGCATCCGGATCGAAGCCGTCGGGCGTGGAGTACACCGGCACATCGCCGGCGTAGTGAAAGCGCAGCTGCGGCATGATGAGCCGCGCGGCGGCGGCCGAACCGGAAATGAACACGAAGTTGGCATCGCTGCGATGCGTGGCGGGGGTGTTGCGATCAACCTTGGTCTGGCCCGGAATTTTTTCCGTTCGCACCTGCAGAACCTGCTTGATGATGTCGGAGAAGTCCGGCTGCGAGGGATCGTACCGCGCCGCATCGAGCAGGTTGCCGCCCTGGCGCTTCAATTCATCGGTGAAGGCCGCGAGCACCCGGTTGCCGTATTCACCGCTGGCGACGATGGCCACGCCATTCAAGCGGCCATCCGAGGCCAGGCGCCGCGCCACCACGCGCGCCTCATCTTCCGGCAGCAGCGAGAACTGATAGAAGTTTCGCGCCGGACTTACCGTATCGCTCAAGAAATTCAGCGCCAACACGGGCGTTTTGCCGGCGCTCAACGGGGCGATGGCGGCCACGTCCTCCTTGGTTAAGGGACCGACGATAAAGCCGGCGCCATCGGCGATGGCGCGGTTGTACACCGCGGCAATGGGTTCGGCGGCGACGTCATAAATCTTGAGGCGCGGCCGCTTGGCTGGATCCTGCTCAAGATAGGAGGCGATAAAGCCGTCGCGCACCGCGGCACCGGTGGATTCGGCGCGCCCCGACAGCGGCAGCAGCAGGGCGATTTGATCCGGAAATTCGGTGGCGACGGTGATCTGCGTTTGCGCCGCGACCAACACGCTGTCGTTGGCCGGATGCTGCGGATAGGCACGGCGCCAATTGTCCAACGCGGCCGACGCGCGCATGGGGTCGCGCTCCAGCTGCACGGCCACCGGTGCCAAATCCAGCCAACCCATCACTACGGTGTCGGTTTTTTGCGCAGGTTTGAGCGACTGGCCTTTTTCGGCCGCCACGCGCAGCTTGGCGTACAGCTCATCACGGTTGGCTTTCAGTGTGGTGGGATCGTTCAGATAGCGCTCGCGCTCAACCAAGGCTCGCGTGCCCTCGAACGGATGGCCGGTCATGAAGGCGCTCAAGCCCCGAATCCAGTAGTAGTTCTGCGCCTGCTCAGGCGCGGTGGGCACTGGAATCGAATCAAGCTCACGGATGGCGGTCGCGCCATCATTGTCCGCGTAGGCGACCTCTGCGGTCACCAAGGCGCGTTCCACCGGCAATTTGCTGCGAGCCTCCGGAGACACGGCGGCCAATGCCTGTTTCGCCGCGGGCAAGTTGTTGGCGCTCACCGATTGCTCGGCGGACAGCAATTGATAGTTGTCGTTGTCGCCCGGAAATTGCACCGCGAGATCCGCGTAGGCCTTGGCGGCTTCGGCGTGCTTACCCTCCCGGGCCAGACGCAACGCGCGATCTTGGGCGTCGGAGGGCTCTTCAGTGGGCTTGACCAAGCTGCAGGCCACGGTGAGCAAAGACAGCAGCAGCGCGGCATACAGCGCGAGCCGTGGACGTCGAGACATCGCTGCCATACCCTTAAGCTCCTGGATCTTCAAACATGGACGCGGATTATAAGTGACAAAAGTGGCGGCAGTGGGTCGGCTGTACGTGGTTGCGACGCCAATCGGAAATTTAGGAGATTTCTCGACGCGCGCGAAGGAGACATTGCAGGCCTGTCAGTGGATTGCCGCGGAAGATACCCGTCACACCGGCGTGTTGCTCAAGCATTTCGAGATTCGCACGCCGCAGCTTTCGCTGCATGAACACAATGAGAGCACGCGATCGATTGAAATAATTTCAAGATTGCAGAACGGTGATTCGGTGGCGCTGGTCAGCGACGCGGGAACGCCGGCCATCAGTGATCCGGGTTTCGAGTTGGTGCGTGCCGCGGCGCAAGCGGGCATTGAAATCATCGCCATACCGGGTCCGTGCGCAGCGATTGCTGCTTTATCGATCGCAGGGCTGCCGACCGACCGATTTTGCTTTGAAGGTTTTTTGCCGGCGCGCGGTGGTGCCCGACGACAACGCTTGGAGGCATTGGCCGATGAGCCGCGCACCTTGGTGTTCTACGAGTCGCCGCATCGCATCGCCGAAGCGATCGAGGATTGCGCCGTTGTTTTCGGCGATGCGCGCCAGGCCGCGGTGGTGCGCGAGACGACCAAGCTGCACGAAACCACTTATCGCGCCTCCCTCGGTGAATTGCAGATCCTGACGCAAAGCGATAGTGATTTTTCGCGTGGCGAGATCGTGCTCATCGTCGCCGGGGCGCCAGCGATGGAAGCGGCCGGGGAGGGCTACGATGCTTTGCTGGATAAGGCGCTCAAAGCGTTGCTGGCGCAACTCCCCTTAAAACAAGCAGCGTCCCTCGCGGCGCAAATTACCGGTGCGCGCGACAATGAGGCCTACAAAAGGGCTCTGGTGCTCAAACAGCAGTCCGCCTCGCAATAGCGGCCAGTTCTGCGTATGGTGCGCTCCAAGAGTCGGCCAGACAGTCGCTGTGTGCGTAAGCACATGGAGGAAAGTCCGGGCTCCATAGGGTACGGTGCCAGGTAACGCCTGGGAGGCGCGAGCCTACGGAAAGTGCAACAGAAAGATACCGCCTACGTGCCGCGCAAGCGGCGCCGGTAAGGGTGAAATGGTGCGGTAAGAGCGCACCGCGCGGGTGGCAACACCAACGGCATGGCAAACCCCACCTGGAGCAAGACCAAATAGGGAGGCAAGCAGCCGCTTTAGGCTGCAGTGTGTGGCCCACATACAGGCTTCCGGGTAGGTCGCTTGAGCTGCGCGGCGACGCGTATGCCAGAGGAATGACTGTCCACGACAGAACCCGGCTTAACGGCCGACTCTTTTCTTCAATGCGGACGGAAGGCTGAAAGCACGTGCGACGCGAGCGCTAAAAACGCCATGCCGAAAATAATAAAACTTAAGAACCAAGCGGCGAGGAAGGTCTCAAGAGTCGAGAATTCCTTGAGCGAAATGCCACTCGTCCACGGGCTAAGATTCATCACCAATACAAAGACTCGGCGTATGCATGTTCGTACTGCGATGCCATGCACGGAGATGGCTCCTATAGCCGACAGTAACGACGCGGCTGTTAAGAGAAGTAGCGCCAGAATAACCGTACCGTCCTCGAGAAAAGCTCCACGCGCCGCGACGCAAATACAATCGAAACTACGATAACCATGCCTCGCCTGACTGCGCTATCGGTCAACGTTTAGGTCTTTTGAAACTTCCGAAGAAAATCCGCCCTTTGCCCCAAAGCAGCGCACCGCCTACAATAGAAGAGTGCATTTTAAGCTCTTGTTCAGCGACGTTCGCCGATGATCGCGATTTGTGCCGCTCGCCTACTTGGTTAGCATATCCCTCTAACCAGTTGATTCGCCTCATGGTACCTGTATGAGAGTCTTCGGTGACCCCAAAATGTGACCTAAGTCACTGTCGGTACGAGGTTTTTTTAACTTAACCCGTTGACGCGCCCCCTGGCCCTCCATATCATGACCGTCGGTGGGAAATTGTGGGAGAGAGTGGGTCGCCAGACCCATGAAATGATGTTCCGGGGCGCCAATAAATTAACTCTCGATGCAAAAGGCCGGATGGTGATGCCCACCCGGTACCGAGAGCGGCTGCAAGAGCGCTGCGGTGGCAATTTGGTGGTCACGGTCGACAAGGATCAGTGCTTGCTCATCTACCCCCTGCCGGATTGGGAAGACGTGGAACGGAAATTGATGAAATTGCCGTCGCTGAATCCCCAAGTGAGGCGTCTGCAACGCTTGATGGTGGGTCACGCAACCGACCTTGAGCTGGACAGCCACGGGCGGATCCTGCTGCCGGCCAACCTGCGTGAATACGGCTTGCTGACCCGGGACGCCATGCTGGTGGGCCAGGGTTTGCGCTTCGAATTGTGGGATGAAACCCGGTGGAACGAACGGCGGGACGAGTGGCTGGCAAGCCCTGACAGTCCGACCGATTTGCCCGCCGAACTTGAATCACTGTCTTTGTAACCGGTCGGCACGGTGCAAGACATTGCGGGGGTTCACGCACCGGTCCTGTTGGCTCAGGCATTGGCAGCGTTGAACGTACAGAAAAGCGGCACCTACTGTGATGCCACTTATGGTCGCGGCGGACATGCAGGGGCGATATTGGAACAGCTCATCGCGAATGGCCGGTTGCTATGCCTCGATCGTGACCCCGCGGCGGTCGCCGCCGCCAAAGCCCGCTTCGCCGATGATCCCCGAGTGACGATTTTCCTGGCGCGATTCTCCTCGCTGGCCGAATGCGCCGATCAACTGGAGCCGGGTCTTAAATTCGACGGCATCCTGTTCGACTTGGGCGTCTCCTCGCCGCAGCTCGACGATGCCGCGCGCGGCTTCAGCTTCATGCAGGACGGACCTTTGGACATGCGCATGAGCGCGGGCGAGGGCATGAGCGCGGCCGATGTCGTGAACACCGCGCCGCTCGGCGAATTGATCCGCATCTTTCGCGAGTACGGCGAGGAGCGCTTCGCGCCGCGCATCGCGCGCGCCATCGTTGAAGATCGTGCCGAGAAGCCGTTCGAACGCACCTTGCAGCTGGCGGAAATGATCGCTCGGGTCGCGAAAAGCAAAGAACGAAAGCATCCTGCAACGCGCGTCTTCCAAGCGCTGCGTATTCACGTCAATGGCGAACTCAAGGAGTTGGAGCTGGCGCTGAATATCGCATTGGAGCGTTTAGCGCCACACGGACGCCTGGCCGTGATCAGCTTCCATTCGCTGGAAGACCGCATGGTCAAGCAATTCATGCGGCGCCATTCGACCGTCGATCCCATGTATGCCGGTTTTCCGGAGATTCCGGCGCATGTGCGGCCGAAGCTCGCCCTGGTCGGGAAATCCATCGAAGCCGACGCAGCAGAAACCGATGCCAATCCCCGCGCACGCAGCGCCCGCCTGCGCGTGGCCGAACGACTCGATCAAGGAATCGCCGCATGAAATACCGCCGTTTTTTGCCGCTCGTGCTTCCCGTGTTGTGGTTCGCCGTCTTGGGCTCCTCGGTGCAGGTGATCTATGCCCGGCACAAGTCGCGGGCAACCTTCGCCACGCTCGAGAAGCTCAATGCCGAGCGAGATGCCTTGGATATCGAATGGGGCCGGCTGCAAATAGAACAGAGTTACTGGTCCTCGCATGCCTTCGTTGAGCGCGTCGCGAACGCCAAGTTGCAGATGAGCCTGCCGCAGACCAAAGACGTGCGGATCGTGCGTCAGTGAAATCACGCGCCGGCGACAACGACACGCAGGCCAAAAGCTACCGCTGGCGCTCAGCGGTGGTGTTGGGTCTGGTGGTGCTTGGCGCCATGGGCTTGGCCGCGCGCGCGGTGGAGTTGCAGTTGGTCGAGCACGGCTTCCTTGCGCACCAAGGCGATGAGCGCTCCATGCGCACGGTGAAGATTTCGGCGCATCGCGGCGCCATCACGGATCGCAACGGCGAGCAGCTGGCGGTGAGCACCCCGGTGGACAGCATCTGGGTCAATCCGCAGGAGTTGAACGACAACATCGATCAATTGCCGAAGCTCGCCCGCGTGCTCAAGGAAGACCAGCAGGTGCTGGCGCGCCGCATTACCAGCAATTTGGATCGCGAGTTTCTCTACTTGGAGCGGCACATGCCGCCCGAGCAGGCCGCACACGTTAGAGACTTGGACATTCCCGGCGTGTACTTGCTGCGCGAGTACCGTCGTTATTATCCGGCCGGCGAAGTGACCGGGCATGTGGTCGGATTCACCACCGTGGATGATAAGGGTCAGGAAGGCCTTGAGTCCGCCTTCGATCAGTTAATGATGGGTCAGGACGGCGCCAAGCGCGTGATCCGGGATTCGCATGGCAACTCCGTGGAGGCCGTGGACAGCGTCCGCGAGGCACGTCCGGGGCGCGACTTGGTCACCAGCATCGATTTGCGCATTCAGTACCTCGCTTATCGAGAATTGAAATCCGCGATGCAGGAATATCACGCGCATGCCGGTTCGGTGGTCGTGATCGATGTGGATACCGGCGAAGTGCTGGCCATGGTGAATCAGCCTTCGTATAACCCGAACGATCGCGAGCAGTTGAAACCCAGCTTGTATCGCAATCGCGCCGCCACCGATATTTTCGAACCCGGCTCGAGCATAAAGCCCTTCATCATTGCGGCGGCGCTCGCCTCAGGACAGTACAAGCCCGACAGTGTCGTCGATACCTCCCCCGGATATTTCAAAGTCGGCACGAAAATGGAGGAGGACGAACACAATTTAGGGGTGATTGACCTCGCCACCATTCTGGCCAAGTCCAGCAACGTGGGTACTGCGAAAATCGCGCTGTCGCTGCAACCCGAGCAGATCTGGAGCACCTTGACCGGACTGGGGTTCGGCCAGGTCACGGGAAGCGGCTACCCGGGCGAGTCGGCTGGCATGCTCAGCAACTTCGCACACTGGCGTCCCATCGGCATTGCGACCTTGTCGCACGGTTACGGTTTGTCGGTCACGCCGCTGCAGCTGGCGCATGCCTACGCCACCATCGGCGCAGGGGGTATCAAGCGTCCGATCTCTTTTGAAAAGACTTCAGGCCCGGTCCCCGGGCAGCGAGTCATGGATCCCCGGGTGGCGAGTGATTTGGTGCATTTGATGGAACATGTGGTTGAGAAGGGCGGCACCGCCGAGCGCGCCGCGGTCACTGGCTTTCGCATCTCGGGCAAAACCGGCACGGCGTTTAAATCCATCGCCGGCGGCTACTCCACCGACAAAATCATGGCGGTGTTTGCCGGCCTGGTGCCGGCCTCGCATCCGAAACTCGCCACCGTGGTGGTGATCGATGAGCCCAGCCGCGATTCGAAGGAGATGGGACTATTGGCGCAGGGCGGCACTGTGGCGGCGCCGGTGTTCTCCAGCGTGATGTCAGGCTCCTTGCGCTTGATGGATGTGCAGCCCGATGACCTGCAAAGTCCAGCCGCAGCGGCTTCCTTAGTGCAGGCCAACCCATGAGCGCCGCACTCACCTGGCTACTCGATGGCATCGCGCCGATTCCGGCGAACGATGCGCGTGTCTTGGATTTGACCTTGGACAGCCGGGCGGTGCGCGCCGGTAGTTTGTTCTTTGCGCTGCGCGGTACCGCCGTGCATGGCGTGAAGTTCGTGGCCGACGCGGTGGCGCGCGGTGCGACCGCGGTGCTGTGGGAACCCAGCGCCGATGTCGCGGCACCGAAATTGCCGGCGGGCGTGTTCGGTGCGGCCATTCCGGAATTGGGTAAATTGGTTGGCCGTATTGCGGATCGGTTTTTTAACTGGCCGTCCTCGCAGATGCGCATCACCGGTATCACCGGCACCAATGGCAAGACCACCTGTGCGTATCTGCTGGCGCAGTGTCTGGAGCAGTTGGGCTCGCCCGCGGCTTACATCGGTACCATCGGCTGGGGCCGCCCGGCTGCGCTCAGCGAGCCGACTCACACGACGCCGGATGTGGTCACGGTCCACCGCATGCTGGCGCACCTGCGTGCCACGGGTGTGCGCGATGTCGCCATGGAAGTGTCCTCGCACGCGCTCGATCAGGGGCGGGTGGATGCCGTGCGCTTTCATGTTGCCGCCTTCACCAATCTCACCCGCGATCACTTGGACTATCACGGCAGCATGGCGGCCTACGGCGCGGCCAAGGCCAGGCTGTTTGACGTGCCGGAACTCGCGCACATCGTGATCAATACCGGCGATGAGTTCGGCCGCGCCTTGGCGCAGGCCTACGTGGGCCGCGCGTCGTTGACCGCCGTGTGGATCGGCGCCGCTCAATCGGGTTGGTTGGCCGAGCGATCTCTGCACGCGACGCATGTGGCGGCATTGCCGCAGGGCGTTTCGCTGAAGCTCGAGGGCAGTTTCGGCCACGCCAGCGTGAACACGCAATTGATGGGCCGATTCAATGCGGAGAACGCGCTCATCGTACTGGCCTGCTTGCTCGGACTCGGTGTGTCCTTGACCGATGCCGCTAAGGCCTTGTCGCTGTGCCAAGCCGCGCCGGGCCGCATGGAAATGTTGAAAGGCCCGTCGGCGGGTAAGCCCTCCGCGGTGGTCGACTATGCGCACACGCCTGATGCACTGTCGAAGGCATTGAGCGCCGCGCGCGAACATTGCGACGGCGCTCTATGGTGCGTGTTCGGGTGCGGCGGGGATCGCGATCCGGGCAAGCGGCCGCTGATGGGTGCGATTGCCGATGAATTGGCGGATGAAATCATCGTCACCGACGACAATCCGCGTACTGAGGATCCCGAAGTCATCACCCGCGCCATCCTCGAGGGCGTGAAGCGGCACACAGCGCGCGTGATTCATGACCGCAGCGCCGCCATTGGCGCCGCGCTGCGTGAAGCGCAGGCCCGCGACCTCGTGCTGATCGCGGGCAAGGGTCACGAGGACTATCAAATCTACGGCGACTCGCGCCGCAGCTTCAGCGATCGGCGCGAGGCATTGCGTTACCTGGAGGCCGCGGCATGAAGCGCACCCTGCAAGATGCCGCCAAGCAGCTTGGCGCACAGCTGATCGGAGAGGACCGCCCCTTCGGCTGCGTTTCCACCGACAGCCGTACTTTGAAACCCGGTGCGCTGTTCGTCGCGCTGCGCGGTCCTAACTTCAATGGTGCCGAGTTCGTGGCCGCTGCGGCGATGCGCGGCGCGGTCGGTGCATTGGTGGACCAAGCCACCCCGAGCGCGCTGCCGCAGATCGTCGTGCCGGACAGCTTGCAGGCGTTGCAGCAACTCGCCAAGGCGTGGCGGGCGCAATTCAAGTTGCCGGTGGTTGCCGTGGCGGGCAGCAACGGCAAGACCACGGCCAAAGAAATGACTTCGGCGATTCTGGCGCGCATGGGGTCGTGCATGGCCACCCATGGCAATCTCAATAATCACATTGGCGTGCCGGTTACCTTGATGCGATTGGAGACCGCGCATCGCAGCGCCGTGATCGAGATGGGCGCCAATCGCGTCGGCGATGTGGCCGAACTCATGCGTCTGGTGCAACCGACGGTGGGTCTGATCACCAATGCGGGCGCGGAGCATTTGGAAGGCTTCGGCGATCTCGATGGAGTGGCCAAAGGCGAGGGCGAGACGGTGGCATGCCTCGACTCCGACGCCACCGCCATCATCAATGCGGACGACGCCTATGCCGGCTATTGGCGCGGCGTCGCCACGGCGGGTCGCATCGTGACCTTCGGCGTGCATGCCGAGGCAGATTTCAAGGCACGCAATGTCATCCAAGGGATTGAGCGCGGCGAGTTCGCCACGCGCTTCATGCTCGCCTCGCCCTTGGGCGAGCGGCTGGTCACCTTGAAAGTGGGTGGCGCGCACAACATCGGCAATGCGTTGGCCGCGGCGGCCGCAGCCAGCGCGGCCGGAGCCTCGCTGGATGAGATCGTCGCGGGCCTCGCTGATTTTCGCGCCGTCTCCGGCCGGCTGCAGCTCAAGCCCGGCACCCGCGGCAGCTGGATCATCGATGATTCGTATAACGCCAACCCAAGTTCGGTGCGCGCCGGATTGGAAGTCCTGCGGTCATTGTCGGGTCCCACCTGGCTGGTGCTCGGCGACATGGCGGAGCTCGGCGATTCGGCCGAAGACAGTCACGCGCACATGGGTGGCTACGCGCGCGAGTGCGGCGTGAAGCGCATGTTTGCCGTCGGCCAATTGAGCACGCGGGCGGTGGAGACCTTCGGCTCGGGCGGTGAATGGTTTCCGGACGCCGACTCGTTGATTCGCCGTCTGCAAGCGGAACTGTCGCCCGGCATCACGGTGTTGATCAAAGGATCGCGCATCAATCGTCTGGAGCGCGTGGTGCAGGCGCTGACCGGCGGCGGTGCGACCTCGGCTTCCCCCATGATGCGAGCAAGCTAACTCATGCTGTTATATCTGACCGAATACCTGGCCAAGTACTACAGCGGGTTTCATGTATTCCAATACCTGACGCTGCGCGGCATCCTGGCGGCGGCTACGACCTTGCTGATGGCATTGATCATCGGTCCCACCATGATCGACATGCTGAGCAAGTATCAGATCGGGCAGCGAGTGCGCACTGACGGTCCGCAAACCCATCTGACCAAGTCCGGCACACCCACCATGGGCGGCGGGTTGATCTTGGTGGCCATGGCCTTCGGCACCTTGCTGTGGGCCGATCTGTCCAGCCGCTTCGTGTGGATCTTGTTGGCCACCACCATGGCCTTCGGCCTGATTGGTTTCTACGACGACTACTTGAAGCTCGTGAAAGGCAACTCCAAGGGGCTGGCGGCGCGTTACAAGTATCTGGCGCAATCGGTGGTGGCCTTGGTCGCTGCGTTGGTGTTGCATGGACTGCATCAGACTGCCGCGGAAACCTCGTTGTACGTGCCGTTCTTCAAGACGGTGGCGGTGCCCATGACCACCATCGGTTTCGTGGTGTTCGCCTACTTCGTCATCGTCGGTACCAGCAATGCGGTCAACTTGACCGATGGGTTGGATGGATTGGCCATCATGCCGGCGGTGATGGTGGCCGCGGCGCTCGGCGTGTTCGCCTACGTCATCGGCAACATCAAGTTCGCCGCCTACCTGCAGATTCCTTATATCAACGGTGCTGGCGAGGTGCTGATTTTCAGCGCGACGCTGGTGGGCGCGGGCTTGGGGTTCTTGTGGTTCAACTCCTATCCGGCGCAGGTGTTCATGGGCGATGTCGGTGCGCTCGCCATTGGCGCGGCGCTCGGCACCATGGCCGTGATCGTGCGCCAGGAAATCGTACTTGCCGTCATGGGCGGCGTGTTCGTGCTCGAGACCGTGTCGGTGATGCTGCAGGTGGCCTCGTTCAAGCTCACCGGCAAACGCATTTTTCGCATGGCGCCCATCCATCATCATTTCGAACTTAAAGGGTGGGCGGAGCCGAAGGTCATCGTGCGATTTTGGATCATCAGCTTCGTGCTGGTGCTGGCGGGGCTTGCCACCTTGAAGATCCGCTGATGCACGCCGTGGTCGTCGGGTTGGGCAAAACCGGAGCGTCATGTTTGCGCTATTTCGCCAAGCATGGCGTGCCCGTGAGCGCCACCGATACCCGCCGCGCGCCGCCGGGATTGCTTGAGTTGGGCGCTCTGGCGCAGACCATCGATGTTCGCCTGGGTGGCTTCGACCTGTCCTTGCTCGATGGGGCCTCGCAGGTGGTGATGTCGCCCGGCGTGTCCTTGAGCGAACCCATTGCCGTTGCTGCGCGCGAGCGCGGCATCGAAGTGCTTGGCGATGTGGAGTTGTTTGCGCGCGATGTACGTTCGCGCGGCACCCACACCCCGGTGATCGGTATCACCGGTACCAACGGTAAGAGCACGGTGACCACGCTGGTGGCGCACATGGCGAAGGCTGCGGGCCGAGCGGTGCTGGCGGGCGGCAACTTGGGTGAACCGGCCCTGGATCTGCTCGAGCAGCCGACGCCGGATTTATATGTGCTGGAGTTGTCGAGTTTCCAACTCGAGACCACCACCTCGCTCACCTTGCAGGCCGCCGTGGTCTTGAATGTGACGGCCGATCATCTGGATCGCTACGCCTCGGTCGCCGAGTATGCCAACGCCAAAGCGCGCATTTACTCGGGCAGCCGCACCCTGGTGTTGAACGCCGACGACCCCTGGGTGATGGCCATGCACAAGGGCACGGGCGCGCAGGCGGTGACTTTTTCTATCGAGCGCGATGATGCCGACTACTCGCTGCTGCGCGAGGACGGCCGCCTGCAGTTGGCACGCCAGGGCGTGGCGCTGCTCGATGTGTCACGCATGAAAATCCCCGGCTTGCACAATGCCGCGAACGCGCTCGCCGCGTTGGCGTTGGGCGAAGCCGTCGGGTTGCCGATGCCGGCCATGCTCGATGCTTTGCAAACCTTCGCCGGTTTATCGCACCGTTCCGCCTGGGTGGCTGACATCGACGGCGTGCGCTACATCGATGATTCGAAGGGCACCAATGTCGGCGCCACGTTGGCGGCCGTGGCCGGCATGACCGGTCCGCTGGTGATGATTGCCGGCGGCGAGGGCAAGGGCCAGGATTTCACGCCATTGGCTGCGGCCTTTCGCGGCAAGGTGCGCGAGACCGTGCTCATCGGCAAAGACGCCGGCGCCATCGCGCAAGTCTTGAACGGGGTGTGCAAGACGCGCCTGGCAGCCTCCATGGAAGAGGCAGTGAACTTCGCGCAGCGCGCGGCCCAACCGGGCGACACCGTGCTGCTGTCACCGGCCTGTGCAAGTCTCGATATGTTTCGCGATTACAACCAACGCGGCGATGTGTTCGCCGCCGCCGTCAAAGCCCTGCCTGGCGGTGCCGCATGAGCACCGCGACGCTGTCCTACGGCGTGCGCGCCCGGGAACGCATGCCCTTTGCCTGGGATCCGGTGACGCTGGGTCTGACCGCGGCGCTGCTGCTGGTGGGCATCGTGATGGTGACCTCGGCCTCGATGTCGGTGGCGGCCAAGGATTTCGCCGATCCGTTCTATTTTATGGAACGGCAATTCATTTTTGCCATGGCGGGTTTGTTGTTCGCCTGGTGTGTCACGCGGGTGCCCACCGAGCTGTGGGAGAAGTACAGTTCGGTACTGCTGATGCTGGGGCTGCTGCTGCTGGTGTTGGTGTTGATTCCCGGACTCGGCGCGCGGGTGAATGGCGCACGGCGCTGGCTGCGCATCGGCTTCTTGAATTTCCAGGTATCGGAATTGGCCAAAGTGCTGGTGCTCACCTGGCTGTGCAGCTACTGCGTGCGCAAGCGCACTGAATTGGAAGCCACGCTGCCCGGTCTCGCCAAGCCCTTCGGCTTGCTGACGGTCACCGCCGTATTGCTGTTGATCGAGCCGGACTTTGGCGCAGCCACCGTGTTGTTTGCCACCGGGTTCGCGGTGCTGTTCGTGGCCGGCGCGCGGCTGCGCTATGTGGCGTTACTGGTGACCACCGCGGTGTTGGGCTTTGCCTTACTGGCGTTGACCTCGCCCTATCGGCTGAAGCGCTTAATGGCTTTCTTGCATCCCTTCGATGATCCCTTCGCCGGCGGCTTTCAATTGACGCAGTCGCTGATTGCCATCGGCCGCGGCTCCTGGTTCGGCGTGGGCTTGGGTAGCAGCGTGCAGAAATTGTTTTATCTGCCTGAGGCGCACACCGATTTCGTGTTCGCCGTGCTGGCCGAGGAGCTGGGCCTGGTGGGTGTGATCGGCGTGATCGGCTTGTTCGTCGCGCTGGTGTGGCGCTCGTTTCACGTGTCGCGAATGGCAGCGGCCGCCGGCATGCGGTTCCAATCGTATCTGGCGCTGGCCTTTGGCGTGTGGCTGGGCCTGCAGGCCATCGTCAACATTGGCGTGAACATGGGCGTGCTGCCCACCAAAGGGTTGACCCTGCCGCTGCTCAGCTACGGACGCAGCAGTCTGCTGGTGAGCCTGGCATGGCTCGGTGTGGTCTTGCGCGTCTATCACGAAGTGAAATGCAGCTCACGGTCGGCGGTGACTCGCGTTCCCGGGGGTCCGCGATGAGTCGTGCCGCCGACGCGAAAACAGGGCCGGTGCTCATCATGGCAGGCGGTACCGGCGGGCATGTGTTCCCGGCGCTGGCGGTGGCCAAGGTGCTGCGCGAGCGCGGCGTCGACGTGGTATGGCTCGGGGTGCCGGGCAGCATGGAAGCCAAACTCGTGCCGGCCAATGGATTCCCGATTGAATGGGTGCGGGTGGCGGGTATTCGCGGCAAGGGTGCGTCCACCTGGCTGCTGGCGCCGTTGCGTATCGCGCGCGCCGTGGTCGAAGCCATGAGCGTGTTGCGCCGGATCAAGCCGCGCGCGGTGCTGGGCGCCGGCGGCTATGTCAGCGGTCCGGGCGGCATCGCGGCCTGGCTGTTGCGCATTCCTTTATTCATCCATGAACAAAATGCCATCGCCGGGCTGACCAATCGTTGGTTGGCCAAGTTGGCGACTCAAGTATTGGAGGCCTTCCCGGGAAGCTTCGGTGCCTCAACGCAGGCCACCACCATCGGCAATCCGGTGCGCGCCGACATCGCGGCGATCGCACCGCCGGCGGAACGCTTCGCAGGTCGCGAGCCGCGCGCCCGCTTACTGGTGTTTGGCGGCAGCCAGGGCGCACGGCGCTTGAACGAAGTGCTGCCGCAGGCCTTGGCGCGCCTCGCCCCCGGCACTTTGCCGCAGGTGCGTCATCAGACCGGCGAGCGCGGATTGGAGGCGACGCGCACGGCGTATGCACAGAGCCGTATCGAAGCCGAGGTGTCGCCCTTCATCGATGACATGGCCAAGGCCTATGCCTGGGCGGATCTGGCGGTGTGCCGTGCCGGGGCGATGACCGTGGCCGAACTGCAGGCGGCCGGCTTGGGCGCGGTGTTCATTCCGTTGCCCATCGCCACCGATGATCACCAGACCAAGAATGCCGAAGTCATGGTGCGCAGCGGCGCCGCGCGCCTGGTGCAAGAGCGCGATTTGACGCCTGAACGCTTGAGCGACTTGATCGCCGAGCTCACCCGCGAACGCGCGCCGTTGCTCAAGATGGCGGAGGCCTCACGTGCGGGACGGGTGGTGGATGCGGCCTCGCGGCTCGCGGACTTCTGCATGGCGGGAGCGCGCGCATGAGCCCCGTGAGCAAAGAAACCAGCCGACTCGATGACCGCATGCGCCGCATTCAACGCATTCACTTCGTCGGCATCGGCGGCAGCGGCATGAGCGGCATCGCCGAAGTGCTGGTGAATTTAGGCTACGCCGTGCAAGGCTCGGACTTGAAAGGCAATGCGGTCACGCAGCGCCTGGCACGGCTCGGCGTCACGGTGTTCATCGGCCACAATGCCGAGCACCTGGGCAATGCCGATGTGGTGGTGGTGTCGAGCGCCGTGAGCCGCAGCAACCCGGAGGTGGCGGCGGCCCTGGCGAAGCGCATCCCGGTGGTGCCGCGCGCAGAAATGCTGGGCGAGTTGATGCGGTTTCGTTATTCCATCGCGGTGGCGGGCACGCATGGTAAGACCACCACCACCAGTTTGGTGGCGAGCATCCTGGCGGAAGCGGGGCTGGATCCCACCTTCGTCATCGGCGGGCGCTTGAAGAGCGCCGACACCAATGCGCGCCTGGGCGCCGGACGTTATCTGGTGGCCGAAGCCGATGAGAGCGATGCCTCGTTCATGCACCTGCAGCCCATGATCGCCATCGTCACCAATATCGACAACGACCATCTGGCGACGCACGAGGGCGACTTCGCCCGGCTGAAGCAAAGCTTCATCGATTTTCTGCACAACCTGCCGTTCTACGGTCTCGCGGTGCTGTGCGCCGACGATGAGCATGTGCAAAGCATCTTTGAAGCGGTGTCCCGGCCGTACGTCACCTATGGCTTCAATGAGACGGCAGAGGTTCGTGCCGTCGAGGTGCAACGCCTGGGGCTGCAATCCAAGTACGACGTGGTGCGCAAAGGGCATTCGACGGTTAGCATCACCATCAATCTGCCCGGCCGCCACAATGTGTTGAACTCGCTCGCCGCCGTGGCGGTGGCGACCGAACTTGCTATCCCCGATGTCGCCATTCAGCGCGCCCTGCTGAATTTCCAGGGCATCGACCGGCGCCTGCAGCAACTCGGCGAGATTCATTGGGCGGGCGGCAGCGCCGTGGTGGTCGATGACTACGGGCATCACCCGACCGAAGTGGCGGCGACCCTCGATGCAGTGCGCCAGGGTTGGCCGACGCGCCGGCTGGTGCTGGCCTTCCAACCGCATCGCTATTCGCGCACCCGCGACTTGTTGGATGACTTCGGCCGGGTGCTCGGCGAATGCGATGTGTTGCTGGTCACTGAAGTCTATGCCGCCGGGGAAACAGCGATCGCCGGCGCCGACGGCCGCGCCATCTGCCGGGCGGTGCGCAGCCGCGGCCATGTCGAGCCGGTGTTCGTCGAGCATGTCGATCAGTTGGCCGAATCGCTGCGTGGCGTGCTGCATGACGGCGATGTGTTGCTGACCATGGGCGCCGGCAACATCGGCAGCGTCGCGCAGGATTTGAAGAATCGCTTTTCGGGAGCCGCGGCATGAGCGCGCAGCGTTCCATGGAACTGAGCCCCGAATTCGCCGCGCGGGTGCTGCATGACGTACCCATGTCCAAGCACACTTCCTGGCATGCGGGCGGCCCTGCGGATATTTTCTTCGCGCCGCGCGATTCCATGGACTTGGCCTCGTTCGTGCGGCAGCTGCCCGCCGAGATGCCGCTGATGTGGATTGGCCTCGGCAGCAATCTGTTGGTGCGCGATGGCGGCATTCGCGGCGCGGTGGTATCCACCCAAGGCGCCTTGGGTGCGTTGGAGCGCCAGAATGCCACGCGCATTCGTGCCGAAGCCGGCGTGCCCTGTGCGCGCATTGCGCGTCAATGCGTGAAATGGGGCTTGGCGGCCGCTGAGTTCTTTGCCGGCATCCCCGGTACCCTGGGCGGCGCGTTGGCCATGAACGCCGGCGCGTTTGGCGGCGAGACCTGGCGTCATGTGGTGGATGTGGAGGTGCTGGATCGGCGCGGCGCGCGACACACGCGCTATCCGGGCGAATACAAGGTCGGATACCGCCAGGCCAAGGGACCGGACAACGAGTGGTTCTTGAGCGCGCGCCTGCAATTCGAGCACAAGCCCGGCATCGATGACAAAGCAATGCGGGAAATGTTGGAACGGCGCCGCGAAACCCAGCCCATCGGCGAATGGAGCTGTGGTTCGGTGTTCACCAATCCGCCCGGCGATCATGCAGCGCGCCTTATCGAGAGCGCCGGCTTGAAAGGTTTTCGCATCGGCGATGCGTCGGTTTCCGTCAAGCACGCCAATTTCATCATCAATCACGGCGCGGCCCGCGCCGCCGACATCGAGGCATTGATGGACCATGTGGCCAAAACCGTGGCGCAGAAGACCGGCATCACCTTGACCACCGAAGTGCGCATCGTGGGAGAGGTGGCATGAGCCTGTTGATCAACAAAGGCGTCACACGCCGTGTGACCTCGGCCAGTGAGTTCGGCAAAACCGCCGTCCTGCTTGGCGGCGATTCAAGTGAGCGCGAGATTTCATTGTTGAGCGGCAACGCCGTACTGGCGGCGCTGAAACGCCGCGGTGTCGATGCGTATGCATTCGATCCGAAAGAAAAGCCGCTGTCGGCGCTCAACAGCGAAGGATTTGCCCGCGCTTGGAATTCGCTGCACGGCCCGGGTGGTGAAGACGGCCTGATGCAAGGCGCACTCGAATGGCTGGGCGTGCCCTACACGGGCAGTGGTGTGCTGGCCTCGGCGCTGACGATGGATAAGCTCAAGACCAAGCGCGTGGTCGTCGGCGCCGGTCAGACCGCGCCCGAATATGCGGTGCTGTCGAGCACCGCGGACTTGGAACCCGCATTGAAGCGCATCGGCCTGCCGATGATGATCAAGCCCGCCAGCCAAGGCTCGAGCGTCGGCATGAGCAAGGTCAAAACCGCCGATGCGTTGGCGCGGGCCTATGCCGAAGCGCGGGCGGTGGACCCCATCGTGTTTGCCGAAACCTTCGTCACCGGCGATGAATACACCGTGGGCGTGCTGCAAGACCGTGCGCTGCCCTCGATCCGCATCGTGCCGGCCACCGAGTTCTACGATTACCAGGCCAAGTACTTCCGGGACGACACCCAGTATTTCTGCCCGAGCGGCTTGAGCGAGGCTGAGGAAGCCGAGCTGCAAGCCGCGGCGCTGGCCGCCTTCCGGGTGACCGATTGTTTCGGCTGGGGCCGGGTGGATTTCATGCGCGACCGTGCCACCCAGAAGTTTTATTTCATCGAGATCAACACCACGCCCGGCATGACCGATCACAGCTTGGTGCCCATGGCGGCCCGTCAAGCCGGCATCGACTTCGAACAGCTGGTGTGGCGCGTGCTTGAAACCAGTTTCTCGAGAGTGCGCAAATGAACCTGCAAACCCTGATGCGTCGCAATCGGTTCAAACCGAAGAACAAGCCGAAGCAGGAGAAGGCGAAATGGCAGTGGCCGACTTTTTTGCTCGACTGGCGCGCCAATTTGCGCCGCGCGGCGTTGGTGCTGCTGCTCGGCGGCTGTGTGGCGGTACTCGCCTGGTCGCTGGATCGCCCGGTGCGGGTGATCGCGATGGACGGCAGTTTCCAGCGTGTGTCGCCCGGTCAAATTGAAAAGGCCGTGGCGCCGTTTGCGGCGCAAGGCTTCATGTCGGCCGATCTCGATGAGATTCAACGCGCGGTCGAGGCCCTGCCCTGGGTGGACCATGCGCGCATTGCGCGGCACTGGCCCAACAGCTTGCACGTGTCGGTCACCGAGCAAACCGCCGCCGCCCGCTGGGGTGAGGCCGGTCTTTTGAACACCCGCGGCCAGCTCTTTGTGAGGGTGGCCACGCACGTGCCCGCCGAACTGCCGCGCTTGAGCGGACCGGAAGGCACGGAGACGCAAGTGGCGCAGCGTTATCTCTCGGCGCAGGGCCGCATGCTCGAGGCCGGCATGCGCATCGCAGCCTTGCGCCTGGACGAACGCGGTGCCTGGGAAATGGATTTGGACAGCGGCGTGACGGTGCGCCTCGGCCGGCGCGATGTGGATGAGCGCATCGATCGCTTCATCCGCACCACCGTGCAGGTGATTTCGCACCGCCAGACTGAAATTAACTACGTGGACATGCGCTACTCGAACGGTTTCGCCATCGGTTGGCGCAACCAAGGAACGCCGGCGTCGGTGCCGGCCAAGCGTTCTGACGACAGCGACGCTTAAAGGAACTTTGTAAAAGATATGGCAAAGCGCTCGGATCGAAATTTGTTGGTGGGCCTGGACATCGGGACCAGCAAAGTCGTGGCCATCGTTGGCGAAATAAAGTCCGACGGTGCGCTCGAGATCATCGGCATCGGCAGCCATCCCTCGCGCGGCTTGAAGAAAGGCGTGGTGGTGAACATCGAGTCCACCGTGCAGTCGATTCAGCGCGCCATCGAAGAGGCCGAGCTGATGGCCGGCTGCGAAATTCATTCGGTGTATGCCGGCATCGCGGGCAGCCATGTGCGCAGCTTGAATTCGCACGGCATCGTGGCGATCAAGGACAAAGAAGTGGTTCAGGGTGATGTCGATCGGGTGATCGATGCGGCCAAGGCCGTGGCCATTCCTGCCGATCAAAAAATTCTGCACGTGCTGCCGCAGGAATACATCATCGATTCGCAGGAAGGCATCCGCGATCCCATCGGCATGTCCGGTGTGCGCCTGGAAGCCAAGGTGCACATCGTTACCGGCGCCGACAGCGCCGCGCAAAACATCGTCAAGTGCGTGCAGCGCTGTGGCTTGTCGGTGGATGACATCGTGCTCGAACAGCTGGCCTCGAGTTATGCCGTGCTCACCGAGGATGAAAAGGATTTGGGCGTGTGCGTGGTGGACATCGGCGGCGGCACCACCGACATCGCGGTGTTCGGCGGCGGCGCCATCCGCCACACGGCCGTCATCCCGATCGCCGGGGATCAGGTCACCAACGACATCGCCGTGTCCATGCGTACCCCCACGCAGTATGCCGAGGACATCAAGATCAAATACGCCTGCGCCTTATCGCAGCTGGCGAATCCCGACGAGACCATCGAAGTGCCCAGTGTCGGCGACCGGCCGCCGCGCCGACTGGCGCGCCAGACCCTGGCCGAGATCGTCGAACCGCGCTACGAGGAATTGTTCGGCCTGATCCGCGATGAGCTGCGTCGAGCGGGCCTGGAAGAACAAGTCGCCACGGGCATCGTGCTCACCGGTGGCAGCTCGAAGATGGAAGGCGCGGTCGAATTGGCCGAAGAAGTGTTTCACATGCCGGTGCGCTTAGGGGTGCCGCAGTACGTCAGCGGCTTGGTCGATGTGGTGAGCAATCCCATTCATGCGACCGGGGTGGGCCTGTTGTTGTACGCCAAAAACAATATGGACGTGCAGCGCACCGAGCCGCCGCTGCTCGCCGGCGGCATGAAGAATTTGCTGGAAAGAATGAAGGCTTGGTTTCAAGGCAATTTTTGAAGAGTTTACGTTGCGATACTTAAATGAAGGAGAACTGGAATGTTTGAACTGATGGACTCTTATAGTCAAAGCGCCGTCATCAAGGTGCTGGGCGTGGGCGGCGGCGGCGGCAACGCTGTGTCACACATGGTCCAAGCCGGCCTCGAGGGCGTGGATTTCATTTGCATCAACACCGACGCGCAAGCGCTGAAGCACTCCAAGGTGCGCACCGCATTGCAAATCGGCTGCAACATCACCAAGGGCTTGGGCGCAGGCGCCGATCCTGAGGTGGGCCGCCAGGCTGCGATGGAAGATCGTGATCGCATCATCGAGCTGATCGAAGGCTGCGACATGCTGTTCATCACCGCCGGCATGGGTGGCGGCACCGGCACCGGCGCCGCGCCGGTGGTGGCGCAGGTGGCGAAGGAATTAGGCATCCTGACCGTCGCGGTCGTGACCCGACCGTTTGAGATGGAAGGCAACAAGCGCTCGCGCGTGGCCGATCAAGGCATGCTGGAATTGTCCAAGTATGTCGATTCCCTGATCACCATTCCGAACCAGAAGCTGTTGTCGGTACTGGGCAGCAGCACCACGCTGCTCGATGCCTTCAAGGCCGCGAACACCGTGCTGCAAGGCGCCGTGCAAGGCATTGCTGAATTGATCACCCGCCCGGGCTTGATCAATGTCGACTTTGCCGACGTGCGCACCGTGATGTCGGAAACCGGCATGGCCATGATGGGTTCGGGCAGCGCCGCAGGCGATGACCGTGCACGTGAAGCCGCCGAAGCCGCCATTTCCTCACCCTTGCTCGAGGACATCAATCTGTCCGGCGCGCAGGGCATCTTGGTCAACGTCACCGCCGGCATGGATTTGTCGATCGGCGAGTTCCAGGAAGTGGGCAATGTCATCAAGCAGTTCGCCTCCGACGACGCCACGGTCGTCGTGGGTACGGTGATCGATCCGGACATGTCCAACCAGATTCGCGTCACGGTCGTGGCCACGGGTCTCGGCAAACCGGTGCCGGTCGCGCGTCCCGCGCCGGTGCATGCTCAAGCCGCTGCCGCGATTGCGCCGCCGTTGACCATGCGGGTGGTACGTCCGAAGTCCCCGGTGATGCCGACCGACTACGCCATGTTGGACAAGCCGACCGTACAGCGCCAACGGGCGGTGGGCGATGGCTTGCGGGCCGAGGTGGATTCCGAGGATTTGCTCGACATCCCGGCGTTTCTGCGACGTCAGGCCGATTGAGATTTAGTTTGCGACGATAACATTCCAGTTTGGCGCCCTTGCGGGACTCCTCGCGAGGGCGCCGTTTTGGAGTGTGAAGTCCATGTCAGAAGTTGAAGCGCGACCGTCTGATTCCAACCCCATCAAGCCGATGGTTGTATTCGGCGTACTGGGGTTGGTGTTGGCGCTCCGCTTGGCGCACTTGTCCAGCGCGTTGGTCAGCCCGTTAAGCTATCAGCCGGGCCCGGACGAGGAATATTACTTGCGATTCGGTCAGGCGGTGCTCGCCGGCCAGGGCCAGGACGCGCCCGTTTTTACTTTCATGGATCCCGCGTACGGTTATTTGCTCGGCGAGATATTCAAGCTCATCGGCGTCGCGCCGGTGGCCATCTACTTATTACAGTGTTTTATCGACGCCTCGACGGCGCTCGGAATCCTTTTCATCGGCCGATTGCTGGGCCGTCCGCGGGCCGGTGTGTACGGCGCGCTGCTCTATGGCCTGACATCGACGGCCATCATGTTCTCCACGACTTTGCTAAAAGAAGTCTGGGTGACGAGCCTCGCCACCTGGTGGGTGGTGTGTGCCCTGGCGGTACTCCGATCCGAGCGCAAGCTCGCCTGGCTGGCGTTCGGCGTGTTGTGTGGCATCGGGGTCGGGTTTCGTTCGACGTTGTTGCTGTTGGCGATCGCCGCTTTGCTATTGCCGCTGTTCACTGTGCGAACGCGCGCCTTGAAGTCGGTCTTGGTGGCCGGCGGATTTATTCTAGCCGTGGCGCCCTGGTCGCTGCGCAATGAGCATGCCTACGGAAGTCTTTCTTTCCTGCCGCACAACAGCGGCGTGGTTCTGCATCAGTTATATAACGTGCAGAACCCGAGCTCCTCGATGTGGATCCCGGATTTCGTCAACTATATGGAGCCGGCCGAAATCTGGCGCGGCTATTCGGATGAAGCCAGCCGTCGCGCCGCTCGCGCATTGTCGCCGCCCGAGGTTGATCAGTATTGGAAATCCGAAGCGCTGGGTTTCATGGAGCAAAACCCCGGCCAGGTTGTGCAGGATATGGGGCACAAGACACTGAAGTTTTTCGCCTCGACGGAGATTCCCATCAACCGTTCGCTGGTTGAAGAAAGTATGTTCTCACCGGTGCTCAAAGTGCTGCCCATGCCCGCCGCCTGGCTGTTGGCCATGGGAATCGCAGGCTTGGTGTGGCTGGCGCTCGAGGATAAACGCTGGCTGATCGTGGCGGCGCCTATTGGATTATCGCTGGCGACTATGATGATGTTCTGGGCGGAGGATCGGTTTCGGTTTCACGCCATGGGAATGTTGGCGCTGTGCTCGGGCATCTGGATCGATTCACTGATCGTCAATGTCCGTGCGCATCGGCAAAAATGGGTTGCGGGATTCGCTGCATTGGCCTTGATCGTGGGCGCGACCTCCGTGGCGCTTGGCGCCAGTAGCCCGAAGCCCACCATTCGCTGGGACCACATCGTGTGGGGCTACATCAAAATGGGAAGAATCGATGACGCGCGCGCCATCGCGCAGCGCATCGTCGCCGAGCAGCCGGATAACGGACAAATCCTGGAAGCGTTAGGATTCACATCCATCAAGCGCACGGACTATGCAGAGGCAGCGCAGGACTATGAGCGGGCCATCGCCGTTCGCCCGCGTTCGCATGTGGCACATTTCAATTTGGCCAAGGTGTATTTACAACTCGGTAATCGCCCCAAAGCCTTGGAGGAGGCGAGGGCTGCGGCGGCGCTTAATCCGTCACCGGAGTATCTCGACTTGGTGACCCAAATCGGGGCATCGCCGTAATTACGAACTTATACCCCCATCGGGGGTCGGATTGAGGGTCCCCGTTGTGGTACCTTTGTCACATAACTCTGTCCGGCTTGACTTAATGCTGAATCAAAGAACACTGAAGAATTCGATTCGTGCCACCGGGGTGGGCCTGCATACCGGCAAGAAAGTCCTCATGACTCTGCGGCCAGCGCCGCCGGACAGCGGAATTGTGTTCCGGCGCACCGACTTGGATCAGCCCGTCGATATCCGCGCGCATGCCGAAAACGTTGGCGACACGATGATGGGCACCACGTTGCATCGCGGCGACATCAAGGTCTCGACCGTAGAACACTTGCTCTCAGCCCTCGCGGGCTTGGGGATTGATAATGCCCTGGTCGAGGTTAGTGCCGGCGAAGTTCCCATCATGGACGGCAGTGCAGGCCCCTTTGTGTTCCTACTGCAGTCGGCGGGAATCGAGGAGCAAAAGGCGCCGAAGCGATTCATCCGAATTCTGGAAAGTCTGCAGGTCGATGACGGCGACAAGTGGGCGCGTTTCGATCCGTACGATGGGTTCAAGGTGAACTTCGAAATCGAATTCAACCACCCGACCTTCAAGAAGCATTCCCAGGTCGCGTCGATGGATTTCTCCACCACCTCATTCCTGCGGGAAATCAGCCGCGCCAGAACGTTTGGTTTCATGCGGGACCTTGAGAGCCTACGCTCGCGCAACTTGGCGCTTGGCGGCAACATGGATAACGCCATCGTGCTCGATGATTATCGCGTGCTGAACGAAGATGGCCTGCGCTACGAAGACGAATTTGTGAAGCACAAGATTCTCGATGCCATCGGTGATCTCTATTTGTTGGGACACAGTCTCATTGGTGAATTCAGCGGCTTCAAGTCGGGCCATGGACTCAACAACAAGTTGTTGCGCACCTTGATCAACACTGAGAGCGCGTGGCGCGAAGTGACGTTCGAGAGTTTGGCGGATGCGCCGATTTCGTACGTGGCGGCTGCGGCGGCGCGCGCGTAGATCAACGCCTTATTGAGTCGTCCAGACCGATCCATAGCGGTCTCGGTAGACCTGGCGTAGCGCCGGAAAATTCT
>CAZZWE010000026.1:0-18335 GCA_964657675.1 uncultured Steroidobacteraceae bacterium
TACTTCATTCCGAAGGCGATCAGTTCCGCCATCAACGCCATTTTGCACGCCCTGAACATCGACGCAAAAATCCCCAACGAAGGCGGACTGGAAAGCGACTCGATGACACTCATCGAAAAGACGTCCGCCGTGGGCGGATGCGGCCTCGACGCGGGCAAACCGGTCGGCGCTCTTGAGGGCCCGGTGTAATCAAAACTCTTCGACCTCAACGATGACGCCGGTCATCCGCATGCGCACCCCTTCTTTTGTTTTGCCGTCGAAGCTGAGTTGTTGCACGTTGCCGTCGCGCGAGAAAGTCATCGGAACGTTGTTGAGGCTGTAATCGTACAGGGTGTCTCCACTGCCATCCAGGAACTTCACGATCACATCACCCGTCCTCTCGCCGGGGCCGCGACTGACCGTATCGACTTGGATCCCTGCCTCCTCCAGCGTCTTGGTCTTGGGGTGGGAGGCGAATTGTTTCCATCCGCACCCCAAGGTGTTGCGATCCTTCACGTGCAAACAAGCAGTAGCCTCGGCGGTATAGGTGCCCGAGAAAGGGCCATCGGACACCACCACCGTGATGAGGTTTTGGGGCGCAGAAGCGGCTTGGAGCGCGCAGGCCGCTCCCACTGTACATAAAGTTATCGCTCTGCAGATCGCGTGCATGGTGCTCTCCGGTTCCGTGAAAAAGAGGGTTCTCTTAGATTGAATTACGAATAAACACGCCGAGTCCCGACATTGTCTGGAAAAAGTAATATTGGGAGATTGGAATGCGAAGCACGCTGGTCGTGAAAAGTGCGATGTTGTGTATCGAAGCCTATCGACGCTATTTATCGCCTCACAAGGGCTACATTTGTGCCTATCACGCCGCAACTGGCCGCAGCTCGTGTTCGCGTTACGGACAGCGTGCGATCGGACGGTGCGGGCAAAGCCGCAACTATTTCATGGCGCTGCTCTGGGATGTGGGGCTCTGGCAGCTGACCGGCGATTGAGCGGCAGCAATGGCCCGCATGGCGGAGCTGGAGGCCAGCTTGCCGGACATGTCGGACGGCAACGAAATGCAGATGGCCCGGTATAATTATGCCCAATGCCCTCTGCGTGACGGCCGCGTCGCCGAAGCACTTCCGCTGCTCGAATCGGTGGAACGCGCGTATCTGGCGGCGTCATCGGACCAGACCGACGTGCGCAACATGCGGCGCGATCTGGGCGATGCCTACGAACGCATGAACCGCGTTGCGGAGGCGCGTGATCGATTGCGCGCATCGCGTGACGAATACATCGCCCAAGAGCCCGCGGGAGCGCGCTGGCAGATGCGCGCGCGTGAACGGTGGGGCCGCTTTCTGCTCGACCATGACAGTCCCGGCACTGCCGAATTAGCCGCCGCCGAGGCGGAATTCAGGGCGGTGATTGCCAACCTGGGCGCTCGCGCGAGGCGAGGCGGCCAGTGCGCTGGCGTTGAGCCAACAGGCGATGGCACGGCCGGCGCAGGTGAAAAAACTCTACGACGTGCGCTACCACCCGCAACTGTGGCTGGTCTCCAGCGACATGCTGTTGGCCAATGGCGACGCCGCCGGCGCGCGGGATTGGGCCGCCAAGGCGCGAGCAGCCAGCCTGAAGTATGACGCGGCCACGAGTCCTTCCATTGCCGCCGCGGACGCTGCGTTGGTGCGTGCAAACGGCGCGTTGTCGGCCAAGGCTTTTAAGGGCTAGCCGACTTCCCAGTCCACTTCGCCGCGCATATCAACGGCAATGCTGCGCAGTTCGACATCCAACCGGTCGCGGGTGGAGCGTCGGGGCAAACGGAACACGAATTCAATCCGCGCCTTTTCCACCGAATGGTGCTCAGCAATGATGCTGCAGCCATGGCCCTTCAAAATGCCGCGATAGACCTCCATGCAAATCGCGGTTCGATCCTTCGCCGCGCACTCCACGCGGATTCGGTAGGGCGGACTGGTGTCGAAAACGTAGATCAGGACAAAGGTGAACAGCGTGATGATCACGGCAAAATGCAGCAGCCCGAGACCCGCGGTCAGTCCCACCAACGTGACGATGATCAGGCGCACCGTGTCGCGAGTGGAATCCGCCGCTGAGCGGAAACGGATCAGCCCGCCGATGCCGAACACCACCACACCGACGACGGTGCCGAATTCGCGTACGGCCACGCCGATCACCGCGCCGATCACGGCGT
The DNA here is from genome assembly GCA_964657675.1 of uncultured Steroidobacteraceae bacterium. GTDB lineage: Bacteria > Pseudomonadota > Gammaproteobacteria > Steroidobacterales > Steroidobacteraceae > Bog-1198. The sequence continues at coordinate 2,171 of CAZZWE010000026.1, forward strand.
ACATCACATAGACATGCGGCATGTCCGCTTCGTGCAGCCCGTTGATGGTGCGCCGAGACGCCGGATGATAGCCAATCATCGCGCCCAGCAGGGTCGCCAGCAGCAGCACCGCGATCGAGTTCGCGATGAATTGCAAGTCGGTGAGGCCGGACCAGTCCAGCGCGGCGGCGGGGCCATGCGTTCCGCCGAACAGGGCTTCACCGGACATGGGCTTGTCAGCATCGAAATGTTTCACGTCATACGGTCCCGATCCCCATGAGGGATCAATGCAAGCACATTTTCATGATATTGGCCGTCTTGGACGGAGATCCGGCCACCTCGAAAAAGTCGCCGAGGTACGCCGCGGCGTTTCGGCGGGTCCTGTCCTCCAGTTGCGGCGTTTCATTGAGAATGGCCATCAATGAGTCGCGGCGGGTGGCCATCTGCGCGAGCAGCGCCGTTGCCTCCTCGTTGTGGATGCAGAAGCCGCGATAGCGCCGATCTCTGACCGTGGCAACTTTGATGCCGTTCGGCGGCACCGCGTAAGGCGCGTTCACCAGCCCCGAATAATCAAAGTCATAAGGCACCGGGATCAAGCCCTTCGATGCGTCGCTCGCGCCATTGGGAGTCATCAGCCGTGAATTGTGGCAACAATCCTTGCCAGCCGGTCCTGCCGTCATGGCCCAATCCAAGTTGCTGATCATGTACTCGAACACGGCGAAGCGCGCAGCTGCAGCCGGATCCAGCTGTGAGGCCGATATTCTTCCGACGATCTTGAAACGCTCCTCGTTGTTGCGCTTCGCCACGTCCTTGACATCCTCGATGAAAAAGCCGATCCGGGTGGCGAGGGGACGGCCGTCGTTACCGACGTAGTCGATCTTGGCCAGGCGGACGTCGAAGCTGTCCGGGGTCAGGGCGTTGTACAGCCGGTAGGCGATATATTCCAGTAGCACATATTGTTGGAAATCGGCGTCGCGCTGGCAGTGGGTCACCAGCTTGAGTTCCTTCTGTCCCTTGAACAGAGAAGACGGTCCGGGCTTTTGCGTGAACTCCACCCGCAGCGGCGGGAAGGAACAGATCTCCTTCTTGCGCCTCGTGATGCCGCGCACGGACAAATCCACGGGCAGGGTTTCCGGGGCAGCGCCGCCCACCTTGAGCACACCCGCGACGGGCTTCGCGTCGACGTCGCGCGACATCGTGGCGATGGGTGCGGTGAGCGTCAGCGTCAGCATATCGCTTTGCGCGAAGAGCGGTTTGGCGTCTTCGGCGGCACCGGCGGGGAGTGCGCACAACAGCGTGCACGATGTGGCAGCGGCGAGTGCAATTTTCGCAAACATGCGCATTACGGTGCTTCCTTTTTTGTCAGTTGCTCAGTGCGTGCAACGGCATGCGGGACGGGCGTGCCATCGACGATGTCCAGATAAGAGACCGTACCGCCGTAAACAGCCGAGATCCCCGTATCGATACAGATCAGTTTGCCGTCATCGAAGACGGCGATTCCCGACAGAATGGGTGTGTGACCGACCACGATTCGCCTCGCGCCATAAGCGGATAACAAGGCGTTCAACTGCTCTTCGCTGGCCGGCTGGATCTGGGCCGAGGAGCGCGCGATCAGCGTCTCGCCATTGGCGGAGGCTCGCGACAACGCCAACCCGCGGTACCAGAGCGGTCCCTGCTCGTCATTGATGATGGCTTTAGGGTCGGTATCGCGAGCGCCCAACGCAGTGGCGGCGCGGGCATTGATCTCGGCCACCGACAGATCGAGGTAGGCCGGACTGATGCCGCCGTGCACGAACAGCGTGCCGTCCAACAGCACAACTGTTGGATTTTTCACCACCCATCGACCGATGTCGCCCCGATCGCTCCATGCGATCTGGTGCTCGACGCGCCCGAGCGGGTAGGTTTCCATCCAGGCCGTCCTGATTGCATCGCCGCTCATCTGCGGATCTTTCTCGCGATAGGCCTTTTCGATGGCAGGTTTGTTGGACTGATAGACCGTCTCGCGCCGCACCGAGGATTGGCGGTCGACATATTCGGCGTAGTCTGCGGCCGAGACATAACGCAGATCGCCGATCAGGTTCATCGCTTCGTGATTGCCGATCATGGCGATCAGCTGGCCCTGGGTGCGGGCTGCTTCCTTCTGCAGTCGCATCAGGTCCTCGACGATGTCGCGCGAACGCGGGCCACGATCGACGGCATCGCCGGTCTGAATCAGGATGGTGTCGCCGCCGCTCCAGTGGCCTTTGCTGTCGACCAGGCTGGCGGCGCGCAGGATATCGCGCCAAGCTGAAAAATCGCCATGCAGGTCGCCGACCGCCACGATACGGTGCGCGGGAGAGGCGGTCGCGGGGATGAGCAGGGCGAGGACCGTCGCCAGCCAAAAAAGGCGCGACCAAAGACTCCGCAAGTGCATCCCCTTTTTGATACTTTGTTCTCTGGAGTGTGTCCAAGTTCCGGTTGTGGTGCAAGTCATCGGCATGTTGAAGATCATGATCATCCGGCATGCCGAGAAGCATCAGCACGGCAGTTTCGATCGGGGTGTCAGTGAGGATGGCCGCCCTGCGCATCACGAACTGACGGTGCGCGGCTGGCAGCGGGCGGGCGCCTTGGTGCATTTCTTCGCTCCGCCCGGCGGGCTGCCGGAGAGCGGCAAGGTGCAAACGCCGCGCTCTATTTTCGCTTCCAATGCCACTCAGGACAGCCCCAGCTTGCGGGCGATGCATACCGTCGGTCCCCTGGCGGCCGCGTTACGACTTCCGATCAATCATGCGTTTGCGGAAGAGCAAGAGGCGGCGCTGGCGGCGGTCGTGGTTGCGGCACCCTCACCGGTACTCATTGCGTGGCACCACGGCACCATTCCACGCCTGGTCAGAAAGATCGCCGGCAAGCTGCCGGACTGTCCTATCCATTGGCCCGATGAGCGGTTCGATTTGATCTGGATTCTCGAGCGCGAGGGTCTGCTCGCGGACTGGAGCTTTAGCCAGGTCACACAACAATTGCTTCCGGGCGACCGTGCCGACACTGCCTAGCCCTGACCGCTTCCTCTCCGACATCGCGAACAACGCTCACAATCGAGCAATCCTGGATCGCTGGAACGCGTTGGCATTGGTTGACGGGTGGCTGGTTGCCGGGTGTCTGTTTCAGACGGTGTGGAATTTGCAGGCAGGCCGAGCGCCCGATCAAGACATCAAGGACTACGACTTGTTCTACTTCGATGCCGGCGATCCCAGTGAGGAGTCTGAGCGTTATGTCCAAGAGCGCGTCGACGACGTGCTCGGTGATCTCAACATCACGGTTGAAGTGTCGAACCAGGCGCGCGTCCACGTGTGGTATGAATCGCATTTTGGGCGTCCCTATGAACGTCTGCACAGCGTGCGCGAGGGCATCGATCGCTTCTTGGTGCTTGAAACCCGTGTGGGCGTTAGGCCAGGCGACTTCTATGCGCCGAGCGGCCTTACACCACTGTACGCGGGCTCACTCACGCCGAACCCCCTGACGCCCCATCGTGAGCTGTTCGAACAAAAAGCATTGTCCTATCGCTCGCGCTGGCCGTGGCTGCGCGTTGAGTGAAATGCATTTCATGCCGACATACGCTTACCCGTCTCGAGCAATGACTTCAGGTCACTCAAAATCCAGTTCCATCCACCGCCGCCGCGGGTGTTGAACTTGGAAGCGGTGGCTTCGGCCATGATCGGCGCGTTTTCCATTTCGTGCGTGACGGTGAGTCGACAGAAGCCGGCTTCGGTCGGCTCGATTTCCCACGTGACGCGCGTAAAGCCTTCGGCGCGGTTGGCATCGCTGAATAACCAGCGATAGGAATGGACCAGCCTTCGCGGAGGATCAGCCTCGAAGACTTCGCCGTCGATGATGGTGTCCGGCAATCCAAAGGATTTCATTTGCGGGCTCGCCTTGTAGCAGAACGCGCCACCGGGTCTTAAGTCGAACTCAGCCGCAGCGCCATATCCATATTTCTCGGTCCACTCCGGAGTCGTAATCGCTTCCCAAATCTGCAATTGCGGTGCCTTGATGTAGATCTCATGGATCCGAGTGATCAGGCCCGCTTTTTTGCTGGCTTCCATTTTGTGCTCTCCAACGTGGCTTTGAGTTCCGTCAACGCCGCGACGCGAGGTGCGGTGTACTTGTCGATCCAACGGTCATGAATCAACCGGATCGGTATGGCGTTCAGAAAGTGATGTTTCTCGCGACCCGCCCGACGGGTCAGGACGAGACCCGCGTTTTCCAAGATACGCAGGTGTTTCATGACGCCGAAGCGGGACATGGCCAACGGCGTCTCGAGTTCACCCAGAGTTTGGCCGTCCCGCTCGAAGAGTTGATCCAGCAGCAGGCGGCGCGAAGAATCAGCCAAGGCTTTGAATATTCGCTCTTCATTCAGCATGTGCTGATATTAGGTGACCAAAAGGTCACATGTCAAATCGTGATTCCGCTCTTGCGGCACCAAAATTCAGATTCTTGCCATGCTGGCTTAGAATGAACCACGAATTTTTTTTGGGTCGTTGGCCTCATGAAACTCGATGGAGAAACCTGGGCGCGCGTTTATCCTTGGCTGGAAAAGGCCCAGGATGTGCCCGCGGCTGACTTGCCGGCGTGGATCACCCAGCTCATTGCCGAGCAGCCCGAAATAGGCATTCCGCTTCGCGACGTGCTTGATTCCACGAACTTCGAAGACGACGACGATAACCTTTATCTGCCCCTCGACGTTCCTGCCGCTCGACAGTCCCGGGCCGGCCAACAGATAGGGGCCTACACCATTGACTCTTTGCTCGCCGAAGGCGGCATGGGCGAAGTGTGGCTCGCGCATCGGAGCGACGGACGCTTCAGCGGATCGTATGCCATCAAGTTGCTGCATCTCGAGTCGGTGGGACCCAAGGCCATCGAGCGCTTCACGCGCGAAGGGCGAGTGCTCGCGCGGCTTACCCATCCTAATATCGCGCGTGTCATGGATGCGGGTGCTACGGCGGAAGGACAGCCGTTTCTAATCTTGGAGTTCATCAACGGCCAGCACATCGATCAGTATTGTGCGGCTAACTCTCTATCAGTCCGCGCTCGCGTCAAACTGTTCTTGGATGTTCTCGCGGCGGTCTCGCATGCCCATACCAGCCTCATCATCCATAGGGACATCAAGCCTTCGAACGTGTTGGTGACCTCTGAGGGCGTCGTCAAGCTGCTCGACTTCGGCATCGCCAAGCTCGTTGATCCGGAGTTGGCGCGAGTGGAGGGTGGTGATCTGACTCGTGTCGAGGAAGTCGCTTTGACTCCAAGCTATGCGGCTCCGGAACAAATTCTGGGCGAACCGTTATCAACTGCGACCGATGTTTATCAGCTCGGCGTGTTGCTGCATGTGTTGTTGGCCGGTCGTCTGCCGTTTGGGAAATCAGACGCTACACGCTCCGAGCGCGTCATCGCCGCCTTGGGTGAAACTCAAGTAAGAGTGTCGGATGCGGCCGAGGGGTCCCTGCGCAAAGAATTGCGCGGCGACCTCGATGCCATCGTCGACAAGACGCTTCGGAAAGTTCCGCAGGAACGCTATCCGACTGCCGCCGCATTGTCCGCAGACCTGCAGCGATACCTCGATCATGAGCCGGTCTCCGCACGCGTGGGCATATTCGCCTATCGGGCGAGAAAATTTATAAGGCGCTATCGAGGCGCGGTGATCAGCGTCACGGCTGCTCTGGCTTCGTTGATGATCGCAACCGCGTTGTCGCTGAACCAGACGCACAAGATCAGCATCGAACGCGATCGCGCAGATCAGATTACCGAATTCATGACGCAGATCTTCCGAGTGGCTGATCCAAGTGCATCGCGCGGCAACACGGTGACGGCACGGGAAATTCTCGATAAATCGTCCCGGCAGATCGAGAATGGCTCTGGTTTAGATGAGAGCGTGCGATCCGACCTGTTGCAGGTCATGGCGGCCACTTACTCCAATCTGGGTCTGTACGCACGCGCTGGCGCAATCTGCGCTCGACAGCCGGCGCCGACTGCTGGGAGAGGAAAATCCAAAGACCTTGGACGCCCGCCGCCAGTTGGGCAGGATTCTGATGCGCGAGGGACATATATCGGAGGCAGGGGAGTCATTGAGCAACACGGTTGCCGCGGAACTCAGGGTTCTGGGGCCGCGCGATCCTTTGACGCTCAAGGCTCAGATGGATGTCATCGCTTTCTTGTCGGCCAAAGGTCAATACGCGCAGGCTGAGCAGCTGGCGCGACAGACGCTCGCCATTCAGAACGAGGTGCTCGGCCCCCGCGCCCTGGATACGCTGACCACGACGAACATCTTGGCGTCCGCTTTGCGAAATCAGCATCGCTATGCCGAAGCCGAGCCTATTTACAGGAGGACGCTGGCCACCGAGATTGCCGCGTTCGGCTCGGACCATCCCGACACGTTGCGGACCGAGTTTTCACTCGCTTACATGTTGAGGGAGCAGGCTCGTTATCCAGAAGCCGAAGCCGTGTTTCGCGATGTACTGGCCGCAAGGCGCCGCGTGCTGGGAGATGAGCATCCGGAAACCGCCGATACCCTGACGACCATGGCGTTTGTCCTGGTGCACGACCGGGCGCGCTGGAAAGAGGCCGAGGAACTCTATCGGAGTGCGATGGCGATTGAGATGCGCCAGGTCGGACCTGAAAGTTCTTACACGACTCGTGCGGAGGAGGGACTGTCGAACTTGCTCGGCGAGGAAAACCGATTTGCCGAAGGCGAGCCTCTGATTCGGGAAGTGCTGCGTGTGCGTTTGAAGTTACTGGGGCCGGACAACACGGATACGCTGTTGACTCAAAGAAATCTGGCGTGTTACTTGCTGGCCCAGGGGAGTTTACAGGAGGCCGAGCAACTGTTCAGAAGCACGCTCGAACGGGATCTTCGTGTTCTCGCTCCCGATGATAAAGATACGTTCGCGGTGGAATACCTCCTGGCGGAAACTCTGTTGGTGGAGAAACGTCCCAAAGAAGCCGAGGCGTTGGCGCGTACGGCGTTCGATGGGGAACTCAAGGCACTCGGTCCACAACATCCGGAGACGCTTAAGGGCCTTAATCGTCTGGGGCGTACGCTGGCTGCGCTTGGGCGGTACGATGAGGCAAAGTCCTTGTATGCGGGGGTGATCGATCAGATTGCCGCTCAACCGAAAGCCGATGTGTCGCAGGCATGGTATGCATTCGGAGTCATGGCCGCACAATCCGGGCATACGGATGATGCTTTCGCGGATTTTGATCATGCAGTGGACCTTGGCTTCAAAGACGTCGAGTCCCTGCAGCAGGATGATGTGCTGAATCCGCTGCACACCGATCCGCGTTTTACTCGTCTCACTCAGCGCATGCAGGCTAATTAGACAATGTTGCAGCCTTGATCCCGTCCGATCACCCAAAGCAGCCAATGTCCAGCAAGGTGCCCGAAATCACAGTGCTGTTTTGGATCATCAAGATTGCCGCAACGACGCTCGGCGAAACCGGCGGGGATGCGGTATCGATGTCGATGGGCTTGGGCTATCTCGTCAGCTCGATTGCATTTGGCGCCCTCTTTGTCATCGCCGTCGTGGCGCAGATCGCGGCGCGACAATTTCGGCCCAGTTTGTATTGGTTCACCATCATCGCGACGACCACCTTAGGGACGACGCTTGCCGACTTTGCGGATCGTTCCTTGGGGATTGGCTACGCCGGAGGGGCGTCAGCGCTTCTGCTGATGCTGTTACTCAGTCTGTTTCTCTGGCATCGAACGCTGGGGTCGATCGCGGTGGCCAGCGTGAGGACACCGAAGGCTGAGTGGTTTTACTGGATCACCATTTTGTTATCTCAAACATTGGGGACGGCCTTGGGAGATTGGACCGCGGACTCCGAGGGCTTGGGCTTCGCGGGCGGCGTGGTCGTGTTCGCCGTGCTGTTGGCGATTTGCGCCGCGTTGTATTTCTGGACCCGGTTGTCGCGAACCTTGCTCTTCTGGGCCGCGTTCATTCTGACGCGTCCGTTGGGGGCGGTGGTCGGTGACCTCATCGACAAGCCGCTATCGTCGGGCGGATTTGCCTTGAGTCGATACACCGTGTCGGCACTGCTGATTGCCTTCATTGCCGGCTGCATCCTGCTGTTTCCGCAACGCGCGGCCCAGTCATCTCACTGAACGCGGCTTCAAGCGTCAGTGCGGAGGGCTCGCCATCTTCGCGCCGTATTTATCGAACCAACTCATCATATACAGCTGGGTCCGCATCCAGTTGGACGGCTTGCGCCCGGTGCCGTGGAATTCTCCATCGAATCGCAGCAACGCGGCGGGCACGCCTTGGATCTTTAACGCCGTGTAAAACTCCTCCGTCTGCGGCATCGGCGTGCGGCGGTCGAGCTCTCCTGTCATGAGCAGCACCGGCGTCTTGATATGCCCGACGTACATGAGGCTCGATTGTGCCAGCCAGTCGGTGGGGTCTTCCCAGGGCTTCTTGTTGAAAAATCGATAGGTGAAATAGGGCACGTCGGTCTCGCCCGCCATGCTGAGCCAGTCGATGACCGGACAGCGCACTGCCGCTGCGGCAAATCGCGTCGTGTGCCCGATTGTCCAGCTGGACAACACGCCGCCGCCGCTGCATCCGGAGATGTACAGCCGCGACTGATCAACATAACCGCTCTTCAGCAGCGTATCGACGCCGGCCATCAGGTCATCGTAGTCGAGACCGGGATAGTGCTTTTCAATCGCATTGCCAAAGGCGCTGCCATAGCCGGTCGAGCCTCGAGGATTGATGTAGAGCGTGACATAGCCATTGGCTGCGAAGTTCTGGAACATGGGGTTGAAGGCGGTCGAGTACATGCCATGCGGGCCGCCGTGGATCTCGAGAATCAACGGGTACTTCTCAGCGGCGTTGAAATTCGGCGGTTTGACCACCCACCCTTGGATCTTTCCGCCTTGCGAGGAGTCGAAGTTCACTTCCTCCTCGCCGGCGAGCTGTAAGTTGTTGAGCAGTCCGTCGTTGATGTGTGTCAGCCGCTCGTGCGAACCGGGCTTTTTCGGGTTGATCACTTCCAGGTCACCCGGCGACTTGAAGTCGCCACGTACTGCCACGATGACATTGCGGCCGACTGAAAAACCTTTCACCACCTCGTTGCCGCTGGTCAGCGCATGCACGCCGGCCCGCAGCGACCACGAATACAAATGGACGTTGCCCTTGTCTTCGGCAATGAAATAGAGCGTGCTGCCGTCCGGCGACCACTCCATTTCCTGCGGTTCGCGGTCAAAGCTGCCGGAGCGCAAGGTCGCATTGCTGCCATCCGCGGACATGGTGTACAGGTCGGCGACCCGGTAGGAATCGTCGAGCTGTGTGAACCCAAGATAGGCGATGGTCTTGCCATCGGGAGAGATGCTGGGTTTGTTCCACGCGCCGGTGGTGGTGATCAGCCGCTTGGGGGTGCCGGTGCGCAGGTCCACCGAGTACAAGTACCCTTGGCGGTTGTTGAGGTCGCCGTCGCCTTCTTTATAGCCTTCCACGATCGCCGACTGACCGTCGGGCATGAAGCCCCACTCGGCGCCGTCGCCGACTTCGAAAGTGGACGAGCCTATGCTCCACTCGCCGCTGGTGATCTGGCGCGATGCGCCGCCTTCGGCATCGACGATGAACAGGTGGCGATAGCCGCGGTCGGTCAGGCCGACGGTGTCGCGGCGAAAATGCAGACGTTCGGTGTAGCGGGGAGCCGCGGCCCACTTCGCGCCTTCCGGGGCGGCCGGCAGATCAACGGCCCACTTTTCCGTTGCGGGCACCACCATGCTATAGCCGATCTGCTTGCCGTCGGGCGACCAATGCAGATTGCTCGGCGGTTGCTGCGCGCGGGTGATCTGCGTGGCGGGACCCGGCACCGTGAGGTGAAGCACGAAAATTTGCGGGCCTTTCGGTTCGCCCTCGGCGAGGAACGCGATGCTCTTGCTGTCCGGCGACCAGACCGCGCCGCTGCCCTTGCCCAAGGCGCGGTGATTCTTACCGTCGATGCCAACGATCCACAGTTCCTGCTCCATCTTGTCGTTGGGCACATCGACCAAGGATCGGGTGTAGACCACCTGGGTCCCATCGGGGGACACCTTCGGCGATGACGCGGTCTGTAGTTCAAGGTAGCGACCCACGGTGAACAGTTTTGAGTTGCCGGAGTCCGCGGCCGTGGCGGTCATCGCCGCCGCGCAAAGAATCAACAGGGTGTTTGCGATCGCAAGGCTGAATGGACGAATCATGGGCTCCCTTATGCGTAGAGGTGCAGGCCTCTAGATCGTATACGGTTGCGATCCCCCGGTACATCGGCCACCATCCAGGCAAACCATTGAGGGATGCCATGGCCGAGGGTGACGGCGACAACGGCGCTGGCGGGAGCGCTATGGTCTTTATCAGCTACGCGTCGCAGGACGCGGCCATCGCCAATGCGCTGGTCGACGCTCTGGAACTCTCCCAATTGCGCTGCTGGATTGCCCCGCGCAATGTCGTCGCCGGCACCTTGTTTGCAGAGGCCATCGTGCGGGCTTTGAACGAGGCCAAGGTCTTTGTATTGGTGCTGTCGGCGCACGCCAACGCGTCCCCGCACGTTGGCAAGGAAGTGGAGCGGGCGTCCGCCAAGCGTCGGCCCATCATTGCATTGCGGGTCGATGCCGCACCTCTGTCGCCGGCGTTTGAGTACTACCTGAGCGAATCGCATTGGATTGATCTGGGACCGCAGCTGACGGATAAAACGGCCAGGATCCTGGTGGATGCGATACAACGGCACCTCGATCCGGCGGTCGGCCCGGGGGCGGGCGGCAGCCAGCGAGCGCCGCTGATTCCAGATCAGTCTGAGGTGCATGGCGCTCATATCCATGCCTCGGGCGCGGCGCGAAAGAGTTCGGGCCGACGTTCGGCGATTGATTCCATTGCCGTGCTGCCTTTCGTATTGTCGGGCGGTCCCGCCAGTACCAAATTCTTTGGCGAGGGAATCGCCGAATGCCTGATCCAGTCGTTGTCGGAGTTGCCCGGAATTCGCAAAGTGATCGCGCGAAATTCGGCGTTTAAATACGCCGGCGCGGATCCGCTGGAGGCGGGTCGAATGCTCGGGGTTCGCGCGGTGCTGACCGGCCGACTGCGCATCACGCGTCAGTCTGCCTGCTTGACCGCGGAGCTGGTCGATACCGAGGATTCCGCCCACCTCTGGGGCACGGTCATTGATCGACCGCTCAAGGAGATCGCGCATTCGCAGGCGGACTTGGCGGATGAGATTTGCGCGGCCGTCAGTCCAAAACTTCCGGGCAAGCCCGCCAAGTCGAGCGCCTCGCGCCGGGTCGCCAACTTCGATGCCTACCGCGAATATCTGCAGGGCCGTTATGCCTGGAGCAAGCGACCGGCGGCGGGCGCCGTGGATGAGGCCATCGGTCTGTTTGAATCAGCCATCAAGCACGACAGCGGCTTCGCCTTGCCGCACACCGGACTCGCTGATTGCTACAACACACTGTCCGCGTGGGAGTCCGGGTCGATTGCGCCGCGCTTGGGATTCGAGAAAGCGAGACTGTCGGCGCTGTGTGCGTTACATCTGGACAAGCGGTCAGCCGAAGCGCACACCTCGCTGGCATATTCGCACCTGCACTATTCCTGGGAATGGGAGAGCGCCGAACACGAGTTCAAACAGGCTATCGCCATCAGCCCGAACTATGCCAACGCCCATCATTGGTATTCGCATCTGCTCGCCGCGGTGGGTCGGGTGGATGAGGCGCTGGCCGAGAGCCGCAAGCTGATCGAACTGGACCCGTTCGATCTGATCAATAACGTGCATCTGTCCTGGCATCACTACATGGCGCGGGAGTTTCCCGCGGCCTTGGGCGAAGCACAGCGCACGCTTGCCATGGAAAAGCGCTTTCATTGGGGCTATTTTTTCGCAGGTCTTGCCCTTGATGCGGTGGGCGAACATGACGACGCGGTGCGGCATCAGCGTCAGGCCTTGGAGTTGTCCGGCCAGAGCACCGTGATGCTGTCCGCGCTGGGGCATGCGCAGGGACGGGCGAACCAGCCCGACGAGGCCAGAAAGGTGTTGCGGCAATTGGAGCAGTTGTCGCAGACGCGGTATATCTCGTCCTACGAGATCGGCTTGATTCACCTGGCGCTCGGCGAACACGACCGGGCATTGGATCTTCTGGACGCGGCAGTCGAAGAGCGTTCGGGGTGGCTGCCCTACCTTCTGAATGACGTTCGACTGGATCCGCTGCGCTCCACCGGCCGATTTGCGAGTCTCATCGCGCGCGTGGGATTGGGGCGGATCAAATCCTGATACGAAAACCCCACATGAGCGTGGTCTGATTTTGACTTCCCGAGGTACCCACCGTGGTCCCCGGGTAGCCGAACGCCAGGCCGTTGGTGACCTCGGACCAGTTGACCCCGCCGTACACATCGTAGTGTTTGTTGATGATCCAGTCGGCGACAAAGGAGGCTTCATAGAAGTTGCCGGAACAAAGCAATCCGGCGGCCGCGCAACCCACGTTGTTATTGCCCTCTGCGCCAAGGCCGATGGTCCAATTGTTTTGCGAGACGCGATAAAACGCGCCGATCAAATTCAACCCGGAATCCATGGCGTAGCGCGTGCCCAGCCATTCCATGTTGTACACGGCGGGGTTGTTGACGTTGATGCCCACTGAAATGGGATAGTCGCCCTGCGCGGCACCACCGCCGCTGTAATCCGCATGCGCCTTCTCAATATGAGAATAGCCCGCATAGGCCGTGAGCTTGTCCTTCGAACCCGCAAACCCGAATACATACTTGCCCATGAGATTGTACGACCGGTTATTCGAGATGTACGCGGCCAATCCGGGGGTGGGAAGGGGATTGGGATTGGCTGCATTGTCGAAAGAACTGCGTAGATTGACCGCGCCCTTCGAGGCCTCGTAGACGGCATCGACGGACAAGCCCTTCCAGGTCACACCCAGGTTGGCGCCGTAGGCTTTGCCCAGCACGCCGGTATCGTCCCCGCCATTGGAGTACACGCCGGCAATGTGCACCGGGCCGTAGCCGAGCACATACTTGCCCGAATTATCCAAGCGCGCGGACTGCGTCGTGCCGCCACCCGCGTTGAAGCCCGCATAGCCTAGGAACGAAAAAGCGTACGACAGGGCTTGCGGATCATATTGAGTGAGGGCGTCGAATTGCAGGGATTGCTGACGGCCGATGGTGAACACCCCGAATCGCGGGCTGCTGACGCCTCCCCAGAGCACGCCGTTGAACGCTTGGCCGCAGCGACTGCTGTCTGCATTCGCCGTCTGCTGGCCTTGCGGCTTGCTGCTGTTGGTGGCGAGTGATTTACAAGCGTCGACCAAATGGCCGGAGAGTGGATTGAAGCCGGTATCGGCCCGCGCGATCAGCGAGAAGTCATCGGCAATCGGTTCCTCCACCCGGATGCCGACCTTGGATTGTTCCAAGCCGCTTTCCGCGAAGGTCGACTGTGACCCGGCGAAGTTTCGCGTAGTGGTGAACGCCTGGTACTCGAGGCCGCCCACATACTCACTGCTCAGCGGCACCCCGTGACTCTGGTAGGCGTAGCCGACATCGATGGTTGCGTACAGCGTGACACCGCCCAGAGACAGGCTGTCGGGCAACGGGTCTTTGACCTCGGCGCCGGCCGTACTCGCGATGAGAACTAACGCGATTGCGGCCGCAAACGAGTGATGTCGCGGTTTCATGGTTTATTGTTCAAGGCTGATTCATCCCTTAAAAATCGCCAGCTACCGTAGCGTTGCCGCTGCGTTTCCACCTGACATTTCTTGCCAAGAACTCACCAACCCGCAAAAATGTCTCGAATATTCGGCTTTAGTCCTGCAAAAACCGAGATGGGGGATCATGGATGCACCAATTACGCGCGAGATACTCGAGCGGTTGACCACCTTTGGCGAGCTGCTGCGCTACCTTCGGCGGCGGGCCGGGTTGACGCAGACGGAATTGTCGATCGCCGTGGGCTACAGCGACGCCCAGATCAGCCGTCTGGAGCAGAACGTTCGATTGCCGAATCTCGCGTCGGTGCAGGCGCGTTTTCTTCCCGTGTTGCGCCTCAAGCATGAGGCGCAGGCGCAAGAGCGGCTGCTGGAGCTCGCGCAGCAGGCGCAGAAGGAGCGGACGGAGGCCCATTTCGGCGGCGAGATTCGCTTGGAGCACCCCACCCCTTCGATCGCGGTATTGCCGTTCGCCAGTATCGGCTCATTCCCGGATCAGGAATATCTGTGCGAAGGCATCGCGGAGGAGTTGGTCAACGCGTTAACAAAGATCAAGAAATTCTTCGTAGTCGCCCGGGCATCTGCATTCTCCTTCCGCGGCAAAGGCCTCGACACCCGCGAGATCGGTCGCCGGCTGAACGTCGACACCATTCTCGAGGGCAGCGTTCAAATGATGGGCGGTCATCTGCGAGTGACCACGCAACTGGTCGATGCCGGCACCGGCTTCCAGTTCTGGTCGCAGCGGTTCGATCGCGAAATGACGGATGTGTTCGATATTCAAGACGAGATCACGCTGGCCATCATTCGCCAACTGAAAGTGGAGGTCTTGGCCAAGGAACGGGCGGTGGTGATGGCCCGCAAGCGCGAAAACCTGGAATCCTACAATCTGTATCTCAAGGGCCGCTTTTACTGGGCCCAGCGACCCCAGGGGATTGCGAAGGCAATCGAGTACTTTGAACGCGCGATCGAGAAGGACCCCTCATCGGCCAAGGCGCACGCCGGTCTCGCCGACTGTTTCGCAACGCTCGGCTCTTGGGAGAATGGCACGCTGCCGCCCATCCAGGCCATGACGCAGGCGCAAGCGGCGGCCAACAAAGCCTTGAGCCTGGACAGTCACCTGGCCGAAGCGCATACGACGCTGGCCTACCGAACGACCCACCACGACTGGGATTGGGTGACCGCCGAAGCGCAGTTCCAGAACGCCTTTGCACTGAATCCCAACTACGCCGTGTGTCACCATTGGTACTCGCATTTCCTGATGGCGGTAGGGCGTGTCGAGGAGTCCCTGGCCGAAAGCAGGCGTTGCTTGGAACTCGATCCGCTCGATCTCGTCATCAACGTGCATATGGCCTGGCACTATTTGTTTGCGCGTCAATACGACCAGGCGATCGAGCAGTGCTGGAAGACCAGCGAGTTGCATCCCAATTCCTTTTGGCCCGCGTGGTTTTTTGGGCTGGCCTATCAGCAACAAGGACAGGTCGGCCGAGCCATCGAGGAACTTCAGGTCGCGGTTGAAATGTCCGGTGAAGTGACCTTCGCGAGCGCAGCGCTCGGCCATGTCTATGGCACGGGCGGCAAGACCGCGCAGGCGGTGGCCATCTTTGAGGAGTTGAAAGCGCGGTCCCAGCGCGGATTCGTGCCGGCGTACGATATTGCATTGGTTTGCGCCGGGTTGGGATGGAGCGACCAGGCCTTCGAGTACCTGTCGCAAGCGTATCGAGAAAAGTCCGGCTGGATGACCTACATCAAGGTCGACCCGCGGCTCGATGCGTTGCGCAACGATTCGCGCTTCGAGGAACTGCTGCGCGGCGTGCGATTAATCTGAGCAGACGTGTTTAAATCACTGCCATGGCCGGCCGTTTTGCACCGACATTGAGTACTCGCTGGGCGGCGACGATTTATTTCGTGTTGGGGCAGGCCGGTTGGTTCGCCTGTGTGCTCGGGGCTGCGCACCGGGTCGCCTACCTAGGGATCGCGCTCGTGGTCGTTTTGATCGCGCTGCACTTGCTGCAAGCCGCGCGCCCGCGCGCCGAGGCCACGTTGGTGCTCATCGTCGTGTTGATCGGTGGTGCGTGGGAAACCCTACAGGTCCATATCGGGTTTATGGCCTATGACCCCGCCGGTCCGGCCGGTCTTGCGCCGTTGTGGCTGTTTGCGTTGTGGGGGCTGTTCGCGGCCCAGCTCAACACGACTTATCGTTGGCTCAAACCGCGGTTGTGGGCCGCAGCGTTGCTCGGGGCGGTGGCAGGACCGCTGTCGTTTCGCGCGGGCGCCGCGCTTGGTGCATTGCAATTCTTGCAGCCCATACCGGCCATCGTAACCCTGGTGATCAGTTGGGCAATCCTCTTGCCGCTGGTCATCGCGTTGTCGAGCCGTTGGGACGGCGTGTCGCCGACCTGACCCTCTGTGTGGGACAGGTCGTACGTGCCATCGGGCGTTGGCAATCTATCGACCGGAAAACCTAAACGGTATAAATACGGCGTGAAAACCCAGGTC
>CAZZWE010000026.1:18345-38752 GCA_964657675.1 uncultured Steroidobacteraceae bacterium
TAGCAATTTCCGTTTTACTCATTGTCATCATGGCGTCGGGATGTGCCTCTATGAAAGAACCGTTGCGTCCGGTCGCGCATGTCGACCTGGCCCGCTACATGGGCGATTGGAACGTGATTGCCAATATTCCTTACTTTGCGGAAAAAGGCTGTGTCGATTCCGTCGAGAGTTACGCGTTGCGGAGCGATGGCGACATCGACAACTGGTTCACTTGCCGCAAGAAGTCATTTGATGCGCCGATGAAGCGCAAAGCCACCGCGCGGGCCGTGGTCGACGATAAAACCAGCAATGCCGTTTGGCACGTGAAATTCTTCAAGATCTTTTCGGTGAAGTACGTGGTCCTGGATCTCGATCCCAATTATCAGTGGGTGGTCGTGGGACACCCCTCCCGCAACTACGGTTGGGTGATGGCTCGCGCCAAGACGCTCGATGAATCGACCTATCAAGCCGCTTTGACCAGTCTGACTGGCCAGGGCTACGACGTGTCACGTTTCCAAAAGGTGCCCCAACAGGTGACGCATTGAGCGGCCGATGCTGACCCTCCTCGGTTGGGAAGCAGCACTCGTCGCAGTCTTGTTCGCCGCCGCCTGGTTCGCCTGCTTTAAAGTTAAGAACTACAGCTTTCTCGATGTGACTTGGACCTTGAGCATCGGCTTGCTGGCGCTCATCGACGCGTTCGCCGGCCCGGCGCCGCTGGGAAGACGGGTCTTGTTTGCCGTCGTGGGGGTGGCGTGGAGCTTGCGCTTGGGGCTGTTCGTGCTGGCGCGCGTCGTGCGGCACCATCCGGAGGAAGATAAACGCTATCGCAGTCTGCGCGAACAATGGCGCACGCCGGGCGCATTCCTGGCATTTTTCGAACTGCAGGCCTTCATCGCGCTGCTGTTTTCAATCCCGTTTTTGCTGGCGGCCTGCGCGGATGAGCCGCAGATCAGCACGCTGGAATGGATCGGTCTTGGCATCGCGGTGATTGGCATTGTGGGCGAAGCGCTCGCTGATGACCAGGCGCAAACATTCAAACACCGTGCATCGGCGGACAAGAAAATATTGGACGTCGGCTTGTGGCATTATTCGCGCCATCCCAACTATTTTTTCGAGATCATCACCTGGATTGGTTTCGCGGTTGCCGTCCTCGACTTGCCATTGGGGTGGATTGCGTTGCTCTGTCCGATCCTGATCAGTTATTTCCTGCTAAAAGTCACCGGCATTCCCCTGACTGAAAAGCATTCACTCGAAACGCACGGTGAGCAGTACCGCGACTACCAGCGGCGCACCAGCGTGCTCATTCCCTGGCCGCGCAAGGCCGGACAGCGCTGATGTGGCGTACGGCCTGCCTATTCGGGTGCGGCGTGGGATTGCTTTGCGGCAGTGCCTGGTCGGATCCAATCCGCATGCGTCATCCGCAAGGGTGGGCGCATGGATATGTCGAAGTGATCACCCAGGAAGGCGAGCGAATCGGGGTGGGTGATTTGCTGCAGCGGGTCAAGCGGCGCGAGATCAGCTCGCGGCTGGTGTTGAACTTTTTCGATGGCTCCGTCGACGATGAGACCACGATTTTCACCCAGGATGGCGACTTGCGTTTGGTGTCAGACCACCATGTCCAGCATGGTCCTTCGTTTCCAACGCCGACCGATGTGCTGATCGATGCCGCACACTCGCGGGTAAGAACTCAGGACGCTTCAGGAAAAGTGACCGAGGTGCACTTCGAGATGCCGGCCGACACCTTTAACGGATTGGCTTCCACGGTTTTGACGAATCTTCCCTCGGGCGCGCAGCAGGCGACGATCGCCATCGTGATCGGCGGTGACAAGCCGCGACTGGCCCATTTGAAAAGCACATTGGCCGGTCAGAAGAATTTTACGTTGGGTGGCGTGAAGCGCGAGGCAGCGGAGTGGATCGTCCATGTGGATTTGGGCGGCGTGGCCAAGGTGGTGGCACCCATCATCGGCAAGCAGCCGCCGGATTATCACGTACTCATTGCCGGCGGTGAAGATCCGGTATTCATCCGTGAGGAAGGACCTCTGTACGAAGGTGGGCCGATCTGGCGCGTTCAGCAGGTCAGTGCAGTGTTGCGAGAGTAATCGGCTCACCGTTCGGGTATTGTCGGTGCAATCGCCCGACCAGAGCTTGAACTCATGAAATTAATCGATGGTCCGCTCCACTGGGCACTTCCGGTGCCGCGGCAGGAACGGGGCGTGGCTTTGTGGGCGGCAGCCTACTTCTTCATGTTGCTGGCGGGTTATTACGTTCTGCGTCCGTTGCGAGATCAACTGGGAATCGCCGGCGGCGTGAAAACATTGCCGTGGATGTTCACGGCGTCCTTCTTGTCGCTGCTCATCCTGCAGCCGCTGTACGGGCTGCTGGTGAAGCAGCTGCCGAGGCGGCGCTTCATCGCGGTGGTGTACCAGTTCTTCGCCGTGAATCTGCTGCTCTTTTGGGTGCTGCTGCACTTCGATGTGGCCACCGTATGGGTCGCTCGCGTGTTTTTCGTATGGGTCACCGTATTCAATCTATTCACCGTGGCGTTGTTCTGGTCGCTGATGGCCGATCTTTTTACCAGCGAGCAGGGCAAGCGTCTGTTTGGCTTCATCGGTGCGGGCGGCACCGCCGGCGCGTTGTTTGGGCCCGCGATCACGGTGGGATTGTCCGTACCCTTCGGTCCCGCCAACCTGCTGCTGGTCGCCGCGGTATTTCTGGAGCTGGCGCTGTTTTGTGTGTCGCGCCTGGAGCGATCGATCGGGGCCGCAGACGGCACTTTCGGCGCCGCGCAGCCCATCGGCGGCAGTATTTTCTCGGGCTTCCTGGCGCTGCTGCGCTCTCGCTACTTGGTGGGTATCGCAGTGTGGGTGAGTCTCATGTCTTTCGGCGCCACCATGCTCTACCTCGAGCAGGCACATGTGGTGGCCGAACGAGTGCACGGGGCCGGTGCGCAGACCCGGCTGTTCGCCAGCATGGACCTGACCGTGAACGTGCTTGCGCTGCTGACTCAGGTGCTGGTCACAGGGCAGGTGATGAAGCGCTTCGGGACCGGGATCGCCGCGGCGATGCTGCCCGCGATCTATGTGGTGGGGTTCGCGCTGCTCGCCTTTGCGCCGTCGGTCGGGGTCGTCTTCGCGTTTCAGGTGGCGCAGCGTTGGGCGAATTTCGCCATCGCCAACCCGGCGCGCCAAGTGTTGTTCACGGTCGTCGCGCGCGACCACAAGTACAAGGCGAAAACCTTCATCGACGTCGTGGCGTTCCGGGGATCCGATGCACTGTACGCGTCGCTGTTTGATGCCTTACAGGCGCTCGGGCTGAAGATCGCAACCATTGCCGCCTGCTCGCTGCCGGTCGCCGCGGGTTGGCTGGTCCTCTCCGCTCGGCTCGGACGGGCGCAGGAACAACGGGCGCTGCAGCTCAGCGCCGCGAGGCAGAGCGAGTGATGCCCTCCTGGATTGACCGCGGCAGTGGCCCGCACCATGATTGAGGCGGCCGGCAACCGGATCGGCAGAAGGAGACCTTGATGCGCATCACCCGCCGTGACTGGTTACAACTTTCGGGCGCAGCCCTGCTGGGCGCATCCACGCGTAGCTTGGGCCTGGGATCGAGCCCCTCCGCCGGCAAGCCCAAGCCCCTGCGGCTGTTGATTCTGGGCGGCACCGGGTTCATCGGTCCGCATGAGGTCCGTTACGCGCTCGAACGCGGCCATCAGGTGACGATTTTCAATCGCGGCAAAGAACACGTGCAGTGGCCGGGACCCGTGGAGGAACTGCTCGGGGACCGCAACACCGGGGACCTCAAGTCGCTCGAAGGTCGCGAATGGGATGTGTGCATCGACAACCCCACCACGCTGCCGTTCTGGGTTCGCGATGCAGGCATCGCCCTGAAAGGGCGGGTGAAACATTACATCTTCATCTCGACGATTTCTGTGTATGCCGAAAACAAGACGCCGAATGCGGATGAAACCGCCGCTGTCGCGCCGTACACCGGTAGTGATGCCATGGCCGAGACGCTCGATAGCTTTCACAAAAAGGGCGAACTGTATGGTCCCTTGAAGGCGTTGAGTGAACAGGAGGCCGAGAAGCAGTTCCCGGGGCATGCGACGGTCATTCGGCCGGGACTCATCGTGGGTCCGGGCGATGAGACGGATCGTTTCACCTACTGGCCGGTGCGTTTATCGAAAGGCGGCGAAGTGCTTGCACCGGGTGATGGGTCGGACCCCACTCAAATCATCGATGCACGGGATCTCGCTCAGTGGATCATCCACATGGCTGAGACGCGGAAAATCGGCACGTTCAATGCGACCGGGCCCGCCAAGCCGCTGGTCATGCGCGATATGCTCGGCGGCGTCATGGCGGGCATCCACGCCGATGCCAAGCTCGAGTGGGTATCGACCGATTTCCTTGAAGCCGAGAAGGTCGAAGCGTGGAGCGACATGCCGGCCTGGATTCCGGGCCGCGGGGACTACGCCGGATTCGGTCAACGCAATATCAAAAAGGCGCTTGCGGCGGGGCTGACGTTCCGTCCGCTCACGCAAACGGCGGCTGACACCTTGGCCTGGTTCAAGGAGCAGCCCGCAGAGCGTCAGGAGAAAATGCACGCCGGCATCAAACCCGAGCGCGAGAAGGAAGTGCTCGCCAAGTGGCATGCCGCTCAATCGCGGAGCGCCTCCTAAGAAATAGGGAGGTCAGGTCTGAAAGATAGGGGTCCTCGCCCCATGCGCCTGCATCCATGGGACCCTACCATGGCCTCCGTTGGTCCACATCCAGGAGTTCGAAAACAATGAATCCAAATCAAGCCCTGTGGGAGAAAGGCGATTTTACGCGCGTCGCGCAAACCATGAGGAAGAGCGGCGAGCGATTGGTCGGCACACTCGGAATCACCCCGGGTCTGGCTATTCTGGACCTGGGATGCGGTGACGGAACCACGGCCATCCCGGCGGCACGGCTTGGCGCGCAAGTGCTCGGCGTCGACATCGCCGGCAATCTCGTTGCAGCGGGTAACCAGCGAGCGCGTGATGCGGGTTTGACTAGCCACTGCAAATTTCAGCAGGGGGATGCCTGCGATCTGCGCGAGCTGCCCGACCACTCCTTTGATCGGGTCGTCAGTATCTTTGGCGCCATGTTCGCGCCGAAACCCTTCGATGTCGCCAAGGAAATGGTCCGCGTATGTCGATCCGGAGGGCGAATCGTGATGGGCAATTGGATTCCGAACGACCCGACGTTGGTGGCTCAAATCTTGAAAATAAGCTCTGCCTATTCGCCGCCACCGCCGGATGGTTTCATCAGCCCCATGACTTGGGGAGTTGAGAGCAACGTGACCGAGAGATTCAGCGGCGCGGGCATACCGAGCGGGAATGTTACGTTCGAACGCGAGACCTACCTCTTTGAGTTTCCAGGCTCGCCATCCAAGTTTTTGGACATGTTCAGACGCTCATACGGTCCCACCATGAATGCATTTGAAGCGGCAGACCGCCAGGGTCGTGCTGAGAGTTTGCAATCCGAATTGGAAGATTTGTTCAAGCGTCAAAATACCAGCTCGAACCCGGATGCGACGATTATTCCGGCCACGTTTCTCTGCGTCACCGTTCGTGTCGATTAGCACTCAGCTGGGCGGCGGCTGCATGAATCCGAGATTGCGCGTGCTGGCGTTGAAATTAGAGAGGTTCGGAAACACGGTCAGTAAATCCGAATCACTGACGCCAAACCAGGACCCCAGTGTGGCGCCAAATTGGTCGACCGAGGTGGTGGGAATGAACCGACCCCGGCCCACGTCCATGGGCCCCGGGGTGTTCAAGCTGGGCGGCAGCACCGGTGCGGTGCCATAGAAAGCCTTGCCGCTGACGGCACCGCCGAGGACGAAATGCGCGCTGCCCCAACCGTGATCGGAACCGTCGCCATCCGAGTTGAGGGTGCGTCCGAAATCCGAGATGGTAAAACTCGTGACATTGTTTTGCAGTCCTAGCGCGCTCATCTCATTGTAGAACGCCGCCATCGACACGGCGACGTCGGACAATAGCGGCGGCTGAATGCTGACCACCGCATTGTGGGTGTCGAAATTGCCGGCTCCGACCATGAACACCTGGCGCGTGGCACCGACCCCGCTGGCGTTTCTCGCGGCGATCACCCGCGCGACCATCGACAATTGGGCTGATAGATTGGTCTTGGTGGTTGCGGGAAATGTCGTGAGGGTGGCGCTTGGCAGGGCAGAACTGAGAATCTGCTGTCCGAGCAAGGAGCGAGTCACGACGTTGGCGTAGGTGGATTCGAAGAGATTGGCCAGATTGCCGCTGGCGTCCATGCGCTGTGCGGTGGTGAGGGTTTTCATCACGCTTTGGCAGGCCGCAGAGCCGAACAGGGGTGACACGATGCCTTGAATCGGAATCGCGCCGCCGGTGGGCGAAATCGAATAAGTTTCGGTATTGAGGCCTGTGAGAAACAGGCTGTCGCCCGATGGAGAGATGCAGGTGAACAATGCGTTGCCATTGCCCGCGGCGAATAGGTCGGCCACGCGGCCACCCCATCCGGAGGTGTTGCCCACGGGACCTTCGGCCTGATAAAAGGCGCGCTGATCCAAATGAGAAAATAGTTGCGGGGGTAGCGTGCTGGCCGCGGCGTTGGCATAGGCGGTGGCCGAGGCAATTGGATCGATCAGCGTGCCGAGGTTCAACATGACGGCCATTTGTCCGCCGTTGAACAGTGGCAGCAGCGGGCTAAACGCGGGCGCGAGTGCGAATTGTTCACCGCCAGGCAGCGCGCTGGTCGGATTGAGCACGGTGGGCGTGAGCGCGCTCATCGCCGTGGCGATGGCAGGGCGTTGTTGGTTATAA
This sequence comes from uncultured Steroidobacteraceae bacterium, assembly GCA_964657675.1. Classification (GTDB taxonomy): domain Bacteria; phylum Pseudomonadota; class Gammaproteobacteria; order Steroidobacterales; family Steroidobacteraceae; genus Bog-1198. The sequence continues at coordinate 25,151 of CAZZWE010000026.1, forward strand.
ATGGCGTAATTGGCTGAATCGTAAGGCACGAGCGTGTTGAAATTATCGTTGCCGCCGATCATGAAAACGCATACGAGCGCCTTGTAGTCGGTGGCAGTCGCTGCGGCACTTTCGCCCAGCGCCGCGAGATTCAAAGCCAACGGCGGAGCGAAGCGCGTCGCGGACAGAGCCGCCGCGTACTTGAGAAATTCACGTCGGGATGCGGTTCTTGTCACGGGACTGTCCTCACTTCTGAACGAGGTATTCGGGGGAGCACATGGTCAGTGTCAGGGCGGCGTACAGCCGGTTATTCGCACCCGCCGGTGTACTGACATCCATCGTGTCGAGTGCGCCTTGCATCAGCGCCAAGGTATCGACGGAGATCTGGCCGGCGGCAATCAGCACGTTCAGTTCGGCGAGCAGAGCGGCCGAGTTACCTGCTTGGTTCACCAGGGGTTGCAGCGCGCTGTAGTTTCCCGGCACACCCGCGATCCCGTTGGCAATCAAGTTCTTGATGAAATTCATGTAGCCGGCCACTGAACTCTCGTTGGTGATCCCGAACTCCGGTGCGGTGATGCCGTTTTGTTCCAGCGCCGTTTGTGGGGGCGTGTAGCTCGGTTGGAAAAAGAAAAACACGTTGGGCGACTGCAGCGGGCTTTCTGCAAGGGCGTTCGAAGGATTGGCGAGACTGCCGATCTTGGCCCAACTCGTCGCATCCGATGGATCGATATTCAGCGCAAAGGTGCGAGCCCACTGAAGGAAGCGAACCACCGGTTCGCGTAACTTGCCGGCTTGAGGATTCGATAACAGCTGTGCGGAAGTGGCTTCCGGATCGGTCAGGATTGCCGTGATCACAGACTTCATGTCGCCTTGCGTGGACTGAAATAGGGTGGCGACGCGCGACACATAGTCCGGCGAGGGGTTGCTGGTCACCAGCCTTTGAATCAGTTGTCTGCAGATGAACGGCGCGATGTTGGGGTGCTGCATCAAAATGCCAATCGCCGCTTCGAGCGTTTGTTCGCCGTCCAACCCCGCCGCGATCGTCTGACCCAGCACGAATTTCTCGGTGGTATCGAACCCAGCGGGATTGTTGATCATATCGGTCGCCGCCGAGGCGCCGGGATAAGCGTCGGCGGCGGTGTTCAGCTTCCAGCCCGTGAACACTTTCGCCATATTGAGAACATCGGTCTGGGTATAAGTGGCTAACGCCACGCCGGGGTCTGAAGCATTCGCCACCGGCGTACCGTCAATATTGAGCTGCACCACGCCGATGGAGAACAGTTGCATGATCTCGCGGGCGTAGTTCTCATCCGGACTCGTACCCGTTGTGGGATTGGCTTTAACACTGTCCAGGTAAGTCAGGTATTGACCCATCGCGGGTGTATGCGACACCGCAAGCAACAGGTCCTTGAAGTTGCCGAATGCGTTGGCTTCCAGTTGATCCAGATAATAGGCTGCCGCCGCGCCGCGATAAGTCAATTGGGTAGCGCCGGTGTTGACGACGAACAGATCGGTGAGCGCCAGCATCAGGCGTTGGCGCAATACGTCGGGACTTGAGATGAGCTTGCGCCACAATGAACTTTGCACGCCGTTGGTATCAAACTCCACCGAGATGAGATCGTAGGCTTGCATCCATGCGACGTTCGACAATTGCCCGGTCGGATTGACCGGCATCGCGAACTGTTGGGTCAGCCAGTCATTGATTCCATTCGGTTGGTTTTGAACATTCTGAATGTCGGTGGCTGAGCCGCCAAAGGCCGCCTGCGCCAAAAACCGCGCTGCCTGTGCGCGCGATAACGCAACCGGTGTGGCGGTGACCGGCGCAGAGTTGGCACTCGAACCCGCCGCGTCGGATGCCGACACCACGTAAAAATAAGCGCTGCCATTTGCGGCGCTGGTGTCGATGAAGGAGGTCGTCGAGGTCTGCCCGATCAGCGAAAACGGACCGGCGTTCGTTGCGGCACGACCAATGGAGTACGCGGTCGCATCGACACTTGCGGTCCACGTGAGCGTCACCTGGTTGCTGCCCGCGGTGGCCGTCAAGCCGGCCGGCGTCGTCGGCGCAGCAGGCGTCGGGGTCGGCGATGTATCGCCGCCGCTTCCGCCGCAGGCTGTGAGAGCCAATGCCGACAGGCCCAAGATTGTGCCTTGGATGGAAGCTCTCGGTTGTGCGACGAGGGGTCCCTCGTCCTGCACGACTGGGCAGCTGCTCGCGAAATGGTGGTCGTTCATTGGCGCCTCATCCCTGTGACATTGCTGATGTCAGTCCGTAGTCAAAGCGTCAACGCTGGCTGAGCGCTTCCGTTGACACGGGCCAAAATCTGTCACCGATTTGCGACGTCCGCGCCATCCGAACCGCGCGACCCGCGTCAACGAGACCGCGTGGCAGGCGTTGAGCAGCCCGAAGGCAGTGATATCGACAAAGCCATGCCTTTCAAGTTGCTCGCATCTACAACGCTTGAAGCGATAGGGAAACATCATGAGGCATGAAATTGAATTGAAAGACCAGAATATGTCGCGACTGAAGCCGGCGTTTATCGCAGTGAAAACCGCGCTGTGCCTGCTGCCGGTTGTGCTGGTTTCTTCCTGCGGCGGAGACGGCTCGTCGAGCGCATCGAGCCCCATTCTTCAGATCGGTATGCAGCGGCAATATTCCGGCACGGTGACGCGAACCGTGGTGTACGCCGATCCAAGCGCAACACAGCAAAACAACACGCTCGAATATACGTTCACGGAAAGTCAGAACGTGCAATCGGCACCGGTCGGTGCAGCGGGCGACTTCGACGTGCACAGCGTCTATGCCTATACCGTGGTCGAAGACCCGGGGGTTGGCACCGTTCCCGTTTCGCAGACTGCCGACAATTATGAGAACCTGGTGACCTCGGGCGGCACGCAAATGATCGTGAATCTCGGCCAGCAGGCCGTGGTGGTGTCGAATGACGAAACCGCCAATGCGCTCGGTGACGGGCCCTACACGGCCACATCGACGACGACTTCCACTTACACGACGCCGCGTGACAATGTTTCTTATCCGCTGCAGACGGGCGCGACGGCGACGGTGCCGCAATCCGCGTCTCAGACGATTTTATTCACCGAGGTCAACCCGAGTGGCTCCGCGCCTTCGAACGGCAGCAATGTGGGTTACACGGAAACGCGGACGGAAAACGACGATGGTTCGTATTCGTACGACATCACCTATGTGAACGGCAACACCGCCTCGCGCATGCAGAATTCCGATGGCAGCGGCAGTCAAACCTCCGTCGGCGCGACGTCAACCACTGAAACCACCGTGGGCCTGCCGGTGGCCGATAGCGGCGGGAGCGTGATTCCCGTGGCGGTCACCTCCGGCGCGGCGCAAACCACGGTGAATTACTCCGCGGCTGACTGGTATCCGGGTAACGGAGCGCCGAGTTCTCCGCTGGTACTTTCAACCAGGAGTGTCCTCGGTGCGACCTCAACGCTACCGTCGGACTGCAGTGCGGCGGTGCTTCGGCCCGGTATTTATGAGATCGATACCACCACATCCAGTCTCAACCCGCTCAGTGCAGCGTACTCAACCACGATGACTCGCAACTTCAGCGCCGCCGATGGTGCAAGCGTGTGTCAGCTGTCGACAGAGACCGCGTCGTCCTATGATCTGCGCACGGGTGTGTTGGTGTCGACGACGACCACCGTTACCACCACTGTGTTGAGCGTGATCAACTACTGAGGCAAGCGGTCGCACCAGCAACCGCGCCTGGGCGGTAAGCGGCGAGCCAGGTATGATCGGGGGACTCGCGGTTGCTGGTGGGTGGGAAGACTCAAGGATGACGAACTTAAACCGTCGTACCTTTATCGCCTCGGCGTTGGCGATGGGCGCGAGCGGCGCCTGGGCTCGCTCGGTCGCATCGCCCTCGCGATGGCGCTGGACCGAGCGGCGTGACCTCTATCCCGAAGGCGTGGCGTCGGGCGATCCGGATTCTTCGAGCGTCATCCTATGGACCCGCCATCCCTACCCGGACAGTCGCTCCGAGGCGGCCTTGCACGTCGAGCTCGCCGAGGACGCAGCCTTTGGGCGCGTGGTGGCTTCAGCACGGACGAATGTTTCCAAGGCGTCGGACTGGACTTGTCGGGTTCTGGTCGGCGGCCTCAAGCCTGCTCACCTCTACTGGTATCGCTTCATTGACAGCGACGGCGGCGGCAGCCGCATCGGCCGCACGATCACCGCGCCGAAGTCCGATGATCCGCGCGCCGTGCGCTTCGCATTCGTTTCATGCCAGAGCGTGAACGAGGGCGCGCAAAACGCCTTCCGCCGAATGATCTGGGAAGATCAGCGCGCGCCCGAGGACCAACGTTTGGGCTTCGTTCTGCACCTCGGCGATTTTATCTACGAGGTGGTCGAATATCCTGATGAGGTGGCGCACCGCTACGACCGGACGGTGTATGACATCGGGCGAATTCCCGATGCTCGCCCAGTCGAGAACTTTCACGTGCCGACCACCCTCGACGGCTATCGAATGATTTATCGGGCGCATATTCGCGATCCGGACATTCAGGACGCCCGAGCGTACTTTCCATTCGTTTGCATCGGTGACAACCACGAGTTTTCCTGGCAGGGCTGGCAGAGCACGATCAAGTACGACGGCAAGTCCGAACCTGCGCAGACCTTACGAGTTGCAGCGAACCAGGCATGGTGGGAATACCTGCCGTCGCGGGTGCGCAAAGCCTCCGGCGCCGGATTGGACCGCTTTGACGGTCCGCAGGTGAAGAACACACCGATTCCGCGGCTCGATGCCGACGGGCTCGGAGATGAGCCCAACAATCATGCGGCCTTGGCCAGCATGACGGCTTATCGTGCCATGCGCTACGGCCGTCATTTGGAACTCATCCTGACCGACCTGCACAGCTATGCCATGGAAGACCCCACCTCGCGCGCCGCGGCCGACGCTTTTAGCTCGAAAGCTTTTCCGGAGTTCTTTCCGCTGGAAGCGATGGAGATTCTCGATGCGGGGCGGACCTATGATCGGGGACAACCGCCCGACTCGATTCCATTCGGCGAGTTGCGCGTGGAGAACTTCGCCCGCAACGACCCGCCGTTCACCGCGCTCGGCCGTGTGCAAAAAGCGTGGCTGAAGCAAACCCTGGCCACCTCGAAGGCGACCTGGAAGGTTTGGGGCGCCACCAACGGCACGCTGGACATGCGAACGGACCCGCAGAATCTACCGGCGACGTTCACTCCGCCTTGGCCGGGGCGAAGCTATGCCACATTTGGCGGCGGTGACTTCAGCAGCGCATTGACCGAACGAGCCGAGCTGTACGATTTTGTGCGCGAGGCGGGAGTGACCGGGTTTGCGGCGATATCCGGCGATCGACACAGTTTCTGGGCGGGTTACGCCGCCAAGGCTCTGCCACCCCAGCCATTCGAACCGGTTGGCATCGCGTTCATCTGCGGATCCATTTCCGCGCCGGGCATGGCTGAGGCGCTCGAGCATGGTCGCAAAGACCATCCGCTACGTCCTTTGTTCGTGAGTGAACGAGAATCGGGTAAGCCTGAAGCGACCATCAATCTGACCCTCAAGCACGGCGTCAACAGTGCCTTGGAATATTCGCGCACCGGCGAGCTCGCGGCTGCCCATCGTGCGAGCAACCCGGACAACGCCCCCCACTTGAAGTTCGTGGACATGGGCGGCCACGGGTATGCGGTCGTGGTCGCCGCTGCTGACAGCATTCAGACCGAATTCGTGTGCATCCCTCGGCCGATTACGCGGTCGTTGACGGCAGATGGAGGGCCGATTCGCTATCGCGTCCGACACGTCGCGCACCGCTGGGGCGCGGGAGAGCGTCCTGAGTTGACCCAGCAGGTGTTGGAAGGAGACGTCGGTTTGTCGGTGTGAGGCTCAACGTACCAAGGCCCTGGAGAATGTCTATGACTAAGAAAGGACTCTGCTTGGCAACATGGCTTTTCGGGGGTGTAATTGGCGCCGTCTGTGCTTCCCCCACCGAAACCCCCGGCATCGCGTGGTTTGATGATTCGGTCTCGAACGCCTTCGTTTCAGCCCGCAGTGCAAATAAACCCATCCTGTTGTACTGGGGTGCGAAGTGGTGCCCGCCCTGTCAGCAGCTCAAGCATTCGGTATTTTCGCGCAGCGATTTCATCGAAAAATCCAGGCAGTTCGTCGCTGTCTACTTGGACGGCGATGATCGTGGCGCTCAGAATTGGGGCGATGCATTTCACATCGCTGGATACCCAACTGTTCTGATATTGCGGCCGGACCGTCAAGAGATCATGCGGATGAGCGGCGGAAGCGACTTGTCCGAGTACACCAAGATGCTCGACGTCGCCCTTGCGGACCTGCGGCCGATTTCAGCCACAATCGATACTGTAAGAGCGTCCAACGCGGACCTATCAAACCAAGATTGTGAACGCCTCGCCTACAATGCGTGGGGGCTGACTGAGTACTCTTCAAAAGAACAAAACCGCGTCGCGCGAATTCTCGAAAAAGCGTCCCGGCAGTGTGCCGCGTCTTCTGCAAGGATCCGTGCCCGGATTATGATTGCATCGACCTTGCTATCAGCCACGCCGGACAGGGTTTCCGCCGCCATGTCCATCATCGAGGACCCATTGATCGGACCTCAGGTAGTGGACTTGATAATGCAGTTGCAGTTCGATCCTGCATTCTTTCAACTGATCGATGCGCATACCCCGTCGGAGTCGGCACAGTTTCTCGCCACGTGGGTAAGCCTCATGGAACGTTTAGAGGATAGTCCATCCGCCAACGATTCCGACCAGCTCAACGCGCTCGCGGCCCAGCTTGCGGCGTTAAAGGCGCTAAGCCCTGGACATCAGATTCCCGCCTCTGATGTATTGCGGGCGCGTGCGCGAATCACTGCCGCGCTTGCGAGGCGGCACGAGCCGTACGAGCGCTCGGGCGTGATCAACGCAGCCGGACAAATCTACGCGCAGTTGGGAGACGACGAGGCGATGTATCAGGTGTTTGAGGCCGAACTTGCAACGTCAACCACGCCCTATTACTACATGCAGGATCTAGGCCGGGTCGAGGAACATCGCGGGCGCAATGCGGAGGCTCTAGATTGGTATGAAAAAGCTTACGACCAATCCCAAGGCATCGCCACCCGCTATTCATGGGGATGCATATATCTGCAAGCGTTGTTACGACTGGCGCCCACCGACCATGAACGCATTCGCAGCGCGGGCGTTTCTGTGATTGGTGAGCTCGACGGCCCTGATCGACTCAGTCCCGGCACACGCGTCGAGTTACGGGAGCTCGACACGGAATTGCGAAAATGGAACCAAAAGCATCGCTACGACGGGGATATCGCGGCGATGCGCGAACGAATGAGCAAAGTTTGCGGACGTTTGACGGAGGCCGATCCCGCTCGAAGCAGTTGCCGCCAATTTCTCAGCTAGCCCAGGAAAATTGACAGGCGTCATCGGAACGACGATCTTGCCAGGCCCATGCGCGAGGTCAACAACCGTGATTTTTGACGACAAACGGATCCAAGTCCCTACGACGCCCAGTCTCGTGCTCATTCGAGAGACGTTGGAACGCAACTTGGACCTGATGCAGGCGCGCTGTGATACCGCCGGCGTGGGCCTGCGACCACACGGCAAGATGCACAAGTGTTCGAGCCTCGCCAAGCTGCAGGTTGCCAAAGGCGCGGTCGGAATATGCGCTCAGACCATCGGCGAGGCAGAAGCCTTTGCTGCCGCGGGGATTGCGGATGTGCTGCTGACATCGCCGGTATCACTCAAGGATGCGACTCGCCTCGCGGGTCTTGGCCATGCGACTCAGATTGCTGCGGTGGTCGATGATGCGCTGCTTGTCAATGCCTTGGGCATGGCCGCGCGATCGGCCGGAATCGTGCTCGATCTTCTGGTGGACATCGATCTGGGTCAACACCGTACGGGTGTCAATCCGCGAGAAGTCGAAGCATTGGCGACAGTGATCGCAACCACCTCCGGCACACGTTTTGTGGGCGTTCAGGGCTATTTAGGACATCTGCAACACATCGAAAGCTCACGACAGCGCATGGCTGCGAATATCGAGGCACTCGCGCCGCTGGCATCCGCGCTGGCAAGACTGCGGGCTGCGGGCCTCACGTGTCGCATCGTCACCGGCGGAGGCACCGGTACGCATACGAGCGACCTGGCGTCTGGAATCTTCACGGAGATTCAAGCAGGATCCTACGCGCTGATGGACGCGGAATATGGCGCGTGTGAGGCACCGAATGAGGCCCGATGGCCGTTCGAACCCGCGCTCTTCATGGCCGCATCGGTTGTGTCCGCACGGCATCGAACCCATGTGACGGTCGACGCCGGTGTGAAGGCCTTGAGTATGGATGGGCCGGCGGCGCGCGTGGTGGCAGGAGCCATCATGGGGTCCGTCTGGTCTAGCATGGGTGATGAGCACGGCGCCATCTTTCGCCCTGACGCGGTGAAAATTTTAAGGTCTGTCTCCCGGGATCCGCTCGCGTTGCAGGCGGCGATCGACTCGGCGGATGCAGAACTTGCTGCGATGCCATCCGCCCCGCAGCTAGGCGATACGGTGTGGCTGCAACCGGGTCATTGTGATCCCACCATCAATCTTCACGACGCTTTTTGGGTGCTGGACCGGGACAGGTCATGGCATCGCTGGCCGATCGATGCGCGACGAAGACCCGCTGGGTGAACGATTAGCGTTGCTACCTAGGATTTTTCCTACGCTGCTTTGCGATATGTCAGCGTTGGAGCGTTATGTACGTTACCGTACAAAGCAGTGGAAAACTCTTGGTTTATTGGTCAGCCATTTTTATGCATATAAATTATATTTATGATGCATCAAACCGCGTTTTTTGCGCGGTCGATTGCGAATCCACATTGCATTGTAAAAATGCGGGCTCAAGCAGAGTTAAGCGAGTGACCTACGATTATAGCAATCGGCTAAATCACAATCAAAGAACGAATCGCTCGTCGCTCATCGCGCACCGATGGCGTTTCCTAAGAAGCAATCGAATCGATATATCAGCCGCGTTTTTTATAATTTCGCGGCAGCGCGCGTTGCCGTTTGCTGGCAAAGGAGTGGCGACACTTCAGTGAAAATGCTGCAATATTTCCAATAACTCCACTGTTAAATGGCGGTCGCGGGGGTCGATTACAAAACTCATGGAGGGGGTATGTTAATCGGGTTTACGTTTAAGAACTTTCGATCATATCTAAAAGAGCAAGCATTCACTTTTGCAGCTTCTGCTGACAATGCGCACCGGGAAACCAACTGCGTGCGCACCAGTATAAAGTCCACGCCTCAATTGTCGAAGGCAGCCATAGTTTTCGGTTCGAATGCGAGTGGAAAAACCAATTTCATCGAAGCCTTGGAAACGATGTGCAATCTCGTTCTGAATTCGACCGCCTTCACCTCCAATCAGTTTGCCGGACATTACACGCCCCACTGGTCATGCTCGGCCGGGGAACCCACGACATTTGAGATCGAGTTGCTGATCGAGCGCGTCCGTTATCGATATAGCTTCTCATACGACTCCACCCATATTTCGTACGAGAGATTGCTGGTATTCACTAGCGTGAAGTCGCAGCGTTGGTTCGAGCGGCGCTCAAGTGAGTCGGATAGCAGCGGGGAGTGGGAACTGTTTTCATCCTCATTTTACGGTCCTCGCGAGATGTGGCGTAAGGCGACTCGGCCTGCTGCGTTATTTTTGACGACCGGTGCTCAATTAAATTCCAAACAGTTGCAGCCTATCTATCAGTGGTTCGAGCGCCACTTGGAGTTTTTGCACCCGTCCCGTTCGACGGGTGTCGGTCAAGTCGTCCCGCGATTGAACGAGCGGGGTTTCAAGGCGAGGATGCTTCAGCACTTGAATTCGGTGGGGATTCGAGTGAGCGATGTGCGATTGACTGCCCCTGAGTTGCGACCGGCCAGCGGCGATTCCCATCTGGCGGGCGCTGCCGCTCAGTTCGGCAAGGTTTCTGACAAAACGAAGATAGAGTTTCTATACGCCCTGGGCGAGACGGAAGCGGCCTGGCGACGCTTCGAACATGAGTCGTCCGGAGCGCATAGGCTTTTCGGGCTGTTTGGGCATTTGTTCGCCACCTTGGACGAAGCCAAACTGCTGGTCATCGATGATTTCGATCTGAATCTGCATTCACTGGTGGCATTTCGGCTGATCAAGCTTGTCAATAATCCAGCGTCCCCGCGTGCCCAATTGATATTGGTGAGTCATAACACCGCGCTGATGGATCTTTCGCTGTTTCGTCGGGACGAGATCTGGCTGACAGAGATCGATGAGATGAACGGCAGCAATCTGTATCAGGTGTCGCGATCAAGTCCGCGTCGACGCGAGCAGATTGCCAAGGGATACTTGCGTGGACGCTACGGCTCCATACCAAAGATTCATGAAGCCGGTTTATGAATGTAATTAGGAGTAGGCTCGTAGTGAGTTAAACCCGCATCGTCCGACGTGAATTAGCTTCTGATCTACTCCCGCTGGAATCTCTCCGGGCCCGTCCCTATCCGGAGAATCGCTATCCCATTTGAAAACCGTTTGCTTGCGAGGCTTCCTAGCAAGGAGCGCCTCCGATTGATCGATCGATGTGAGCAGGTTCCGCTGGTTCTGGCCGAGGTGATCTACCCGGGCGGCAAACCAATCGCGAATATCTATTTCCCGATCGAGGGATTCATTTCGCTTGTCACGCTCCTGGACCGAAAGCCGGCGATGGAAATTGGCATGGTGGGGCGCGAGGGAATGCTCGGCACGCCCGTCGTACTGGGTGTTGGGCATTCCCCCACTCACGCGGTGGTGCAAGGAGGGGGAGCAGCCTGGCGTATTGGCATCCGCTCGTTTCGCCGAGAGATGGGCCGAAGCAGTGCGTTGCAGTATGAGATGCAGCTTTATGTTTATGTGGTGATGACGCAGATGGCCACGAACTCTGCGTGTATTGGCTGGCACCGCTTAAGCGCGCGACTTGCCCGTTGGTTGCTGATGACGCAAGACCGCGCTCAATCTGATGATTTCAAGGTAACGCATGTGTTTTTGGCCTACATGCTTGGCGTGCGCCGAGTGGGCATCACTACGGCGGCAAAAATTCTTCAGAGCCAAGGAATCATCAGATATCAGCGCGGCCACCTGACGGTGCTAGACCGACGCCGATTGGAAACCGCCGCCTGCTCTTGCTATGCCGCCGACCGAACCACATACACGGCATTGCTCGGTTAGCGACTCAAGGCCCCTGGGCGTTGAACCCAGTATCCATTTAGCGGCGTCGATTGAGTTGCCATATGGCTGCGGTCAAAAGCGTAGCAAAACTTACCCATGCGACCAAAGGCAGGCCGGCCCGTGCAGCGACTGGGTCGGCGCGCGTCGCTTCCCTCGAAAATTCGATGCCGGTCGCTATCATCGTTGCCGCTGCCGCGGTACTCAGCGCAAGATTGCGACGCTTGAAGAACAAGCGGCTCCAGGCGCCGATCATGAAAACATTCCAGGATAGCCATCCGAGAGCATTGCGTCGTGCGGCTGAGTCCGGTGATCGAAGCAGCCGGTAACCGGCGGTCGCGAGGCTTCCTTCGATGCCGAACCATGCAACCGGAATGACCCAGTCCGGCGGCTTGAACCATGGTTTTCTCAACGAGGAATACCAGGCCAAAATACGTGGGTGATTGGGAGACGGTGTGCTCGAAGCACTTAGCGCTAAAGGCACGAGGAAAGCCCCTGACGCCAAAACGGCCGACACTCCAGCAGGTACAGGAATTGCAGAGCCGTGCTTCGAGCCGGATGACTCCATGTTAGACGATTCGCCGCGGCGCATCGGGATGCATGGGTTCGAGCAAGGGCGACGATGAGTCCATCACCTCTTCATGGCCGCGCGGAGGCAGTCTGGGAGCGGTCCCTCCCATGGAGCTGGATCCCTTGAACGCAAACGATAAAACCAGTAGGGCAATCGCGGGGCCGCCGATAATCCACAGGGGTATGAATGAATGCATGTCAGTGGGTCCTATTTAGTGGGAAGTTCCTCGCGAGTATCAAATCGGACAGTGGTGTTGGCTATTAGTCTGCGGCCGACAGTGGTTGTGGGAAAATGCGCCGTTACGGTGTCATAGACTCGAGTTCGGCAAGGGGGAGATTCCGATGACTTGTGATCCGGAGATGCTCAAGGACGTTCCGCTATTCGCTCTGCTTGATCAGGAGGAAACGGCTGTGCTGGCCGCGCAAGTGGAACTGAAGCAGTTTTCTGCGCGCGAACGTATTTACAAGACCGGACAACCCGGCGGTCAGGCCTATGTGCTGCTGTCCGGCAGCATCAGGGTCACCACCGTCGATGAGGATCATCAAGAGGTGACCGTCGATGAGCCGGCCGTCGGTGAATTCTTTGGGTTTGCCTCCATGCTTGAACAGAGTGAGCACCACACCAGTGCGATCGCATTGGAGGACAGTTCCTGCATCGAAGTATCCCGTGATGACATCGCCGTTCTGCTGGAGCGAAAACCGCAAGCCGGCATGGATTTGCTGACGGCTCTGAGCCGGCAGCTGCACGCGGCTCAGGCGTTGGTGCGCACGCGATCCACGCGCAATCCGAACGAGCTCATCGAAGAGGAATCCACCGTGGGGGAGCGGGTCGCCGACCACGTCGCGCGCTTCGGCGGTTCATGGACGTTTATCATCACCTTTGGCGTTCTCATGACGATTTACACCACCATCAACATCGCGTTGCGCACCAAGGCCTGGGATCCGTACCCCTTCATTCTGCTCAATTTGTTTCTGTCGATGCTGGCGGCCCTGCAGGCGCCGGTCATCATGATGAGTCAGAACCGCCAGGATACGAAGGATCGGTTGCGAGGCGAGTTGGATTTCGATGTCAACCGCCGTGCCGCATCGGACATCCAGGGACTTTCACGCAAGCTGAATTTGTTGGATGAAAAAATAGACGACTTGGGGTCGCTGCTTCGAAAACACCCTTGAATGATGCGCGCCGGCAATTTCTAGTTGATACCCGAATCAAATGCGTCGATTTTCATTTGAGCCAGAAGCCAGTCTTCTTCCTCATGTCCCGGAGCGAAGCCGCGGGCTTCCGACAAGTAATAAGCAGCGCTGGCGATTTGAGAGTGTCGCGAGTCTACCGATCGCTTGTGCGCGGTTTGTGTCCACTTGATCTCCGCTGATAGATCGTTCTTGGGAGCTGGGAGAGCAACCGTATCTAGGACTAGTCCTGCGATCAAAGGTCCCTTATCTTGCGATGCGATGTCGGCACCATTGCTTTTGCGTTTCATGATCAATCTCCTGATTCGAATGTGAGGGATGCAAGGGGCCCGATCAGGCCTGGTTGCGTCAGGTGTGGCATCAGCAAGAATCTTTGGCCGACGTGTCTTTCTTGGATTCAACACCAGCCTGCGTCGGTCCGACATCGAGCGGGTGCGTGGTTTCGCCTGTTTGTTTCGCAAGGTCAGTCTGTGTAAGTGGGCGGCTCAATGATTCGAGTGCTGGAAGGACTTTTCTTGAAGACTTGAGAGTGTTCATGAGTTCATCATGGTGCTGGTCCCAGTTCGCGTCTGTGCGGAAGAGCGCTTATGAGGGTAGGGAAAAAAGCCCCCGACGAGCAGCTGCAGTGTTCATCGGGGGACAGGAGACCGGCTTAGGGAT
>CAZZWE010000027.1:0-31126 GCA_964657675.1 uncultured Steroidobacteraceae bacterium
CATCTGCCCCGTGCGCCCGCCCGACCGGGTGAGGCACCAGATTTCAGTTACGTGCACTTGTCGCCCGCGGGGTCGGTCGACAAACCGCAGGTCACCGCCCGTGCGCGTGACATCGAGCGGCTGTCGGTGGAGTTGGTGCGAGTGCTCGACGATTCGGGGGAGGCACTCGGACCGTGGAATCCGCATTTGGATCCCGCCGACCTTCAGGTCGGATTGCGTCACATGCTGTTGACGCGGCTGTTCGACGATCGCATGCAACGCATGCAGCGGGCCGGCAAGATTTCGTTTTACATACGCTCGCTCGGCGAGGAAGCGGTGTCGGTGGCGCAGTGCATGGCGCTGCGTCCAGGGGACATGCTGTTTCCGGGCTACCGCAATCAGGGCCTGCAGATTGCGCGCGGCATTCACTTGGTCGACTTGATGTGCCAGTTGTTATCGAACACGCGCGACATGTGCAAGGGCCGGCAGCTGCCCGTCATGTATCACTCCAAGCCCGGCAATTTGTTTTCCATCTCCGGCAACTTGGCGACGCAGTTTCCCCAGGCCGTGGGCTGGGCCATGGCCGCCGCCATCAAGGGCGAGGATCACCTCGCGGCGAGTTGGATCGGCGAGGGCAGCAGTGCCGAGGCCGATTTTCACCATGCGCTGCTGTTCGCCTCGGTGTATCAGGCGCCGGTGATTTTGAATGTGGTCAACAATCAGTGGGCCATCTCCACATTCCAAGGCTATGCGGGCGGCGAGCAGCGCTCGTTCGCGGCGCGTGGACCGGGCTACGGCATTGCCGGCATTCGCGTCGACGGCAACGATTTTCTCGCGGTGAACGCCGTGACTCAGTGGGCGGCGGAGCGCGCTCGCATTGGCTCAGGCCCAACGCTGATTGAGCTTGTGACCTACCGAGCGGCTGCACACTCCACCAGCGATGATCCGGCAAGGTATCGCGCCAAGGATGATCAGGAGCATTGGCCGTTGGGCGATCCCATCCTGCGATTGAAGCAGCATCTGATCAAGATCGGCGAATGGAGCGAGGCACGTCACGAAGCCCTGTCGGCCGAACTCGATGCGCTGGTGCAGTCGAGTTGGAAAGAGGCATCGACCTTCGGCACCATGAGCGATGGGCCCAAGTTGAATGCCGATCTGATGTTCGAGGATGTGTTCAAAGAGATGCCCGAACATTTGAAAAAGCAGCAAGCCTTGATGCGCGCGGAGAGGACCTAGCCGTGGCCAACATGAACATGATCCAGGCCATCAATTCGGCCATGGATGTGATGATGCAGCGCAACCCAGCCGTGGTGCTGATGGGCGAGGACATCGGCTATTTCGGCGGCGTGTTCCGCGCCACCGAAGGCCTGCAGCGCAAGTACGGCGAGAACCGCGTGCTGGATACGCCAATCGCCGAGGGCGGCATCATCGCGGCTGCCATCGGCATGGCGGTGAATGGTCTGCGGCCGGTGGCCGAAATCCAATTTGCCGATTACATCTATCCGGGCTTCGATCAGATCGTGAGCGAACTGGCCCGCATCCGCTATAGAAGCGCCGGTGAATTCTCCGCCCCAGTGACCATTCGTACACCTTGCGGCGGCGGCATCCGCGGCGGACAGACCCACTCGCAAAGTCCGGAAGGCATTTTCACGCATGTCAGCGGCATCAAAGTGGTCATGCCTTCCAATCCTTACGACGCCAAGGGCCTGCTGATCACCGCCATCGAAGACGACGACCCGGTGGTGTTCTTCGAGCCGAAGCGTTTGTACAACGGTCCCTTTGACGGCGATCCGGGCAAGCCGGCCATCCCCTGGAGTTCGCACCCGAAGGGCCAGGTCGACGGCGGCTATTACACGGTGCCACTAGGCAAGGCCGACATCGTGCGCGAGGGCGCCGCGGTGACCATCATCACCTACGGCACCATGGTGTACGTCGCACAAGCGGCCGCCGCGGCGATGAACGTCGATGCCGAGATCATCGATTTGCGCTCGCTGGTGCCGCTCGATGTCGACACCATCTGCACCTCGGTGAGAAAAACCGGGCGTTGCGTGGTAGCGCATGAGGCCACCCGGTTCTCAGGCTTTGGCGCGGAAATTCTCTCCATCATTCAAGAAGAGTGTTTCTGGGATTTGGAAGCGCCAATTCAGCGTGTCACCGGCTGGGACACGCCGTATCCGCATGCGTTTGAGTGGGAATACTTTCCCGGGCAAGCCCGGGTGACGCGCGCGCTCAATGCGGTACTGGAGCCTGCATGAGCCAATTTATTTTCAAGATGCCGGACTTGGGCGAAGGCACGGTGGAAGCGGAGATCGTGGCCTGGCACGCCAAGCCCGGCGATACCGTCACCGAAGACCAAGTCATCGTCGAGGTGATGACTGACAAGGCGGCCGTGGAAGTACCCGCCCCGGTCAGTGGAAAGGTCGTCTCGATCAGCGGCGCACCGGGCGACAAGGTGGCGGTGGGTTCACCATTGATCGTATTCGAATTGGGCGAGGCGGCCGCGACGGCGCCAGTGAGCACAGCGGCGGCTGCCCCTTCGCCGGCGCCAGCGCCGTTGCCTGTGCCGGCGGCCGTTGCTGCCGCCGCGCCCGCGGCGTCGGTTGCGAGCGCCGCCGCGGCTCCCGTGCGGCAGGGACGCGTCATGGCCTCTCCGGCGAACCGGCGGCGCGCCCATGAGGCCGGCATTGATCTGGCCACGGTGGCCGGTTCAGGTCCCGGCGGGCGGATTCTACGCGGCGACTTGGAGTCCACTCGTCCCCTCACCGCGGCTCGGACTGAAGCGGGCCCGGCGACGACGGAAATCAAAGTCATTGGTCTGCGGCGTCTGATCGCGGAGCGCATGAGCGAGGCCAAACGCACCATCCCGCACTTTGCGTACGTTGAGGAAGTCGACGTGACCGAGCTCGAGGCGCTGCGTTTGCACATGAATAATGCGCGGCCCAAGGATGCAGGCTCGCTGAGCCTGTTGCCGTTCGTGGTGGTGGCATTGACCCGGGTGCTGGAGTCGTTTCCCCAGTGCAATGTGCTGTACGATGCGGCGCGCGGTGTCCTGATTCGGCATCGCGCCGCGCATGTGGGCATCGCCACGCAGACGCCGGATGGCTTGAAAGTGCCGGTGATCCGCAACGCCCAGTCATTGGGATTGTGGGAGGTGGGCAGCGAAATTCGGCGCCTGGCCGAACGTGCGCGCTCCAACAAGGCGACCCGTGAGGAACTCACCGGCTCCACCATCACCGTCACCAGTTTGGGTAAGTTAGGCGGCATCGCCTCCACCCCCATCATCAATGCCCCCGAGGTTGCCATCATCGGCTTGAACAAAGCCGTGGAGCGCCCCGTGGTATTCCAAGGTGCAGTGGCAGTGCGCCGCATCATGAATCTGTCATCGTCCTTCGATCATCGCTTCGTGGACGGTTACGACGCAGCAGCCATGATTCAGGCATTGAAAGAGCTGCTCGAACATCCAGCGATGATTTTCATTCCCAAGGCCAATCACTCATGACTTCACAACCGCAACGACCCGCATTCGGCACCGTGCTGACCTCCCACATGGCGGTGGCCCAGTATCACGAGGGCAAATGGAGCCCGAGCCAACTGACGCCCGTGGCGCCTCTGCAGATCAGTCCCGCCGCCCATGTGCTGCATTACTCGAGCACCTGCTTCGAAGGCTTTAAAGCCTTCCGCCGCGCCGATGGATCGATTCACGTGTTTCGCATGGATCGACATATCCAACGGCTGCGGCAAAGCGCGCGTCAGTTGGTTTTGCCGGAGCCGGACGCGCAGCAAGTCGCCGACATGGTGCGCGGACTGATCGATCGCAGCCGCGACGCGGTCCCGGAGGCGCCGGGCGCGCTGTACTTACGGCCCATCCTGTTTGGCACCACGGCGAACATCGGGGCGGCGGCGACGCCGACGGTGGACGCCACCCTGATCGTGTTGGCCAGTCCCGTCTGGGATTACTTCGCCGGCGGAATGAAGCCCCTGCGAATTCTCGTCGATGACGTGAACACCCGCTCTGCCGCTCAGATGGGCATGGTGAAAACCGGCGGCAACTATGCGGCGGCCTTGGGGCCGACGTTGAGCGCGCGGGCCAAGCACCAAGTGGATCAAGTGCTGTTTTGTCCGGGCGGTTCGGTGCAGGAAACTGGCGCCGCGAATTTCTTCCTGCTCAAGCAGGGCGAGTTGCTGACGCGCAGCCTCGATGCCACGTTCCTGCACGGCGTCACGCGCGATTCCTTGCTCACCCTGGGCCGCGACATGGGTTACACCGTGTCGGAGCGCGTGTTCGATGTGAAGGAAATGCTCGAGTGGGTGCGCAGCGGCGAAGCGGCCTTGTCGGGCACCGCCGCCGTGCTAGCCGGCGTCGGCACCCTGATCCACCAAGGCACGGAGTACAAGGTGGGCACCGGGGAAGTGGGCCCGCTGACCAAAGCGCTGCGCGCGCAGCTGGTCGCGATTCAGCAGGGCGAGGCGCCCGACCGGCACGGTTGGCTCGAGAAGATCTGACGCACGCGACATCGGGCGCGAGGACTAGTACTCCTCGCGCTCATCCTCGTCTTCGTCATCTTCATCATCATCGTCGTCTTCGTCGTCCTCATCCTCGTCCCAGTCGTCTTCATCTTCCTCGTCGTCCGCATCCTTTTCGGCCTTCGAGCCTGACCAGCCTTCCGGTTCATCGCTGAGCTCCAGATCAAGCTCGGCCCAATCATCCACATCCAGCTCTTCGGTATCACCGTCGAGATGTTGAATCTCAATAGTTTCCTTATCTTCATCCACCTTGAGTACCTGAAACGTTTCTTCGTTCTCTAGGTCCTCATACCACTGCCCGACGGTCGGTTCATGCTCTCTGCCCACTGCTGGTCGTCCTTCTTTTGATCTGTGCTGGAAACTTGAGGCGAATATTAGGTGAGGCTCATCACCCAAGTAAATGGCAATATTGAGATCTCATGACCATTGCAGACCGCAAAGATGCCGCTCGCCGATTTACCGAAGCCAAGCGCGTGGTCGTCAAGGTGGGTTCGGCATTGTTGGTGGATGGCGACAAGGGCCGGTTGAACCGCACCTGGTTGGAGAGCTTCACACAGGATGTGGCCGTGCGCCGCAAGCGCGGTCAAGAGATCATTCTGGTGTCCTCGGGGGCCATTGCGCTCGGCCGTCGTCATCTGGGACTGTCGACCGGAAAATTAAAGTTGGAGGAAAGCCAAGCCGCCGCCGCGGTTGGGCAAATTCGGCTGGCCCACGCGTATAAAGAACTTCTTGATGCGCACGACATCACGGTGGCGCAGATCTTGCTTACCCTGGGCGACACGGAACAGCGGCGGCGCTATCTGAATGCGCGCGGTACGTTGAACACCTTGCTGGCGCTCGGCGCGGTGCCGGTCATCAATGAAAACGACACCGTGGCGACGACCGAAATTCGCTACGGCGACAATGACCGGCTGGCCGCACGTGTCGCGCAGATGGCGGGTGCCGATTGTCTTATATTGCTGTCGGACATCGACGGACTGTATACCGCTGATCCGGGAGTGGATCCGGACGCGCAGTTCATCGCCAAGGTATTGGAGATCACGCCGGCCATCGAGGCCATGGCGGGCGGTTCCGGCAGCGACATGGGTTCGGGCGGCATGCAAACAAAGATTGCGGCTGCCAAGATCGCTGTCTCCGCCGGCTGCCATCTGTGCATCGCCAAAGGCGCTGAGCCGCATCCACTGCGGCGCATCGAGGAGGGCGCGCGCTGCACGTGGTTCGTTCCATCCTCGACCCCGGTGGCGACGCGCAAACAATGGATCGCAGGCACGCTGAAGCCGGCCGGCGCCATTGCCGTCGATGAGGGCGCAGTGCGGGCGTTGATGGGCGGCAAGAGCCTGTTACCGGCCGGCGTCACCCGCGCGTTGGGGCGCTTCGATCGCGGCGATACGGTGAGCATCATCGGTCCGGACGGCACCGAGGTGGCCCGCGGTATCTGTGCTTATTCGGATGCCGACGCAGCGCGTATCATTGGCCGTCGATCGACGGAAATCGAGACAGTTTTGGGATTTCGCGGCCGCGATGAAATCGTGCATCGCGACGATCTGGTCTTGCTGAGGATATTGTGAGCGACGTGAGCGACATACCCACATTGATGCGCGCCATCGGGCGCGGTGCACGCGACGCGGCGCGTTTTTTATCGACCGCCACGACCGACGAGAAGAATCGGGCGTTGCGAGCCGCCGCCAAGTTGCTGCGCGAGTCGCGCGAGTCCATCCAGGCCGCCAACGATGAGGACATGCGCGAGGCCGTGCTCAAGCAACTCACGCCCGCCTTGCTCGACCGGTTGAAGCTCGATGCCGGGCGGATCGAATCCATGGCGCGGGGCCTTGAGGACATTGCGCAGTTGGCCGACCCCATTGGTAAAAGTCTTGCGCAGTGGACCCGCCCGAACGGCATGCGCATCGAGCGTGTCAGCGTGCCCTTGGGCGTGATCGGCATCATCTATGAGAGCAGGCCGAACGTGACGGCGGATGCCGGGGCGCTGTGCCTGAAGTCGGGCAATGCCGTGATCTTGCGTGGCGGTTCGGAGAGCGCTCGCTCGAGCGGCGCGATTCATCAAATTCTGCAGCGCGCGCTGCGCGAAACCGGACTTCCCGACAATTGCATCCAGATGATACCCACCAGCGATCGCGCCGCCGTCGGCTTCATGCTGGCGGAGATGGCAGAGGACATCGATGTGATCGTGCCGCGGGGCGGCAAACACCTGATCGAACGCGTACAAAAGGAAGCGCGCGTGCCGGTCATCGGGCACTTGGAAGGTGTGTGCCACGTGTTCGTGGATCGTGCCGCGGATCTGTCCATGGCCGAGCGGATTGTGCTGAACGCAAAGATGCGGCGCACCGGCGTGTGCGGCTCCGCCGAGACGCTGCTGGTCGATGCGGCTTGCGCGTCGACGCACTTAGCGCCGTTGGTCGTTGCACTGTTGGAGGCGGGCTGCGAGGTGCGCGGCGATGAAGTGACACGCCGGGTTGATACCCGCGTGAGGTCGGCCGTCGAGGAAGATTGGTATGCCGAATACCTCGATGCCATTATCGCGGTGCGTGTGGTCGCAGGCGTGGATGAGGCCATCGCACACATCGCCCAGTATGGTTCGCAGCACACCGATTGCATCGTGACGGGCGATGCCCGTACGGCGGACAAGTTTCTGGCGCGTGTCGACAGCGCCATCGTGCTGCATAACGCCTCCACCCAATTTGCCGACGGCGGCGAGTTTGGCATGGGGGCGGAAATCGGCATCAGCACTGATAAGTTCCATGCCCGCGGCCCGGTGGGCGTCGAACAATTGACCAGTTACAAGTACCTGGTCCATGGCAGCGGACAAATCCGCGACTAAGGGCTGCTATCCGCCGGCGTCGGCGACGCTGGCTTGCGCCCCGATGACACGCGGTGGCGAATAGCCTGTCGGTCCGTGTGCAATGAGCACAATGCCGCAGTTGGGCGGCACGTGTGCGCCGCTCCAATCGCCGGCGGCATGCGCCCACAAGGTGACCATGACGCCGCCATGGCTCACCAAGACCACATCGTCATCCGCATGGGCGGCCGCGATGCGATCCATGATGGGCGCCACCCGGGCTTGAACTTCTTCGTAGCTTTCACCGCCTTTAGGCTGCCAGGCCCACGGCCGAATGGCGTCGTAGTCCGGCGCCTGGGCCAACGAGTCGTACGACATGCCACGATGCGCGCCGACCTCGCGCTCGTGCAGATTCAGTTCGACGCGAAGCGGTACCGCCAGCGCTTCGGCGATGACCCGGGCGGTTTCTCGGGCCCGCAGATAGTCGCTGGTGACCACCAATGAGGGTTTAAACAACTCTCCGATGCGGTGTGCCGCCGCGTGAGCTTGGCGGTAGCCTACGTCCGTCAGCGGTAAATCGTGGGGCGAGTCGGCGAACACCCGCTCGCGGTTGCCGCGGCTTTCGCCGTGACGCACCAGAATGATGTTACCCAAGGTCGGTGATGCCTTTGAGCCAATCGCGCACCTGCCGGACGGTGTCGAGATGGTACTGACCTTCGACGCGATCGCCGACGCCGATGGACATGCCGCCCATCGCTTCCACTACCGGGAAGCCGTCTTGGTCGGTGACGTCATCGCCGATGAACACGGGAAGGCGGTCCGCAAAAGGCCGCTCCTGCATGAAGGCACGAATGGCGGTGGCCTTGGTGGCGCCACGCGGTTTGATCTCCAACATCATGTCGCCGGGCTGTATTTGATACGGCTCGCCGAGGGCGGCAACGAGGCTGCGCGCCAATTGTTGGGCCGTCTCGGCCGCTTCGGGCGCCAATCTAAAATGAATCGCAACGGTCTGGCGCTTATCTTCCAGCAGCGCGCCGGGATGCGCATCCGCAAAGGCTTGAATCGCAATCCGAGCCGGATCGAGTCTGTGATCCACCAAGGGGCCGCCGCCTTGCGATGCGCCCTCCGCCGTGCGCCGCTCCATGCCGTGCAGGCCTGAGGCCGGCAAGCGCAGCGGTGCGAATAACCGGTCCAGCGTTTCTATCTGGCGGCCGCTGACCAGCGCCACGGCGCCGCCGAGCCGGATAAACAGTTGTCGCAACAGGGCCTTGATCTCAGGGTCCGAAACGGTCTGCGAAGGCGTATCGGTCAGCTCGATCAGGGTCCCGTCGACATCCAAGAACAGACACCAATCCGGCGATAACGGCGGCGGGACCCTAAGCATTCGAGTCGGCAAAGGCGCGCAAGCGCTCGGCAGCCAGGGTCAGCGTAGTGTCGCGCTTGGCGATGCACAGCCGTACCAGGCTCATTTTAGGCGGCGCAGCGTAGAACGGCGATAACGGAATGACGGCAACCTTGGCTTCTCGAATGAGTCGGTCCGAGAAAGCCATGTCATCGTCGGTGCTTAGGCTCGAATAGTCCACCAGTTGAAAATAAGTACCGGCCGCGGCAATCGGTTCCAGCCCCGAGCCGCGTAACAGGCCGGCGAGCAAGTCGCGCTTTGCCTGGAAAAATACCGACAGTCCCTGCCAGGCATCCGGGAATGAGGCCAGGTAGCGCGCGATGGCATGTTGCAGGGGCGCTGCAATACTGAAGGTATTGAATTGATGCACTTTGCGAAGTTCACGCGTCATCTTCGCCGGCGCCACGCAGTAGCCCACGCGCCAACCTGTGGCATGTAAGGTCTTGCCGAAGGAGTACACCGCGTAGCTGCGCTCGCGCAGTTCAGGATGCGCCAACACCGAGGCGTGTTGCCGGCCGTCAAACACCACGTGCTCGTACACTTCGTCCGCCAATACCGTGATGGGCCGATCGCGAATGCAGTCGGCCAACGCCTGGAGATCGCCCACTCCGGCAATGCTGCAGCTCGGATTTTGCGGGCTGTTGATGATCACCAAGCGGGTGCGATCGGTGAGCGCACGGCGGAACTGGTCCCAGTCGAAACGGAACGCGGGCGGCTGCAGCGCGATGCGTACGCAGCGCGCGCCGGAGAGCCGAATGGCGGGCTCATAGGCGTCGTAGGCGGGATCGAAGATGATGACCTCATCGCCGGGCCCGACCACGGCTTGTACCGCATCGTACAAAGATTCCGTGCCGCCGCAGGTGACGGTGATCTCCGTCTGCGGATCAAATTTTTGCCCGTAACAGGTAAAGAGTTTGTGAGCAATCTGATCGCGCAGATCGGCCACCCCCTCCATCGGCGCATATTGATTATGGCCTTCGCCGATGGCCTCGATCAGACACTGCGACAACCGCGGGTCGATCGGATAATCCGGAAAGCCCTGCCCGATATTGAGCGCGTTTTCTTCGACGGCGCGTCGCGACATGATGGTGAAGATGGTCGTGCCAACTTCCGGAAGTTTACTTTTGAACAGCAAGTTCTGCCTCCAGTGCTTGCAGGCCGCCGGCCAGGGATTGCACCGCGATATCCTGTTGCCGCAATTGCCTGGCCGCGGCGAGGCTGCGCTTGCCCGATGCGCACACCAGCAGCACCGGCCGATGGGAATCCTTGGGATCGGCGGCCAACGAGGGGTCGGCCAGCAAGGTGGCCATGGGCACATGCCGTGCGCCGCTGGGCGCCGCGCTTATTTCTTCGTCGGTCCGAATATCGATGACATGAAAGCCTTTCGAGCGCGCCTCGGACAGAGAACTCAATGTCAGCTCGAGTTCGGCTTCATCCGGCTCTAACGCGGCAATATGGGCACACGCGGGCGCGTGGCACTCAACGCGACGCCGCGCTTTAAGCTTGGTGGTGGAAAAACTCATGAAGTCGAGCAGCAACAGTTCGCCTGCCAGTTGCCCAGGCATATTGAGCAGGATTTTTAACGCCATCAACGCCTGCAAGCTGCCAAAGGCGCCGGGTACGGGTCCCAGTACGCCGGCTTCGGCGCAATTCCCCACTACCCCATCGGCCATGGCTTCGGGCCACAGGCAGCGCAGACAGGCATGGTGCGGCTCTGGCTTGTAGACCTGTAGCTGTCCTTCATATTGATAGACGCTGGCAAATATGGCGGGACGCTGCGCCAGCACGGCGGCATCGTTGATTAAATACTGGGTGCGAAAGTTATCGCTGCAGTCGACGACAAGGTCGTAACTGCGAATCAACGGCAACGCATTCGATCCATTGAGGCGCACCGCATGGGTTTCGACCTTTACGGTCGGGTTGAGGGCGTTGAGCGCTGCCCGGGCCAAGTCCACTTTCAGCATGCCGATGGCTGCGGCGCTGTAGATGGGCTGGCGATGCAGATTGCTGGCATCCAACACATCGGCGTCGACGATTCCCAAACAGCCGACGCCGGCGCCGGCCAGATACTGCAGCACGGGGCTGCCCAACCCACCGGCGCCGACCACCAACACGCGAGCCGCGGCGAGCCGCGCCTGGCCCTCGGCGCCGACTTCCTTGAGCAGAGTCTGGCGCGAATAATCAGGTGGCGGGGACGTGATGCGATTCCTCGTGAGTATGCTTCGGCGCGGCGGCGCAGTGCTCGCAATTCACCCAGCCGGAGTCGCCGCTGCGATAATGTTCCTTCTTCCAAATCGGCACGCGATGCTTCACCTCGTCGATGATGTAGCGGCAGGCATCGAAGGCCTCGCCGCGATGGACGGCACTGACCGCGACCCATACTGCCAACTCGCCCAAGGCCAGGGAGCCGACCCGGTGAATGCACAGTGCGCGCTGGATGGGAAATTTCTTGAGAGCCTCCGCCACGATACGGTCGCCTTCCTTCACCGCGAGCTCTTGGAAGGCTTCGTACTCGAGGCGAGTGACTTCCTGGCCTTCGTTTTGATTGCGCACCCAGCCCTCAAACGACACGAAGCCGCCTGCCGCGAGATCCTCGAGTTCAGTTCGGGCAGCAGCCGTATCGATGCTGTGGTTAGAAAAACGAAAGCGCATCAGCCGCCCGCCACGGGAGGAATGAACACCACCGCATCGCCGGCGGCGAGCGGTCGCGACCATTCGCTGAACTCACTGTTCACGGCCACTTTTAATTGTTCGCGCGACAAGGTGAACCCATAGCGAGCCACGAGTTCGGCGTACAGGTCGGCCGGATTGTTGGCCTTGGTTTCCAGCGTCTCCTCCGAACGACCGGCCTGCTCGCGCATCAGCGCGTAATACTGGATTTTGAGTTGCATGGGTGCCGCCGTGGCAAGCTCCGCAGTCGCTTGCGAATATTCCTCTGGGGTATTGATGTTGTCCAACGCGTGAGCGTCGATGGGGTCGAGCAATTTCGCCGCATGGCGGATCAGGAATTTGCGGGGACAAATCCCCGCATTGTTCTGGTATTGACCCAGCGCCGCGGCGGCGCTCGGTTCCCAGATGGCGCACAACGGCTCGGGCAAGCCATCGAAGGTGCTCTTGTAGGCGGTTGCATACTGCGAGACATCGCGCTCACGCAGCAGGTGCGCAATGGCCGCATCTGAAAGAAACGGCAAATCGCAGGCGAGCACCAGCCAGGCGGCGTTTGGATACGCTGCCAACGCGGAGCGTATGCCGATGATGGGTCCCTCGCCAGGAAAAGAGTCCACGATCATGGGCCGGGCGGCGCGCGTGGGCTCGCTGACTTGGGCGGCGCGCACTGATACGTACACCTGGCTCACGTGCCGCCGCGCGAGATCAAAGGCTCGATCGAGCTGAGTCTGGCCCTGGTATTTCAGGGCCGCTTTGTCCCGCTGCATGCGCGAGCTGGAACCCCCGGCCAGGATCAAGCCATACAGCGGGGCGGGGGAGATCACAGTGATCACGATGCATCGCCGGTGTAAGTGCGTTTGCCGCCGTCTTTCGCCAGCAGTCGCACATCGCCGATGACGATGCCGTGAGACAAGGCTTTGCACATGTCATACACCGTCAGCGCGGCGACACTGGCGCCCGTCAGGGCTTCCATTTCCACGCCGGTTTTGTGGTGGACGCTGACCGTACAACTAATCACCGCGACGTCGCCCTGCAGGTCGATCGCGATCTTGCAATTCTCGATGGCCAACGGATGACAGAAAGGAATCAGTTCATGCGTGCGCTTGGCGCCCATGACGCCGGCCACAATGGCCGTGTCGAATACCGGCCCCTTGGCCGAGCGCAGTCCATTGCTGCGCAAGGCCTGCGCCACGTCGGGCGGAAAATGCACGCGCGCTTCGGCGGTCGCAGTGCGCTTGGTGGCAGCTTTGCCGCTGACATCGACCATGGTGGGATGCTGATCGGCATCCAAATGTGTGAAGCTCATGACTAGCCGCCGATGTAATACATCTCGATCTTCTTCGACTCAGGTTCGCTGCGGCGCAGTTCCTCGCGCAGTTCGCTGTAGCGGTCGGTGCGCTCGGTCCAACGAGTGCGGATCAGGCGCAACAATTCCGCATCATCGGCGCCACTGCGCAGCGCCGCGCGCAGGTCCAAGCCTTGCGAGGCAAACAGGCAGGTGTAGAACTTACCTTCAGAGGAAAGGCGCGCCCGGCTGCAGGCGCCGCAGAAAGGCTGCGACACCGAGGAAATGAAACCAATCTCACCGGCGCCATCATCGAAGCGCCAACGTTCGGCAACCTCGCCCCGATAGTTGGGGGACACCGCATGTAGCGGCCAGCGCGCTCGCACGCGCTCCAGCAACTCGGTGGAAGGAACGACCATGGTGGGGCGCCAGTGGTTGCGGTTGCCCACGTCCATGAATTCGATGAAGCGCACGATCACCGGCGTGCCGCGAAAATGCTCGATCAAATCGAGCGCGCCTTCATCATTCACGCCGCGTTCGATGACGGCATTGATCTTCACAGGGCCCAATCCGGCAGCGATGGCAGCGTTGATGCCCTCAAGAACCTGATCGAGCGCGCCGAATCCGCCGCTCATGCGCTTGAAAATTTCCTGATCGAGGGTATCCAAGCTGACCGTGATGCGTTCCAGTCCGTTGGCTTTCAGATCCACCGCGTGTTTGGCCAACAACACGCCGTTGGTGGTGAGCGCGATGTCCTCGATACCGGGAATCGCGGTCAAATCGCCGATCAGGTCCGCAAGATTGGTGCGCAGCAAGGGCTCACCGCCCGTCAGCCGCAGTTTCTTGACGCCGAGTCCCGCGAACAAACTCGAGAGGCGCACGATCTCATCGAAGGACAGGCGCTCGTTGGATTTCAGGAATTGATAGTTCTCGTGGAACTGATCCTTCGGCATGCAATAGGGGCAACGGAAATTGCATCGATCCATGACCGAGATGCGCAGGTCATGCAGCGGCCGCGCCAGCCGGTCGAGCGGGTGGCTTGCGCCGCGGATATCGTGAATGTTGGAGCTCATTGGAGGACTACCAGCGGTACACGCTGGTGACGAAACCCTTGGGATACGTGTTCGGGCCGGGTGGCAGTTCCACGAATCCATCGGTACCCGCCAAGCTCAAAAAATCGCCTGAGCCATTCGGTGCTTTGGGATTCGCCCATGGGCGTCCCCAGTCGTCGTGTTCGATGATGACGGGCAGAAAATAAGCCAGTGGCGGTTTGAAGGTGACCGGCGAGGCCAGCGCCAAACGTTCGGGCGCAGCGCGCTTGGTGCCCATGGCTTCCGCGATGGCGGGGATCACGTAGCGGATCAAGCACACCAGCGTGGACACCGGATTGCCGGGCAAACCAAACACTGCCTGACCATGGGGGCCAACGCCGAACCACATGGGTTTGCCGGGCCGTTGCGCAATGTTGTGAAACACTTCTTGGACGCCTAACTGCATCAACACTTTCGGAACCAGATCGAATTTTCCCATCGACACGCCGCCGCTCAAGACCAGGACTTCGTGAGTGGTGAGATGCAGTGCCAGACGGTCGCGCAGCAGCTTCTCATCATCGATGACGTGATCGTCGCCGACGCGGCCAAAGCCGCGATTGCGCAAGGTGGCTGCGACGGCGTAGGCATTCGAGCGGCGAACTTGAAACTCGGCAATGGGATCCCCGGGCTCAACCAGTTCGTCGCCCGTGGAAATCACCATCACCGCGGGCTGGCTGCTGACCCTGACCCGCGCCATGCCGGCTGATGCAGCCACGGCGATTTCCGGCGCACGCAACAGCGTGCCCGACTCCAATAGCAGCTTGCCTTGACGGCTATCAGTGCCGCGCCGATGCACGTTGTGGAAGGGGAGCGTCACGACATTGGCCGTCAACGTGGCGTGACCATCGGCGAGATCAAGTTGCTCGACCGGAATGACATTGTCGCAACCCACGGGCAACATCGCCCCGGTCATGACTTCAATGGCATCATCCGGGGAGCCTAGCTTCAATGGCGCAGCGCCCGCCGCCTGAATGCCTTGGACTCTGAACCGCTTCACGCCGCGCCGCAGCGCGTCGCTGTCAACGGCGATGCCATCCATGGTCACGCGATCGAAAGGCGGATGATCGCGTTCCGCATAGACATTCTCGCGCAGTGTGCCGCCGACGCACTGCGTGAGGGGCAGCGATTCGATGGGAAGGCACGTCAGCCGAGAGTAGATGGCCTCTTCGGCCAGACGCGGTGTGATGAGCGTACTAGCCTGCATATGGATAAGGTTGCGGCGGATTCTTCCGCCGCAATGTCTATCACTGGTGTTTTGCCTTATAAATCTTCAACTGTTCGTTGAAGCGTCCAACCACCGCCTGCAATTCGTCGACCGCAGCGTTATTTTTCTGCGCCAACATATTGCGTTGGTCATCTGCCTTCTTCTTGTCATCGGGTGAAAGCTTGACGCCACTCTTGGGCTCAGCCGCATCCATTTCCTGCTTCAGGCACTCCAGATAGGCATTCATATCGGAGTTATAGCGTTTGAAGTCCTGCGATGCAGCGATCATTTGATCCTTGGTGGCAGTCGCCCCGTCCGGGGGTGCATCCGGCGATTTCGGGTAAACGCAGGCAGCTAAGGCCTGGCCTTGCGCGGCGAAGCCGGCGGTCATAAGAACGAACGGTATCCAAGCCTTCATCGGGAACCCTCTATTTATCTGTTCGGATTGATCGGAAAGAATCAGTGATCTTACGGCCAAGGGCCGAGGGCCGCCAGCGCCACTCCTTAAAACAATAAACCATTGATTCTATGGTATATTTTGAGTTCACATGGGGCTTGATAGTTCCTTACTTCGCGCGATGTGGGCTCGAAAGCGAACCCAAAAGGTTGGTCCAATGCCGAGTCTCACCAATACGGGCGCCGGCGCGCTGCAGGCAATGCTTCAGTCCACCCCGGCGGTGATGGGCGGCGAGAACGCGGACTATTGGCAGCGGGCCTCGGAATCCGACTGGCGGCCCATTGCGCAGGTCGCAGGCGATGCCGCCTTGAGCCAGTTTCAGGTGGTCGCGCGCGATAACGGGCTGGCGGCCGGTTTGCGAACCTTTGCTCGCAATGGGGACTTCCGACTTTATTTTGCGGACCCGCCGGCCATGGACTTGAGCGAGGCTGACAAATATCTCGAGCGGCGTTCCTGGGCAGGGGTGTGGCAGGAAACCGCTCGCGGCAGTTCAGCTGACTCGGTGTTATTACTGGCTGTCGGCAGCGTCACGCTGGCCCGGGGTCACCCGTCTCGCTATGCCCAGGTATGGCAGTTCGATCCCAAAGTGGCCAATTGGGGCATCCGAATGTTGCTGCTGATCCCCGCCTCAGGGCGCTGAGATCGGCGTTCCAGACTGAGGTGCCCCCGGCTGTTGCGCCCCCGGCTGATTGTCGCTGCGCAGTGCCGAGGTGCGCGCGGCGGCACGAGCCGACTCATCGGGAGTGGAGGGGATTTCTTGCGCGGTTACCGTCGTGGGATTGATCACTGACGGATCGTCCCGCAGCTTCACATACAGAGTACCCGCAAGCGGGTGCGGAACCGGCAACGCCGCGCCCAAGAACCCATCGGGAACCTTGATGGGATGACTGAACTGCGCATCGCCTGAGATCGAGTCGATCAGAAACAAATTCTGTCCGGCCAGCTTGCACGCAAGTTCTGGAGTCGATGGGCACTTCAGTTCTTTGAGCGTCGGCAGTCGCACGAGATTAGCCAAGGGCTGCCAATCGCCGGCCACGCCTTTTGAGACCACGCGAAATTGCAGTGGACCGAAGGCCGCGCCGCCAAAAGCCTTGGAGGGATTTAGCGTCGCGACGGCAATCTGCGCGTTCTCCAATATCATGCCGCCATTGTTGAAACTCAACGTGCTGGCCGATCCTTCATCGATTGTCGCCACCTCCACGGTTTCATCATGCGAAAAATTGGCCGGTGTGCGCGAGCGCAGTGAAAAAATCAGCACGGCGTCCTGCGGCAATTCGCTTTGATCGGCCAGTTGGATGTTGCTGATGCTGCTGGAGGAGGAGCCCTGCACGCTCATGCCGATCATGCTGGCCACCGGGCGCGGCGTATCGACGCTGCCCGATAGAGGAAAGCTGCGTCCATCGCGCAACGTTACTTTTGCGGCAATCAAATGCTCGGGCTTCAATGCGGCGGCGGCCTGCGGTTCTTGTGCAATCATCGGCAGCTCATCCACGCCGTGCTTGGTGGTCAACTCGCCGGGAACGAATACCACCCCCTTCAGCGACAAGCTCATGACTTCATCAAGCCGGCTGCCTTTGAGCGTGCCGACAATATCACCGGCATGCATGGCAAAGCCGTCGAAACGTCCCGCGTCCGCGAAGGTATGAATGATCACCGGCTCCGGCTGGCCGGCGCCATATTGCTTGACCAAGAGCGTCATCGCGCCCGGTGCGGATTCCTGCAGCGGCAGCTTCACCTCTACTTCGTCGGGCCGCGTGGTTTTCCAATCAACCTTCAATTCCTTGCCCGCAGGATCCTTCAACATGATGGCATCGACGCAGCTCACGCTGTCGGCCTGCAGGTGCACCGTGTCCTGCCGGCCAACGATCAATGCGGTCTCATCGCCGGCCGCCAATTCCCATGATTTTGCATGCACGTTGATCAACCGAAAGGTCGGGCCTTCATACGGATCGAATCCCCAGAAGCCCTTGAGCGAGGCGTGCACGCTGTCACTCAACGTGGCGCTGCCCAAGGCGGTGGTATCGATCACGTAGCCGCCGCGCACCGGGTCGGCAACGGCGGCAAGTTCGATGGTCTTGCCATCGCGACCGGTCACGCTCAGCGTCAGATCGTGGGCATAACCAGTGGAGAAGGCCAGCGGGGCGCCGTCCACCGGCAACACCAGCGTCGAGCGCCGTATGCAGTAGATTTCTTTAGGATCCACGGCATGCAGGGGAGGCAATTGCGCACTTTCGATGGCGGGCAGTCCGATCACCAACACCGACATGGGACTGTGGAAGGAGGGCGCAGTGTTCAGCGTCAACGCGAGCTTGTCGCCGCGTTGCGAAGCCAACGCCGGAATGTATTGATACTGCGCGGTGCGAAATGATTCGAAGATGCGCGCCACGTCCAGGACCGAAGCAATGTAGGGGCTGTAGTAGCCGTAGCTCAATTGCGGCGTGTAGCTGGCCTCCATGGCCAGATCGCTGCCGGGTCCGGAGGTCAGGGCTTCGACAATGGATGTGCTATGTCCATCGTTCAAGATCAGCGCCTCTTGCCCCTGCATGAGACAAGGCGCTTGTAATTCAGGGATGCGATCCAGACATTTCTCATCCACTTTGATGGCCAAGCTTCGCGCCAACAGCGGCGCCGCTTCCTTCAGCGTCGCCGGATCGCCTTGATTGAGGATGCGGATGGCGGAGAGAAAGCGCTCGAGCCGAGACCGGTCCAAGGCCGCTTGATTCAAGTCTTGAGAGGTGCGTACAAATGCGCCGGGCCGACCGCGCACCGCCCCGACCAAGGTGCGCAAGTCGCCGCTGGTCGCGGGCGCCATGAAAAGAAGTACCTGTTGCGCGCCTTGCGGTACGGTGATCTTCAGTCCCTCTTCGGCACACTTGCCGGTCCACAGCTTGCAGGGAAAGAACCAGTTCTCAGGAGGCGGATTGGTGGCGCCGCTCAAGAAGGCCGCCACCATCAAATAGTGGGCCGACTGGGTCGCAGGCAGATCCGCCTTGATCCAGATTTGGTCCCCCGGCGCGAGATTCGGGACTTCAGAGGCCGGCAGGGTAACGCCGGCCCGGGTCACTTTGACCTCGAGGATGGGCCCCGCCAGGTCGAACGGCGCGGGTGCGGCGTAGCTCAAGGACGCGACGCCCAAGCTCAATAACATCAAAAAAATGCGGAAAACCATGCTGTTACACAACCTGTGGGGTCGGGTTTAGCCAGAGTTAGAGTCTACCCACGCGCAGGAGTTCGCGAATGGCGGCGGACTAACATCGCAGTTAAGTTTCCGAAATGGCCCGCGACCAGTACACTTCGCGCCGGGCGCCCGTAGCTCAGCTGGATAGAGTACCTGGCTTCGAACCAGGGTGTCGGCGGTTCGAATCCGTCCGGGCGCACCATTTTTCGATTTTTCCTAGCCTGCATTCTCATGTGCCTTCGTGTTCTTTCCTTAGCCTAATCCCTCCGCGCAATGCTTTCGTATTAGTCGACCGATGCTTCGCTTGATTGCTCCTGCGCTCTTTGTTTTTTTCTGGTCGACGGGTTTCATCGTGGCGCGAGGGGTTGTGCCGCACGCCGACGTGCAGCTGTTTCTTCTCTGCCGTTTTGCCTCGGTCGCTGTCTTGCTCGGGACCGCGACGATTTTGGCCCGCGTCCCTTGGCCAGGGCCGGCAGCGATGGGCCGACACCTGGTGACAGGCGCGGTGATGATGGGAATTTATCTGGTATTGAGCTACTGGGCGATTGCACACGGCTTGCCCGCCGGCATCATGGCGCTGATGGGTGCGCTGCAGCCGCTGCTGACAGCCTTCATCATGCTGGCGCGGGGTCGCGGTCGACCTTCGATGATCATGTGGCTGGGGTTGCTCATCGGATTTTCCGGCGTCGTGCTGGTGCTGTTGCCGAGGCTGGAAAATTCCGGATTCGCGCTGGCCAACTCTGCCGGCATCATCGCCGGCGTGCTGAGCGTCGCCGCCCTGACGCTGGGCACGCTTGCGCAGAAGCGCCTGGCTGCGGACGATCTGCGCGTCGCCGGCTTCTTACAAAACGTTGGCGCCGCCGCGGTTGCGGGGCTGGCATTGGCCGGCTTTGGGAGTTTGCGCTGGGACGGCACCGCGGCCTTGTGGGGGATTTTGTCCTGGGCGGTCTTGGTGTCTTCGATCCTTTCACAAGGATTGCTGATGTGGATGCTGCGCTCCGGGGAGGCCACCCGTGTCACCGCATTGATGCTGCTGGTGCCGCCCTTGGCAGCAGCCATGACGTATTTTCTTTTCGGCGAGACGCTGTTGCCGATTCAGCTGATCGGATTCGCGTTGGCGCTGACGGGAGTGGTGCTGGCCCGGCGCGTTGTCAACAATCCCTCTTAAGCGAGCAACTTGATCAACGATTGGGCCGCAACCGGGTTGACCACTTTATGGCCGCTGATTACGTAGAGAAAAACATCACGGGGTTTTCCTGCCGATCGTTCTTGGGTGAGGTAATCCAATCCGTTGGGGTCCTTTCCGGATGACCAATCGCTGACACGCGAGGCCCAAGTCTTAAGCGCCGCTCCCGCGTAGCCAGTTTTCTGCTTCGGCTTTGTCCCCATGATGCGGACGTACACGAACGAGGCCGTGGTGTCGGCAATCAATGGATGCTCTGAGTCACCGGCGATCACAATGGCCACCTCGTATTGTCGAGCAAGCGCCACAAACACGGGGGAGTGGAAGCTGTCGTTACGAACTTCGATGGCATGACGCAACGGTCGGCCCTGCGCTTCGCGCGGGAGCAATTTTAGGAATGCCTCGAAATCCGCGGGATCAAATTTCTTGGTGGGCAAGAACTGCCAGTTGATGGGGCCCAGCTTTTCCTTAAGCTCTGTAACCCCGCTGTTCACAAACTTTTGGATGGATCCTTCCGCGCTGGCAAGCACGGTACGATTCATGACGAATCGCGGCGCCTTGACTGAAAACACGAAATTTTCCGGTGTTTCGTCGCGCCATTTGGCGAATGTCGCCGGCTTTTGCGAGCCGTAGTAGGTGCCGTTGATCTCAATCGAAGTGAGTGCATGACTGAGATACTTGAGTTCGTCTTTTTGCGTCAAGTTTTCAGGATAAAACGTGCCTCTCCAGGGCTCGTAGGTCCAGCCGCCAACACCGATGCGGATAACGCCGGAGCTGTGCGTAGTTTGTTTCGCGATCTTGCTTTTGGCCATGCCGCTTATCGTACGATAAATAGGCCCCGTATCATCGACGATCGGTGTCCGCGCTGATCTGCATTAAGGCGAACAGACGTGAGGTGCGCATCCAAACCACCCACATCACGATCAGTTGCGTAACGCTGAAGGCGAGTACGATTCCGATCAGGCTCGCGCCTGGCAGATTGATTCGTAGCACTCCAAGCAGCGCCATTATCAACAGTCCGGCCGCGGTCAGCACCAGATAACTACCGAAGGTCGCCAGCGGATGGGCTCGCATGAGTTTCACGCCGCGCCACCAGGCCTTCACCGCAGATCGGCGGGCTGGATTGATCGCCAGCTGCGCGCGGCCCGCTTCGATACTGATGTGCGCCAGTACCAACAGCACAATCAGGAGAAACATGGCCGCGGTATGTTGATGTTGCGTCGTCGATGCGAGGATTGCATCGCGACCGAGCATTTTAACCCAGTGCAGCGCCTCATAGCCGATGCCGCCGGCAATTCCGTACGGGATCAAGGACCAGAGCAACATCCGCGCCATGCGTCCGTAAGCACGCACGCCACCTTGCAGCAACGCCACGAATCCGATCGGCTCGTCGGCCTGCGCGATGGATACGATCATGGCGCTCAGCAGCGGCCATAAGAGTAAGGTGACCAATCCCGAAACAACGGTCGTGCCCAATAATGCGGGCGCGAATTGCGGATAGTTCTCCAGCAATTCGAACACGACGCTGAGATTCCATTGCTGGGCCCACTGGTTCGCGAAGAGGGAGTAGTCGAGCACGTCGGCCAGCGTTCGGCCCGCGGGAACGGCCAGGATGAGCGCGGGAATGAGCGTCGCGACGATCCAAAGAAGACCTAAACGCCACTGAACCACGCCGCATCGTGCCGCAGTCTTGATGGTGAGCCAAGTCATTGTGGATGAAGTGCTCATAGGGCGGAGAACAATGCGACTATGGTTTGCAGCAGGGACTCGGTATCGTTGCTCCAACGTCGCGATGCGGGTCCACCAATGACGGCAGCAGTCCATTGCGCGATGGCGCCGGTGGGCCCACCGACAGGACGGCCCGCGATGTCATCGTCGAGGATGCGTGTGTTGTTCAGTCGGTTGGCGTCGAGCAGATGCAACCCGTCGGGGTCCAATTCGGCCGAGATGCCACGCGCAGGCTTGACCCACGAATAGCGCTGCCAGCGTTCATCATTGTTCCACTCGACCGTTTCGCTGGACCCGTCGGCAAAGTGCACCACGACTTTTTCGGGCACGGGCGCTCCATGACGCAGCAAAGTCACCGTGGTGCGGTAGGGAAAGGGACCCGCGACTTCTTCATCGGCCGGCGAATGAGTTTTTTTCCACTCTCTGCGCTGTTTTTCTACGACCGCGTCGACATCATTCTCTTTCTCCTCGATCCACTGGCCGTCCGCGAGATGCGTGCCCGGTCGGGGCAGGTCCTGCTCGCTGACCAAGTCTTGAATGGCATCGTCGACCTTATTGGCGGCGAACACCTGCTGATTGAAAATCGACTCCACCAACTCGCGTTTGCCGGAGGATTCGGCCAATGATTCTTCCAAGTCGGCGATGCTCGGATGACGAAACTTCCAACGTTCGTAGTACGCCTTCATGGACTTTTCCAACACCGGCACGCCCATCTGATGCTCCAAATCGAGCATCAAGGTCATGGTGCGCGAATAGACCGTACCGTAGCTGAACGTGGAGTATCGATTCCAAGAGTTCGTACCGGTGCCATCGACAGGGTGTGTCAATCCGGCCATCGAACGATCTACATCCTGCCAGGCAATATGCGGGTCGAAACCAAGGCGTTGCATCCAAGGTGCGGCGAGATGCAATTCTTGCTGGCGGGCATTCATCATGCGCGTATCCCAGTATTCGTTCATGCCTTCATCGAGCATGGGCTCCTCAAACTCGTTCGACCCGAGGATGCCGTAGAAGTAACCATGCCCAAATTCGTGAATGGTGACGAAGTCGAGCAGCAACCTGCCAAAGGTATTGGAGCGCACCTCCTTTTCCCCCGCCGCCGTGAAGAAGGTGGGGTATTCCATTCCACCTGCTTCATCCGCGTTGTGAGGGGGACACACCACGGTCACCGTCTTGTACGGATAGGGCCCCAAGGTCTTTGAGAAAAAGGCCAACGAATCCAGCGTCGCCTTGAGTACCGGCTCACCGTCTTGAGCGTACTCCGGGGGGAACAGGACTTTTACTTTGACCTTGGGGCTGCCCGCGCCTTCGTAAATACCTTCGACCGGCTTGGCGGTTCGGTTGTCCGCGGTCCAGGCAAAATCATGCACGTCGCCCTGGACGAAGTGATGCGTGGCCGACGCGCCGTCGTTCACCGGCTCACCGATCTCCTCGCCCACGGCGCCCACCGTGTAATCTTTGGGCACGGTGAGCAGCACGTCAAAATTGCCGTAGTCGGCGTAGAACTCACTGTGCAGATGGAATTCGTGCACATTCCATTGCACCTGGGTGGCGCCGCGTTCGCCGGGCAATTCCAACACGCCGATTTTCGGGAACCACTGAGCGATCAAATGAAAAGTGCCGAAATATCCGGTCCGCGCCACGACTCGAGGCAACTGGTCGAAGAAATCGATGTCCAGGGTGGTGCTGCCGCCCGCCGCAATGGGTGTGGGTAAATCGACCCGCAACACGCTGTGGTCGGTGTCGGGACCTAAATCCGGGTGCACGAAGGAGAGGTGGGCCGCGGCTCCGCCTTGACTCACTTTGCGGACCTCGATATGGCCCCACTCGCCATCCTTGGTGCCGACGTCGCTGCGAAACTCAAATCCCGGACGGTTCTTCTCCGTCATGAAGGTGCTGCCGCTGCCTTCGAAACCGTTCAGATACAGATGCATGTACACCGTAGTGATCGGTTTGCTGCTGCGGTTCCGCCAGGTGAGCGTTTCCTTGCCATCCACGGTGTGCTTGACCGGGTCCAAGGAGGCGTGAATCTTGTAATCGACCACCCGGTCGGACAGTGTGGCTTCACTGCCCGTGCGTGCGCCGCCCCAAGCGCCCGTTGCGCTCGGCACACGGACGCCGGCAGCCGTGGGCGAGGCAAAAGGAATTTCAGGAGCATCGTCTGCAATACCCGCCAAGGGCATTGCTAGAAACAAATAAACGGTGGCACAAATCCGGGCGTTTAACCGAATCGCCATGAGTCTTATCCCTTATCGATGGAGTGTAATCAGCTTAACACCGCGCCCAGGCGTCTGGTTGCGAGGCGCGCCGGGTGGCGATGTTATATTGAGCTGCGAAAGCGGCAGGACGACCACAAGGAAATCGGAACACGTATGAACATCGTCGAGTATTTTGAAATGCGGAAGCGCGAAGCAGACGAGCAGCTTGGCGCGCTTGAATCCGGGCGCGTACGCCGCTTGCTGGAAGAAACCGCGGACGGAACGACAGATGTAACGGACTCTCGCAAAGAGCAATTGCGTCAGGCCAGCAAAGATTACTGGCGCGCCGCCGAGAATCTCAAGCGCATCAACTCGAGCCAGAAATAATCGTATGTGAGATCAGGACTGCCGTCAGATTCCTCCGCCGGAGTTGCCGCCGCCGGGCTAGCGGAACAGCGTCTCGAACTGGGGCAGATTTGCATCGCACAAGCGGCGGACTGCGACTCACGTAGTCCGCTACTACAAGTCCTGGGTGTTTCCATGAATCGCGGAAAAACTCCGCTGATTTATGGGGTTGG
The DNA here is from genome assembly GCA_964657675.1 of uncultured Steroidobacteraceae bacterium. Lineage (GTDB taxonomy): Bacteria > Pseudomonadota > Gammaproteobacteria > Steroidobacterales > Steroidobacteraceae > Bog-1198. The sequence continues at coordinate 24,269 of CAZZWE010000027.1, forward strand.
TTATGGATCGCTGCAGTGCCCGTCACGCGGGCACCCTTTCGAACATCCTGGCGACGACAGTGCTCGCTGGGTTAGCGGCCAGCCTGGCATTCAGCGGCGCCGTTTTCGCGGCTGAGTCGGTCACCAATACCTTGAGCGTCTATCGCGTGGTACGCGGCGCCGATGGGGCCGAGCAGAAAGTCGTCGCAGCAAGCGCCAAGCCCGGCGATGTCCTCGAATATCAGGCCACCTATCGCAACAGCGGCGCCGCAGAAGTGCGCAAGCTGCTGGCCACCATTCCAATTCCGGGTGGCGCAACCTATGTGTTGGGCTCGCCGTTGCCTGACAACGCCACGGCCAGCCTCGATGGCATCAATTACGCACGCATCCCGCTGATGCGCGCGGTCAAGCGACCGGATGGCTCGACCGTGGAGCAGCCGGTAGCGGCCAGCGAATATCGATTCGTGCGGTGGACAGTGGATGCATTAGGCGCGGGTGCCGCCGTGACCGTGGCCATGCGGGTGAGTGTGACCGCCGATGCGGCGCCGGCCGCCGCGAAGTTGGCGCCATGAAGCATTTAATCGCCGCCTTAGTCCTGCTATCCCTCGCGCTGTTCGCCTCCAACGCGTTGGCGGTGACCCCGGCAGGAACCGTCATTGGGAATCAGGCGACGGCCACCTACGTGGATTCGGCAGGAACCACGCGCACCGCGACGTCCAACTTGGTGCAGACCACGGTGTCGCAGGTGAAGAGTTTTACGCTGACGGCAGCGGGCGCGAAGAATGGGACGCCGGGTCAGACCGTGTATTACCCGCACACCATTACCAATACCGGCAACGGCACCGATACCTACGCGCTGAACGCGGCGGTGGCGGGTGGTGCGGTAACGCAAACCAACTTGGTCTACTACGTCGACGCGAATGCCGATGGCGTGCCGGATAACTTCACGCCGATTACTTCCTCCGGCGCGCTCGCCGCGGGAACGCAGTTCAATTTCGTGGTGGCCGCTTCGATTCCAAATTCGGCGACCGCAGGCACCACCGGTACGGTGACCGTCAGCGTCTCTGATACGACGCCCACTACGGTGACCAACGTCGACACCACCACCGTGGCCAACTCGGTGCTGAACGTCACCAAGGCCTTGAGCGTCACCAGCGGTGCCGCAGGTGTAACCGGTGTTACGGTCACCTTGTCCTATACCAATGCCGGTACCTCGCCGGCGACCAACGTGGTGTTGACCGATACGCTGCCGAGCGGCATGAGTTATACCTTGGGGACGGGACGCTGGAGTGTGTCGGGCGCTACGGCGTTGACCGATGCAGCCGCCGGCGATCCCACCGGCATCGCCTATGATTACGGGGCGACCACTGCCGGCACCGTGACTGCGACCATCGCCAGCGTTGCGGCCGGCACCTCGGGCACGGTGAGCTTCCAGGTGAGCATTGGCGCGGCGCTGACGCCGACGACTGCGGCGAATCAAGCCTTGACCACCAACACGGCGGCTTTTAGCAGCACGCAGCAAACCACCGCCACGAATACTAATTCGGTGGTCTACCGCGTACTGCAGACCGCGAGTTTGACGGCCACCGGCCAGACGATTGCATCCGCGGCGCAAGGCGCCACGCTCAGCTTCAGCAACGTCATCACCAATACGGGCAACGGCACCGATAGCTTCGACATCACGTTTCCCGCCGCGGCCACCACGGGCAACACGTTCCCCGCCGGCACCACCTTTGCGTTATACCAAAGCGACGGCGCCACCTCGCTGCTCGACACCAATGGCAATGGCACGCCCGATACCGGACCCGTGGCACCCGGCGCGAGCTTTACCTTGATCTTGAAAGCGACTCTGCCCACCGGCGCGACCGGTGGCCCATTCACCGTGACCAAGACGGCGACATCGAAGTTTGATCCGACCAAGACCGCGACCGCGGCCGACACGCTGACCATCATTTCGAATAACAGCGTCGACTTGACAGTGACGACGGCGCGCACCGACAGCACGCCGGCGGGCACCGCGGCCGCAGGCAACGCGGCAACGACGGGCTTTGGTGCAGGCACGGCCACGTCCGTCACGACAAACACCGTGACGCCGTCCGCCACGACCATGACGACCACGCCGTTCAAGCTGTATGTGAACAACACCAGCGCCGCGGCGGACACCTACGATCTGGCGACGACCTCGGCGATCCCCACCGGCTACTCGGTGAACTTCTACAACGACGGCGGCGCGGGCAGCTGCGCCACGTTGGGCAGCGGTTTGACCAACACGGGCTCTGTGGCAGCAGGCACCAACAAGTTGGTCTGCGCCGTGGTCTCGGTGCCCAGCACCGCCTCCGGCAATGCCACCGTGGGAACGAATCCCTTTACCTTCCGTGCGCAGTCGCCCATCACCGCGACTTCTACCGACAGCATCGTCGTTTCCGTCATCATCGCCGCGATCCACAGCGTCACCATTACACCGAACGGTACGCAAACCACATTCGCCGGCGGTACGGTGACCTATACCCACGTGTTGCGTAACACCGGCAACGGCACGGAGACCGTGACCTTCGCCACCGGCTTTCTGAGCGACACCCAGGCCGCGGCGGGCTTCACTTCCAGTGCTTACATCGATACCAATGCCAACGGAACCTATGATCCAGGCACTGACGCAGTCATCACCACGGCCACCACGATTTCCCTGGCGGCGAACGCGACTCAAACCGTGTTCGTGCGCGTGTTTGCACCGGCCAGTGCCACGACCTCAAGTCCTGCCGACGTCACCACCATCACAGCGACCTACAATGCCGGCGCCTTGTCCACCTTCGCCACCGACACCACGTCGGTCACGAATGGTTTGCTGCTCACCAAGGGACAGGCGGCGGGCACTTGCGCTGCCGGCCTTGCGACCGCCACGTTCAGCACCGCGGCCATCGCGGCCGGCGCCAACACCGCCCCCGGCAAGTGCGTGGCTTATCAAATCACGGCAGCCAACACGACGGCGGGTGCCATTACCAACGTGGTTGTCAGTGACCTCATTCCGGCCAACACCACACTGGAGATCTCCAGCTGTTTTGCCACGGTAGCCACGGGCGGCGCGACCTTGGGCGGCACGGCGGTGACGGAAGGATCCACGGGTGTCGTGACGGCGACCTTGGCGTCGCTGGCGTCAGCAAGTTCTTTCAATCTCACCTTTTGCGTGAGGATCAACCCATAAGACCGTCGACACCTCGCCAAGCTAGTTAGGCCGTCTCTTGGATTTCGGGAGATGCAGGCGCCTAGCGACATTGTGCATGTTCGCGGCTCTGCTCAACGCTGCTGACGGCACCGCAGGCGTCATCACCAACCAAGCGAGCGCCAGCTTCATCGATGGATCGAGCAAGCCGCACACCGCCATGTCCAACGTGGATTCACTGACGACCGCACCCGCCGTCAGCGTGTCGCTGACCAAGTCCTTTAGCGCCGCGGACACCTCGGCAGGCCCGGGTCCCTATACCGTCAGTTTGAATTACAGCAATGCCGGCAGCGCGCCGGCTGCCAATGTCATCATCACCGATCCGCTGCCCGCCGGCCTCGTGTACGTTGCCGGCAGCGGCCGCTGGAGCCTGACGGGCAATCTCGTCCTGAGTGATGCCATCGCATCGCCGGACGATCAAGGTTCGGCCCCCAATACCATCCGCTATGACTACGGCGCGTCTGCAGCGTCCACGGTGACGGCGGCGCTGGCGCAAATTCCCGCAGGCAGCTCGGGCACGTTGAGTTTCCAAGTCATGGTGATGACCTCGATGTCAGGGCCCATCAACAACACGGCCGCATTCCGCTTCGATAATGGCGGCGTGACATTGACTGGTAGCAGCAACACGGCGGTGCTTGCCGCGCTTCCGTCCGTGCCGACGGCAACGCTGACAGTCTCCAGTCCCACGGTCGCCCCGATGGGAACCCTGTCCTATCGGCTCAACGGCAGCAACGCCGGCGCCACGAACGCCATGGCCGTCGCCATCATCGTCGATGGAGTGGCCACCACCGGGATTGTGCTGCGCGATCCGCTGCCGGCGGGTACGAGTTTCAGCGTGTGGGGCTCGCTGCAGCCGGTGACCAGCATCGCGCTCTATCACATCAGCGGTTCGCCAGCAGAAACCTATGTCAGCGTGCCTCCAGCCTCGCTCAGCAGCGTGGATGCCGTTGCACTGATGACGCCGGCCCTACCTCCAGGGGCGCAGTTCGGCGGGTCGTTCTCAGTGCTGGTGGACGGCAGCGACAGTGCGAACGGCGCCGTGCAAATTTCCAACACTGGCTTCATCGTATACGGTACCGGCGCGGCGCCGCTCGCGAGTTCGCCCACCAACACGGTGCTGTCCACGGTGACCACCGCCACCGACAGCATCCAGTTCTTAGGCGCGGGCTATAAAAATTTAGAGAGTCAGGCCGCGATTGGCGCATTGCTTTACGTTCAAGCCACCGCGCCGGCGTGCGATACCAATCCGGCGGTGCGCGGACTGGTCAACGTGCAGATGGCGGACACGTCCGGCGATCAAGAAACGTTCACCGCGACCGAGACCGCGCCGAATTCCGGCATTTATCAAGTGGCGCCCATCTCGACCTCACTGGGCGCGGTGATGGTCGGTGATGGCGTGGTCGAAGCCGCCAATGGCGACACCCTGACCGTCGAGATCACCAGCTGCGGCAACAAGGTCAAGGCGTCCATCGTGCTCATCGATCCATCCGGAGTGGTATTCGACAGCCACTCGAATCTGCCGCTTGCCAATGCGTCGGTGAGCTTGGTGGTCGCCACACCCACTGCGTGTACGAGTACGCCGGCGACGGTGAGTCAAAGCATCAATGGTGTGGTACAGCCGGCGAGCTCAACCTATGTCACCGACGCGACGGGCGCTTATCATTTCCCGCTGGTGCCCCCCGGTAACTATTGCCTGACGGCGATACCGCCGCCGGCCTATGCCTTTCCTTCGACCATCGCCGCCGCGAATCAACCGCCCGGACGACGGGTGATCTCGACGGGCCCCACCAGCGGTCCCTCGTACGGCGGCGTATTTGCCGTGACTGCGGCGACGGGTCCGGTCAGTGTCGATTTGCCCATGGACGCCCGCGCGCTGACGGGATTGTTCGTCCAAAAGATTCCGTCCAAGACCATTGCCGAGGTGGGCGACTTCGTCGATTACACGTTGAGCATTGCCAACAACACCGGCGTCGCCCTGGCGTCTGCCGGCAACTTGGCCGACGCATTGCCCGCAGGCTTCACCTACGTGCCAGGCTCGGCGCGATTGAACTCCGCCGTCACCCCCGACCCGCAAGGCGGGCGAGGGCCGACGCTCACCTTCCATCTGCCGGCGCTGCCAGTCGCCTCGACCACCTTGTTGACCTATCGGGTGCAACTGGGGTCGGCCGCGGTGCGCGGTGATGGGGTCAACCGGGCGCAGGCGCGCATTGGTGCGACCGTTTCGAACCTCGCCTCGGCGACCGTGCGCGTGGACGGCGGCGTGTTCAGCGACGATGCCTTCATCCTCGGCAAAGTGTTTCTCGATTGCAACCAGAACCAGCGGCAGGACGCCGGCGAGATGGGTATTCCGGGTGTGCGCTTGTACCTCGAAGACGGTACCAACGTGATTACCGATTCGGAGGGTAAATACAGCCTCTATGGCATCAGCGCCAAGACCCATGTGCTGAAGCTCGACCGCACCACCTTGCCGCGTGATGCGCAGCTGGAAATCTTATCGAATCGAAACAGCGGCGATGCGGGCAGTGTGTTTGTCGATCCACGCAACGGGGAATTGCATCGCAGCGATTTCGCGGTCAGCAGCTGCAACCTAAAAACCGTCGATATCGTCAGTGCGCGCCGTAAACAGTCTGAGACGCAGGCGTCGATGGCGGCCGAAAAGCTGCTGGCGGCGCATCTTGATGCCGACAGCAGCATCAAGCCTATGTCGGATGTGCGCGGACTGCCGGCCAGCGGCGTGGTCGGCACGGCGGCGCCGGTAGCGCAAGCGGCTGGCAGCGTGCCGCTGCAGCCGGTGCGAGACATCGGCGGTTTCAACAGCCTGAGCGTCGATGCCGCCAAGGCGGCGCCTGCCACCTCGGGGCTGCCCATATCGCAGGTGCAAATTGCGGCGCCGCCCGTGGATCTCGAGTCGCTGCTGCCGCAGCTCGACAATAAGTTGGGCTTCATCGGCTTGAAGGATCATGACACCCTGCCGATTGCGCAAACCAATGTACGCATCAAGGGAGCGGCGGGCACGAACTTCGTACTTGCCGTGAATGGCGAGATCGTTTCCGCCGCGCATGTCGGCAAAAAAAGCGTGCTGACGGAGAAATCGCTGCAGGCCTGGGAATATTTCGGCGTCGATTTGAAACCCGGCAACAATCACCTGCAGGTGACTCAGATCGATCAGTTCGGCAATGCGCGCGGCAGCGCCGCCCTCGATGTCATCGCACCGGATAAGCTCGGAAAAATCGAGACTTTGGTGTTGCAGGAGAGCGTCGCCGATGGCCATGGGGCTGCACGAATTCTGGTTCGGCTCACCGATGCGAATGGCACGCCGGTCACCGTTCGCACGCCGCTGACTCTGGAGGCGACGCTGGGCTTGTGGGATGTCGAGGATTTGGATCCGCGCGAACCGGGCGTGCAGGTATTCATTGAAGGGGGATCGCGGGAGTTTAAGCTGCTCGCGCCCCAGGAGCCCGGCGAGAGCTTGATCCGGGTGACCGCCGGTTCCTTGCAAGGGACGACCCATGCGACTTTTCTGCCGGATCTGCGCCCCCTGATTGCCAGCGGATTACTCGAAGGGGTATTGAACCTGCGCAGTCTCAACACCAATGCGCTCACGCCGGCGCAACGTCAGGATGGGTTCGAGCAGCAGTTGACCAATTTGTCGCTCAATTGGA
>CAZZWE010000027.1:31136-38344 GCA_964657675.1 uncultured Steroidobacteraceae bacterium
GCGGCGGCGCGCGCTGCGATATTTTTGAAGGGCAAAATCCGAGGCGATTATCTGCTCACCTTGGGGTACGACTCGGATAAGGATACGCAGACGCGGCTATTCCGCGACATTCAGCCGGATCAGTTCTACCCGGTATATGGTGATTCCTCGGTGCGCGGCTTTGACGCGCAGTCGACCAGCCGACTTTACGTGCGCATCGACAAAGGCCGCTCCTGGCTGTTGTATGGCGACTTCACCACCCAGTCGACCAGCGATGCGCGCCAGTTGTCCAATTACAATCGCAGCCTCACGGGCGTCAAGGAGCACTACGAAACCCGCAAGCTCGTTGTCAATGGTTTCGCGAGCAGCGACAGCACCACGCAAGTGGTCGATGAGATCAAGGCCGACGGTACCTCCGGTCCTTTCATGCTGTCGACGCCGAACCTGGTGGAGAACAGCGAGCGGGTCGAGGTGTTGGTACGGGACCGTAACCAACCCTCGCTGATCATTCTGGTGACGCAGCTGCAGCGCTTTGTCGACTATGAACTCGAACCGCTCACCGGAACCTTGTTGCTGAAGGCGCCCATCGCCACCTTCGATCCGGGTTTTAATCCGCAGTCGATCCGCATCACCTACGAAGTCGATCAGGCCGGTAAGAAGTTCTGGGTGGTGGGCGCCGATGCGCAGTATAAATTGAACAACCGGCTCGAAGTAGGCGGCGTGTTCGTCGATGACCGCAATCCCGCCAATCCCGGCAAGCTCGAGGGGGTGAACTCCACGCTTAAGCTCGGCCAGAAAACCTACCTGACCACCGAAGTCGCGCAGACTGACAGCGCGCAAATCGGCGCCGGTACCGGCGAGCGGGTTGAGTTGAAGCATGACGATGGCGCGCTGCAAGCACGCCTGTATGCGGATAAGACGGATCTGACCTTCGACAATCCGAGTTCCAGCGTGACGCCGGGGCACACCGAAGCCGGCGGCCGCGTGGTGTACAAGCTGAGCGACACCGTGAGCTTGCGCGGCGAGGCGGTGCATAGCGAGGACCAAGCCACCACCGGACAATTGAATGGGGCGTTCTTGAGCGCAGAGAAGCGCTTGAAGCATGGCATCAAGGTCGAGATCGGCGCGCGCAAGGCGCACCAGAATGAACAGGCCGCGGCGGCGGCCGCTGCCGCCACGCCTGCCATGACCACCACAGTGGCTACCACAACGCCGACGCCTGTGGCGGCCGCCGCGACGGCGGTACCTACCGTGCCGCCGGTGGACTTGGAAAGCCTGCGCATCAAAATCTCCGCGCCGCTGCCCTATGTGCCGAAGGCGGGGATCTACGGTGAGTACGAACAGGATGTGCGCGACAGCGACAAGAAGTTAGCGGCGTTGGGAGGCGAATATCAAGTCGCCACTCGCGCGCGTGTCTATTTCCGCGACGAGGTGATCTCCTCGTTAAGCGGTCCTGATTCATTGAATTCGGTGCAGAAACAAAATGCCACTGTGTTCGGGGTCGACTCTGACTACATGAAAGATGGCCGCGTGTTCAGCGAATACCGGATTCGCGACGCCTACTCGGGCGGCGAGGCCGAGGCGGCCATCGGCTTGCGCAATCGCTGGCCACTGGCGCCGGGGTTGACGGCGACCACCACGGCGGAGCGCGTGCATACGCTTTCAGGCATTGCCACTGAAGAGGCCACGGCCGGATCGCTCGGCCTTGATTACACCGCCAATGCGGCATGGAAGAGCTCCGGGCGAGTGGAGGTGCGCAACGCCACCGATAGCGACAGTCTGCTGGTCACGCTGGGCTCGGCGTTGAAAATCAATGCCGACTGGACCGCCTTGACGCGCGAGGCTTTGGCGGACTCACATTTGACCGGGGATGCGAGCGGTGATCGCAAACAGGAACGTTTGCAAGCGGGCGTCGCGTTTCGCGATACCCTCACCAATACCTGGAGCGCGTTGGGCCTGATCGAGCATCGCTACGAGGTCGATACCACTCAGCCGACTGCCTTGCTGCGGGAGCGAACCGAGATTGTCTCCTTCAGCGGCAACTTGCAGCTGGGCGTGCCCAGCGTGCTCAGCTTTCGTGCGGCGGGCAAGTGGGTCACCGACGATTCCGCCGGCTTACCGAGCTTTGCCGCCACCCAGTTGGTGAGTGCCCGATGGACGCGCGACCTCACGCGGCGGTGGGATCTGGGCGTCACGGCGAGCACGTTGTTCAACGGCAGTTTGAATTCACACGAGTTGGGATTGGGCCTCGAGGGCGGCTACAACCTGGCGGCCAATCTTTGGCTCTCGGCGGGCTACAACATCTTTGGGTATCGCGAAGATGTTTTGACCGGCGGCGACTACAGTAACTCCGGCGTGTACTTGCGCATCCGCTTCAAGTTCGATGAAACCCTATTGGCCGAGGCGACCGGTGGATTCAACAAGCCCATCACCCGGCCCGTGACGGGGTCGCCGCCGTGAGCACGAATTGCAAACGGCGGCTGATGCGCATCGTGAGCGCATTGGCATTGCTGCTGGCCGGCGCGGCTCACGCGATTCCCGTGGCCAGCGTGAACCTCTCGCCGGCGACGGTCGGAGCGGGCGATTCTTCAACGTTGACCATCACCATCACCAACGGTGATGCCGGCGCTTACACGGGTGTGAGCTTTACCGATAGCTATCCCGCCAATCTGCTCAACGCGACTCCCTCCAACTCGCAGAGCACCTGCGGCGGTACGCTCACGGGCGGGGCTGCAGGCGGCACGTCGGTCGGCCTCGCCGGCGGCACCGTCGCGGCAGGTTCCAGCTGCACCGTGACGTTGACCGTGACCAGCGCCACCGCCGGAAGCTATACCACCGCAACGGGACCGATCACGACCACGGCGGGAGGTACAGGCGTCTCGGCGGGTGCCACATTGTTGGTGGTCTCAAAGCCGGCGGTGGTCAAGTCGTTCAGTCCAGCAGCGGTGTCCCCGGGCGCGCCATCCACGCTGACACTGAACATCGCCAATACCAATTCGTCGGCGCTGAGCGGGGTTGCCTTTACCGATAACTTTCCCAGCGGTTTGGTCATTGCAAGCAGTCCCGCAATCACTGCCAGCAATTGCGGCACGACGCCGAGCGCAGCGGCCGGCGCGACGGCCCTGGCGTTGAGTGGCGGCAGCATCGCGGCCGGAGCGACGTGTAGCATCAGCGTTGCCGTATCATCGTCCACGCCGAATACGTACTTGAATACCGCGGGCGGGGTTTCCGCCGCCCAGTTCAGTGGCACCGGGGCCGTGAGCAACACCGCCTCTCTGAGCGTGCTGCAGCCACCCACCCTGGTGCTGGGATTCTCGCCCAACCCTGAGTTATCGGGCGTGACGACCACCTTGACGGCGACGCTGACCAACCCCAATGCCGTGGCACTCACCGGCGTTGCATTTACGGTGACCTATCCCGCGCTGGTCAACAACGTTTTGATCGATGGATTGACCAGTACCTGCGGTGGCACGGCCGTGGGTCCGGGGACGGGGACCAGCATGGGGCTTTCCGCCGGCGTGATCGCAGCGAACAGCAGTTGCAGCATTTCGTTAGGACTGGCCTCCGGTGTCAATGGCAATTACGTTTTCTCGAGTACCGCCATTTCCACGGCCAACGGCGGCACGGGTGCCAGTGCGTCCGCCACCTTGGTGATTGCATCCAGCCCGGGCATCACCAAGAGCTTCTCGCCGGCGAAAATTGCGGTTGGGAGCAACTCGACCCTGACGCTGACCGTGACGAATTTTGTTTCGCTGGGGCTGATCAATGTCGCCTTCACCGACGCGCTGCCGGCGGGACTGGTTGTCGCATCGACGCCCGGACTCACCAACACCTGCAATGGCACCATCACCGGTGCCGCCGCGAATTCGACCTCGATCGCGTTGACCGGCGGCACCATCGGCCTGTTGAGCAACTGCGTCATCAGCATAGCGGTGACTTCCTCGACCGCCGGCGCCTACGCCAATACCACCTCGGTGATCACCAGCAGCGGAGGCACTGGCTCGACCAGCAACACCGCCATTTTGCAGGTGGTGAAGCCGCCCAGCGTGGTCAAGTCGTTCAGTCCCTCACCGGTGCTGCTCGGCAGCAACTCGACCTTATCCTTGACGATTACCAATCCCAATGGTTTGCCGCTCACCGGCGTCGCGCTCAGCGATACGTTTCCGACCAATCTGGTCATGAGTTCCACACCCTCGGCCACCAATAGTTGCGGCGGGACGCTGTCGGGTGCGACGGCCGGTTCCGGTGCTTTGAGTCTGTCGGGCGGCGCCATTCCCGCAGGGCCTGCCACCAGCTGCGTGATCACTGTTCAGGTCATGAGTGCGAGCTTGGGCAGCTACAACAACACCACGGGTGCGGTGTCCGCCAACGAGACCGGCACCGGTAACACCAGTAATACCGCGACACTGGTGGTGGCCGCGCCCGACCTGCGCGTCACCAAGTCGCACACTGGTAACTTCACCGTGGGCACCAACGGCGCGTACACCGTGACCGTCGACAATGGTTTGGGCGGCATTGCCACCACCGGCACCATCACCGTAATTGACACCCTGCCCACGGGATTGAGCTATGTCGCCGCAGGCTCGGGCGGCACCGGCTGGAGTTGTGGCAGCTCAGGTCAACTCGTGACTTGCACGAACCCAAACAGCGTTTTGGCCGGCGGCACCGCGCCACCCATCACGCTCAATGTCGCGGTGGCCGCGATCGCGGTGCCGAGCGTCATCAACAATGTCGCGGTGAGCGGCGGGGCAGAACCCGCCATCAATGCCAACAACAATCTGGCGGCCGACTACACCCTGGTCCTGAACGCGGCGCAGTCGACGTTGTCCACGGACGGCCGCCAAACCTCCACCGCAGGCACCGTGGTGTTCTACCCGCATATTTTTACGGCGGGCTTCGCCGGCGGCGTGGTCTTCAGCAGCAGCGATGCCAGCAGCCCTTCGGTGAGCGGCTGGTCCAGTGCGTTGTTTGTCGACAGCAACTGCAATGGCGTGTTGGATGGGTCGGAGGGCAACACCGTCATCAGCGGCAGCATCGCGGTTGCCGCGGGCGGTCAAGTCTGCGTCATCGACAAAGTGTTCATTCCGGCCAATGCCGCCTACGGCGCTCAAGACCAAACCACCATCGGCGCGGTGTTCACCCCGAGTAGCACGGGCAGCGCGGCCACGTTGAGCCGCGTGGATTTGACCATCGTCGGAAGCGTGGGTGGCGCGGGCCTGAGCTTGAATAAAACGGTGCGCAACGTCACGACCGGGGAGCTCGCCACGGCCAATGATGCCGCGGCATCGGGTCAGACCTTGGAATACACCATCGCCTATGGCAACAACGGTGCCGGTTCGCTCAACGTCATCATCATCTATGACACCACGCCGAATTTCACCCGCTTCGTATCCGCGCAATGCGTGACGCCGCTGCCGGCTGCCTTGAGCGGCTGCAGCGTGACCACGGCCCCCGCCGTCAATGCGCAGGGGAGCCTCGCATGGACCCTGACCGGAACCTTGCAGAGCAATGCCACGGGCAGCGTGCGATTCCGTGTCACGGTGCAATGAGAACTTATTCAAGGAGCGAGCGGCGGTAGCTTCTTGCCCTGCTTCACCCCCGCCGGATACTTCGCCATGTTGAGCTGCATGGCCAGGAAAGTGTAATAGCCCGAGATGCCGGCCATGTCTACGACGCCGCGCGTGCCGAAGCGATTCTTGGCACGCTCAAAGGTGGCATCCGACACCTGCTTATTCTTCAACAATTCCATGGTGAAGTTGTAGACGATGTCCTCATCGGCGCTCATCCCCGAGGGGTGCTTGCCCGCAGCGATGGCGTCCAACAATTCGGGGTGCAGCCCGGCCTTGAGAGCAATGGGGTAGTGGTAGCTCCATTCGAAATCCTGGGTCCATTCACGTGCCGTGAGCAGGATGGCCAGCTCGCTCAAGGTGTTGCCGATGCTCGAATTGAAGCGCAGGTAATCGCCCATGGCGCGAGCATCGGACATCAGCTGCGGGCTATGCATCATGGGTTCGAAGGGGCCGAACACGGCGGTCTTGCGCGCTGCTTCGAATTGCGCCGCGGCTTCTTTTTGTTCCGCGTTGTACTGCGAGGGTGGAATGGTCGGCAGCCGATCTTGCGCCTGCGCCGAGGTGCCAAGCGTGGTCAAGCCTATCAACGTCATGGTGCGCAACATCCTCTAGCGCGCCTGGTGCGCTTTTATTTTTTCCCAGTAGCGGTCGCGCAGTTCGGTTTGCCGCGACTTAAGCTCGACGTTGCGTCCGGCGATCCAGACCTGATCGGCCAACGAGGTGACTTCGAGCGGATCGCCGCTCCACAACACCAGATCGGCGACTTGTCCCACGGCGACACGTCCACGCGTGGCGCCAAGTCCAAACATGTCGGCCGGACTCGAGGTGATGGCGGCGAGCGCAGCCTCGGGTGGCAATCCGTGCGCCACTGCGTTGCCCGCCAGTTGCCGAGCGAGACGGCTGTTGGGCGTCTCGACGCCCGAGAATGCGATGCGTACGCCGGCCTGGTGCAATCGAGCGGCATTATCCAAGGTGGCACCCAAGTGATCGAAATCGGCGGGCAGATCATTGAGCGGATCTAAAATCACCGGCACGTCGGCCTTGGCCAATTCCTTGCCGACTTCCCAGGCTTCATCGCCGCCGGCGATGATGGCTTTGATGCCGTTGCGCTGCGCAAAGGCGATGACCTGCAGAATGTCGGCGGCGCGATCGACCGCAAAGACCACGCGGCCTCCGGCGAGATACCGGGTCAAGGCTTCGCGGCCCGCGCTGTGCAACAGCGCACCGCTTGCGGGAGTGCCGGGTGTCCGGCTTTCGCGTATCGCTTGCTCGAGCAGCATGAATTCAGCCGCCCGCGTGCCGCCCGCCGAACGGGCGCCACCGTTGCCCATTTGAATGAACAAAGCATGGCTGCCGCGCAATACGGCATCGTAACGGCCATCGAGCGTGACCGCCGCGCCTTGTCCCGCCATGATGCTGTCGCCGCTACTGGGCGTAAGCACCGCCCAGGTGATGCCTTCCACCCGGGTCACCGGCACGATGACCGAGTGTGGATTGAAGGAGGTGGTCACATCGAATTCGGGGCGCCACTGTTGGTCCCAGGCGGGTGATTTCAGATTCAAATTCGAATCGGTGGTGGAGGCTTCACCGGCGATTTCATCCACGCCAATATCCGACAGTCCGCCGAAGATGCCCGGCGTCAAATCGCGTCGCTTAGCC
>CAZZWE010000028.1:0-37150 GCA_964657675.1 uncultured Steroidobacteraceae bacterium
CGTTCTGGCGGCCGAAGGTCAGCGTTCCGAACATTTTCGAGCTCACGCCCGCGAACGCCACGGAGTTAAAGGCCTGGCCTGCCCGGCTTGAATCGCCGGCGGACACCTTCACGTCGGCCGCTTTGCCGTTGTCGGTGACCAGAGAGGCAGGACCATCGACCAAGCGTCCCGACCACGGATTGAAACCCGTCTCGACGCGGAATATGCCGGTCAAGTCGCCTAGAAACAAAGGTTCAACGCCGGACAGCCCTATTTTCGATTGGCTGAGACCATTGCCATTGACCGACGTGATCGAGTGGTTGCTGTAGTTCTGAATGAACGACGGCAATCCAGGTCCCCACGTTGAACTCAACGGCGCGCCATGCGAGATGTATTCGACGCCGATGTCGACCGTGCCATAGAGGGTGATGCCGTTCCAAGTAAGCGCGGGGGTATCCCGGCGCTTGCGGTAATCCGGCGCGACGGTCGACGGATTGGTCGGCGCAGGGGCTGGAGCCTGACCGCTGGGCTGCGAGTCCGACGCCGACGTGTTGCTCAGCTGATCGATTTTAAGCTGCATCTGTCGAACTTGGTCTTTCAACGCTTGGATGTCCGACGCGTCGTCGGCGAACACAGCGCCGGGGGTAGCGCTGAGGGCGACCATCGCACCCATGGCGGCCAATAAGGGCTGGCGCACATTCAACTTATACATTACATAACTCCCACAGTGTCTTGGTTGTTGGATTTAATCGACGTACTGTTACATCAATGTGACGTTCGCGCTTTTTACGTGATTCAAGTCTTCAAGCCATACGCCAACACGGAGCAACATATATCACAAAGTCGCAAAAAGCCCAAAGAATTAACTGTATCTTTTTAACCACAGCCAGTACGGGGCGGACTGCAATAAATGGTCACATGCCTGTGGCCACGCCGAAGCGTCCGACCTAGCGGCCGTTGTTGCGTATCGACAGAGAGTTCACCACGTCCTTGACGCCGGGGACTGCGAGGCAGATGGCTTCGGCGCGGCGCACCTCTAACTCGGTATCAGCCAGTCCCGTAAGATAGGCCACGCCGTTGATGACTTGTACGTGAATGTCGGCCGGCGGCCCCAGCTCGCGATGCTGCGCCAGTGTGCTGTTGAGTTCAGCCAGCGTTGCTTTGTCGGACGAACAATTTTCCGGCGAGCAGCGGCCGAAACCGGCACATCCGGCGAGAGCGCCCGCCAGAACCATAGGCAGCGCCAAAGCAAATATTCGTCGGGTATCTTTCATGTTTTCCTCGTGAGACATCCGACACTAAGCTGCGAGCAACAGTTCCAGTGTGCGGCGATAGAGCGAATGCAGGCGATCGATGTCCGCCACGCGCACGCACTCGTTGACCTTGTGAATGGATTCGTTAATAACGCCAAGCTCAATCACTTGTGCACCCATGGGGGCGATGAAACGTCCGTCGGACGTGCCGCCGCCGGTGGTGAGTTTCGGGGTGATCTGCAAGTGCTCGGACACGGCCTGGCACGCGGCTTGGGACAAAGTGCCGGGCCTGGTGAGAAAAGGGTAGCCAGAAATGAACCACTCGAGCGAATGCTTCACCTGATGACGGTTCAAGATCTCTTCGACTTGCGCTTTCAGGCGATCAACCGTTTGTTCGGTGGAAAAACGCAAATTGAACCGGGCCCGCAACTCCCCCGGAATCACATTGGGCGCGCCCGTGCCAGCGGAAATGTTCGATACCTGGAAGGTGGTTGGCTGGAAATGCTCGTTGCCGCAGTCCCAAGTTTTGGCCGCCAGCTCAGCAAGTGCCGGAGCGACCGCATGCACCGGGTTATCAGCAAATTGCGGATAGGCGATGTGTCCCTGGACGCCGTGCACCGTCAATCGGCCGCTCAAGCTGCCGCGCCGTCCGATCTTGATGGTATCCCCCAGGGTGGTCTCACTGGACGGTTCGCCAACCAAGCACCAGTCGATGGTCTCCTGCCGTTCCCGCAGCACTTCCACCACACGTCGTGTGCCGTCGACCGACGGACCCTCTTCATCGCTGGTGATCAAAAAAGCAATCGTACCGCGATGATTCGGGTATTGGCCGATGAAGTCTTCGCTGGCCGTCAGCATGGCGGCAAGCCCGCTTTTCATGTCGGCGGCGCCGCGCCCGTAGAGCACGCCGTCTTTGATCACCGGCACGAAGGGATCGGTGCGCCACTCATCGGTTGGACCTGAGGGCACCACATCGGTATGCCCGGCAAAACAAAAGACCGGGCCGCCCGTGCCGCGCTTGGCCCAAAAATTATCGACCGGACCGAAGCGCAGATTCTCCACCGCGAACCCTAAGGCAATGAGGCGCTCGATCATCAGCGCCTGACAACCGCCGTCCACCGGGCTCACGGATTGACGGGCGATGAGCTGCCGCGTCAGTTCGACCGTACTCGACCAGGCTGCAGAGTCGGTCATCTAAAACCGCAGGATGGGCTTTTGACGGCGCAGGTTCACAAACAATCCCCAGCCGCCCAACAGCACCGCGCTGATCAGCACCCAGGCCGGCATGGCCAGTCCTAAGAATCGCCAAGTGATCTTGGCGCATTCGCCCGACCCGGTGAGCACCTTCACCAGCACTTCGCTGTAGGAAAATATATTGAGCATGACATCGAGCGGCGCGCCGCAGGCCGGTACGGCGTCGGGCGGCAGGCTTTGGATATACAGATGCCGGGCAGCGATTCCCACGGTGCCGAGCGCCGCAAGCGCCAGCAGCGCCGCATACAGTTTGCGGCCCCAGGCAACCGGATCGTGCAGCGTAGCAATCAGGAACAACACGCCAAGCACGAACACGCCGATTCGCTGAAAGATGCACAGCGGACAGGGATCCAGGTGCAGTACGTACTGGCAGTAGTAGGCGTAGCCCAACAGAGCGGCGCAGGCGAGAAACCCGAAAAGATTGCCTTGGCGTGCTGTCATCAGCGGCGCGAGAGCGCGTGCGCCGCGTCGATTTGCTTGGCGACATCCTCGAGCGAGGTGTGCCGCACATCCTTACCGTGCACCATGTAGATCACATATTCGCAGATGTTCTTGGCGTGATCGCCGATTCGTTCCAAGGCGCGCACGATCCACATGATCTCCAACGCGCGCCGAATGGTGCGCGGGTCTTCCATCATGAAGGTGATGCATTGACGGTGAATGGACTCATATTCCTCATCCACCATCTTGTCCTCTTGCGCCGTTTTTAACGCCGCCTGCGAATCCATGCGGGCGAAGGCGTCGAGCGCATCGTGCACCATCTGGGCGACTTGCCGCCCGAGATGCTTGACCTCCCGGTATTTATCGGCCGGACGCTCCATGGTGGCCAGACGCGAAGCGATATAGCCGATCTTCTCGCCTTCATCGCCGATGCGCTCGAGGTCCGTAATGGTCTTGATGATGGCGACGATGACGCGCAAGTCGCCGGCGGCCGGCGCCCGAATCGCCAAAATGCGGCTGCATTCCTCATCAATCGACAGCTCCATGCCGTTGACCTTGTAGTCATCGGTGGCCACCGACTCGCCTAAGCGGCTGTCGCCCTCGACCAGGGCGGTGATGGCTTTGTGCAGCTGCTGCTCGACGAAACCGCCCATCTGCAGCACCTGATTGCGCACCTTCTCCAGGTCTTCATTGAAGCGGCGCGAGATGTGGTGGGTAAGATCGGCTGTTTCCATAAAATTTACCTTGAAGACATTGCAAAACTGAAGCGCTCAAGCCCCGAATTCGTTTACATCCGATTGCCCCGCCCGTCAATGATACGCCTGAAATAACGTGAAGCGATCGCTTACTGTCAGCCGTTGACGGTGGCGCGCACCGACAGCTTCCAGATGCGTTGTTGCGGGAAATGACAGGTAAAACTGCTGCCCTTGCCCTCTTGGCTTTGCACATCCAGCCAACCGCCATGGCGCTGCAATGCATGCTTCACAATGGCCAGGCCCAAACCGGATCCGCCCTGACCCCGCGAGCGGCCGGCATCGACCCGATAGAAGCGCTCGGTGAGGCGCGGAATATGCTCGGCGGGAATACCGATGCCGCTATCGATCACTGAAAAGTAGGCGCCCTCTTCGTCCGCCCACCAGCGCATACGCACGGTGCCGTCGGCCAATGTGTATTTGAGAGCGTTGACCAACAGATTGGTAAATGCCGACTCGATCTCGTGAGCCGCACCGAACAGCCCATCGTCGGTGTCCAGTTCGAGCAAGACCTGCCGCGGCCGGTCCGCGCTGATCAAGGCGTCGCGGTGCATGCGTTCGAGCATCGCCGGCACGTCGATCGGGTCGCGCGGCGCCTCGCCCTCGGTGGACTCGAGCCGCGACAACTCGAGCAGATCGGCAATGATGGCATTCATGCGCTGGGCCTGCGCCCGCATGTCCTTGATCGGGCCTTGCCAGGCGGAGTCCACCGAGGGATCGTCGGCCAGGGTGTCGAGATAACCCGCGATCACGGTCAGCGGTGTGCGCAACTCATGGGAAGCATTCGCCACGAAATCCTTGCGCATCGCTTCCAAACGCATTTGGCGGGTGACATCTCGTACCAGCAGCAGCGACTGGCCTCCGCCGTAGGGCACCATTTGCAGCGCCAGGAACATATCGAGCTGCACGGGCGGGCGAATCACCAAGGGAAATGCGAAATCATCGCCATGCAAATAGTGCGCAAATTCCGGCGAGCGGATCAGGTTGTCGATTCGCAGGCCCACATCGACCGGACGGCGCAACCCCAACAAGCGGGCCGCCTGCCGATTGAACCAGACGATTTCGCGCTGCGTGCTCAAGATGATGACGCCGTCCGGCAGCGCGGCGGTCGACCGGCGCAACTCGCGATACAGCTGAACCAAGCGCTCTTTGTGATACTGCTTGCGGCGATGCAATCGCACCACTTGCGCAATGACATCACCCCAAATACCGCCGATGTTCGGCGGGTCAATCTGCGAGCGTAATCGCAGCCAGCGGTCCAAGCGATATAGATTGAGCAGCTGCCAGGCGAGGTAAAGGCAGGCGGAGGCCAGGATCCAGACCCAAATAGGCCCAATCAGCAGGCCTACACACAGGCCCACCATCAGGATGCCCGCGAGCCGCGCGAGCGCGAAGGTCCACATCGCTGCCATGGGCTAGAAGATTATTGCCTCACGCGTCCCGCGTCGAGAATCGATAACCGGCACCGCGCACGGTCTGCACCAATCCGTCCAATGTGAAGGGTTCGAGCGCTTTGCGTAGTCTGCGGATGTGCACATCCACCGTGCGCTCTTCAACGTAAGTATTGCCTCCCCACACACGGTCCAACAACTGGCCCCGCGTGAATACGCGTTCCGGGTGCGTCATGAAGAAATGCAACAGGCGGTATTCGGTGGGTCCCAACGCGATCTCGCGCTCGCCCGAGCTCACCCGGTGGCTGGAGTCATCGAGCTTCAGGCCCTCGACTTCCACCACATCGTCGGCACCGGCGGGCGCTGCGCGGCGCAGCACCGCTTGAATGCGCGCCAGCAATTCACGCGGAGAGAACGGCTTGGTGATGTAATCGTCCGCACCGCCTTCCAAACCATTGACCTTATCCTGCTCTTCCGCACGGGCGGTCAACATGATGACGGGGATTTCCTCCGTGTCCTTGGCGCGCTTCAACGAACGCGTGAGCTCCAAGCCACTCATGTCGGGCAGCATCCAATCGACCAGCATGAGATCCGGGCGGACATCGACGATACGAGCGCGCGCCTCGCGGCAATCCTCGGCCTCGCGCACATCGTAGCCCGCGCGGCGCAATCCAAAGGCGATCATGTCGCGAATGGCCTTTTCGTCTTCTACTATCAGGATGCGTCTAGCCGACATACGTTTCCCTGCGTTGCTAGCCCGCTATTACAGACCCTGATTGTGACACTTCCGTGACTAATGTGACTGTAAGTTACGTTCGGCGGTGGTCAGCGCCACTTTGTCGCGTAAATACAGAGGAGTAACCAAGGCCGGGTCCATCGCGGCACCGAATCCGATACGCAGCGCGCCTAGCCGCGCCATCTCACGCGCCTGGGGCAAGCAGCGACTGAACTCGGCGCGCACGTTGATTCCAGCCCGTTCTAAGAGGCTGGGGTACGCCGAAAACCCCCGTCCGATGCCCTGATAATCACCGTCTGCGGGTAAGACGACATCGTCCGGCGCACTCACGGCCGGGGGTTGAGTCTGCATCACGCCTTGCGCCGCGTCCGCCGCAAAACATCCCCAATAGACTTCGGCCATCCGGGCATCCAAACAGGCCATGGCCCGTGGGGCCTGGGTGCTTTGCACGGCCTTGAATGCCAACGCCTCGAGCGTGCTCACGGGAATCACCGCCAGCCCCGCGCCGAAGGCAAGGCCTTGGGCCACTGCAACACTGATGCGCACGCCCGTGAATGCACCCGGCCCGATGCTGCACACCAGCGCATCGAACTGGCCCAAGGTCAGCTGCGCTTCGGCCAAGCATTCCTCGACCATCATCAAAATCTGCGTCGCGCTGCTCTTGCCGCTCTCCTGGCTGCGGCCGAGTTCCTCGCCGTCGCACCACAGCGCCACTGAACAAGCTTCGGTGGCCGCATCCAACGCCAGTAGCCGCACCTTTAAGTCACCGGCGCAGCGGTCGGCGCTGGCCGCAACGTCTGCAGACGTTCGGTGAGAAACTCCGCCGCCTGCGAGGCTTGGACGATGACCGGACTTTGAGGCAAAGAATCCAAGAATATTTTCCCATAGGCCTTGGTCTTCAGGCGTGGATCACCAATGACGATCACGCCAAAATCATCGAAGTCGCGGATCAAGCGGCCCACGCCCTGCTTCAATGCGAGGACGGCTTGCGGCAATTGATATTCGAAAAAAGGATTGCCGCCGCGTCGGCGAATCCCCTCCAAGCGTGCTTTCAATAAGGGATCATCGGGCGCCGCAAATGGCAGCTTGTCGATGGCGACGATGGACAATGCATCACCTTTCACATCCACGCCTTCCCAAAAACTTCCCGTCGCCAACAGCACGGCATTACCCAACTCGCGGAAGCGATTGAGCAGCGCCTCGCGCGGCGCTTCGCCTTGTACCAGTACAGGAAACGGGGGCGCCGGGAAGCGCATCTTCAGTGCCTTGACCCCTTCGGCCAAGGCGCGGTAGCTGGTGTACAGCAAAAAGGCGCGTCCCCCACTGGCTTCGAGCAAAGGCGCGCAGGCATCGATGAATTTGGCGGCAAACGAAGGATCTTGCGGGTCCGGCATGCGCGGCGGCAGAAATAGGCGCGCCTGGCTGCGGTAGTCAAACGGGCTGTCGATGCGCAAGGTGCGGGCCTCGGCCATGCCGATGCGCGCGGCAAAATGCGAAAAGTCATCGCCGATGGCCAAGGTCGCCGAAGTGAACACCCACGCGCAGGGCCGCGACTCGACATACTCACGCAGGCGCTCCGCGATTTCAAAGGGCGTAAATTGCAACAGCAAACCGGTGCCGGTGGCTTCCACCCAGCGCAAGCCGAGCTCATCCGAATGCTCACGGATGGCCGCGAGTTCGTTGGCCAATGCCGACGCACGCCGGCCACAGTTGGCCGTACCCGCACCGGCCCCCAAGCCATCCAGCTGCTCGGCGATGCCGCTCAAGGAATTTTCAATATCCGGCAGCGCATCGAGAAAAGCATCCGGGAGCGAGCTCCACTCATGACGCCCGGCGCCCCCGGGTAAGGACACGCGAAGTACCTCGAGACGCTCTTCCAGTGTGGCCAAGGTCTCAATCATCTCCGGCGAGCGCACGCCGGCCGCCAGCATTTCGGCGTTGATGTCGCGCAGCAGGATTTGCACCTTGCGAACCGACCACACCTGACCAAAAAATTGCGCTGCCGTATCCGGAACTTGATGGGCTTCATCCAAGATCACCGCCTCGGCGCCGGGCAGCAGATCGCCGAAGCCTTCATCTTTCAACGCCAAGTCAGCCAACAGCAAATGGTGATTGACCACCACGATGTCCGCTGCCTGCGCGTTGCGGCGTGCATCGAACACATGACAGCGCGAAAATTGCGGACACTCCTGGCCAAGACAGTTCTCGCGCGTGGAAGTTATGTTGGGCCAGATCGAGGACTGCTCGGGCAGATCGACGAGTTCGGACAAATCGCCACTTTTGGTGGTCGCCGCCCAACGGGTCACCTTGGCCAACATGTGGGTCACGCCCCGCTCATGTCCCAATAGCGAGCCCTGTTGTCCCACCAACTCCAGGCGGTGGCGGCACAGGTAATTGGCGCGGCCTTTGAGCAGCGCGATTTTCACCGGCATTCCCAATGCCTTGGCCAGCATGGGTACGTCACGATGGAACAGTTGGTCCTGCAAGGTCCGAGTGCCGGTGGAGATGATCACGCTGCGACCGGAGAGCAGTGCCGGCAC
The DNA here is from genome assembly GCA_964657675.1 of uncultured Steroidobacteraceae bacterium. GTDB lineage: Bacteria > Pseudomonadota > Gammaproteobacteria > Steroidobacterales > Steroidobacteraceae > Bog-1198. The sequence continues at coordinate 8,347 of CAZZWE010000028.1, forward strand.
CAAGTAGGCAAACGTTTTCCCCGTCCCGGTTCCCGCCTCGACAATCAACGGCTCGAGTCGCGCCAGCGCCTGACCCACGGCCTTGGCCATGGCCGCTTGTTCCGGCCGATGCGCATAACCCGGTATGGCTCGAGCCAGAGGGCCGGCGGTGCTGAACACTTCCCGAAAATCGCTATTCATAGTTGAAAGCGTACGTGGTTTACGCGCGGTCTATTTGACCAACACGCGAAATCGCACAAAGGCGACCGAATTGGCCTTCAGGCTATTCTTGAATTGCCAGCGGATGTGGGTGTAGTCGGTGGCCAGCGCGGGGCGCGAGTCGCCATTGGGTCCGGCCACCCGTAGGTTTTCTGGGTGATCGAACGCCGTACCCCCATCCACCGAATAAGTGATTTCCGTTCCGGGTCCCACGGCAGAATCCGCGACATACCAGGTATGCCGGGGAATGGGGTAATCGACGCGGGGTGGATTCGCCGTGGTCGACGCGGTGTTGCTTACCTCAAGTGTGTACAGGACATGATCACCAGAAACCACACGCTTGGCGGGCGCAAGCTTGGCGCCCTGCTCCACTTCGGCCACCGCACGAACATTAATCGCGCTCGGTGTGGTGTCGCCCAGCGCGAGGCCGCTCAGCAACAGGTACAAACACCCGCACAGCGGTAGGTTTTTTCCGATCCCGGACATATTGCGCGCCGTGCTCCACATATTTATACGCCATTGTAAATCATTCACAATCAGATACTTATCCCTACCATCAAGCGCACGGGTCGCCACGCAGCAAAAAAATTCACCCCTCCTGAAATAAATGTCATCCGCGCGGCAATTTGCGAGTGCAAAGGCAGTTGGCGTGTGCGAACCCATCTGTCATCCTTTGCCGCCTCAACGGATTCAGGACAAGTCTCTATGGCCACGGCTCCTCAGCATGTCACCACCCTTGCCACGATGAATAAAGAAGTCGCGGCGTGGGTTGATCAAGTCGCCAAGCTGACCCAGCCGGCAAGCATTTATTGGTGTGATGGCAGTGACGCGGAGTTCGCCACCATACAGCGCGAACTGGTCGCCTCCAAAGATCTAAAACCGCTCAATCAGGATAGTTTCCCCGGATGCGTGCTGTCACGATCGCACCCCTCGGACGTCGCCCGTGTCGAACATCTCACCTTCGTGTGCACCCAGAACAAGGACGATGCCGGCCCGAACAATCATTGGATCGAGCCGAAGCAGGCGCATGCGCAAATGGATGCGCTGTTCGCCGGCTGCATGAAAGGCCGCACGCTGTACGTCGTGCCCTATTGCATGGGTCCGATCGATTCACCGTTTTCACGTTGCGGCGTCGAGATCACCGACAGCGCGTACGTGGTTCTAAACATGCACATCATGACGCGCGTCGGCACTGCCGCGCTTCAGCGCATTACTGAAGATAAAATCTTCGTGCGCGGTCTGCACTCCACCGGCGATTTGAATCCCGAACGCCGCTTCATCATGCATTTCCCCGAAGAGCTGTCGATCAAGAGTTTCGGTTCTGGCTATGGCGGCAACGCCCTGCTCGGAAAGAAATGTCATGCACTGCGCATCGCCAGCTGGCAAGCGCGCACCGAAGGCTGGCTGGCCGAGCACATGCTGATCGTCGGCATCGAAAATCCTCAAGGCGAAATTCATTATCTGGCCTGCGCCTTCCCGTCCGCCTGCGGCAAAACCAACCTCGCCATGCTGATTCCTCCCGCGAGCTACAAGGGCTGGAAAGTCTGGACGGTGGGCGATGACATCGCCTGGCTGCACCCGGGCAAAGATGGTCGGCTGTATGCCATCAATCCCGAGTCGGGTTACTTCGGCGTGGTGCCGGGAACCAATGCGAAGACCAACCGTAATGCCTACGAGATGATTCGCAAGAACACCATTTTCACCAACGTCGGACTAACGGCCGACAATCAACCCTGGTGGGAAGGATTGAGCGAAGGCACGCCGGTCATCGACTGGCAGGGTCGCCCGTACGACCCGAAGAACGGCCCGGCGGCCCAGCCGAATTCGCGCTTCACGGTTTCTGCCAAACAGAATCCGAGCTACTCGAGCATGGCGGACGCGCCGGGCGGCGTCCCGATTTCGGCCATCGTCTTCGGCGGCCGCCGTCGTGCGCTGGCACCGCTGGTGTATCAGGCCCGCAACTGGCTGCATGGCGTGTTGGTCGGGGCCGGCGTCGCGTCTGAAACGACTGCCGCTGCCACTGATGCCATCGGCGTCGTACGCCGCGACCCGATGGCGATGAAACCCTTCGCCGGTTACAACTACGGCGACTACTGGGCGCATTGGATCAACGTCGGCGCCAAGCTCAAGTCCCCGCCGCAGATTTTTCACGTCAATTGGTTCCGTCAGGATGAGGGCGGCAACTACCTGTGGCCGGGCTATGGCGATAACTTGCGGGTGCTGCGCTGGATTATCGAGCGTTGCACCGGCAGCGCGAAATCCCGCGAGACCGCCATCGGCCACCTGCCAAGTACCGGTGACCTGGATTTGCAGGGACTCGATATTGCGCCCGCGGCCATGGAAGAATTGCTCGCGGTGAATCCGGCCCTGTGGCAGGAAGAGTTCGCGGGAATCGACAAGTACGTGTCGGAATTCGGCAGCCGTGTGCCGGAAGCGTTAAAGAGCGAATTGAAGAGCGCGATGCAGCGCGTGGCAGCCGACCGCGGCTGACAAGGTCATTCCTCGCAGGTGTAGCGAATCACCTGCGAGGAATTGCTGTCCGGCGCCTTGCCGAGACCGATCAGGCCTTCACCGCGGATTTGCATGGAATCGCGGCGGACAAAGGCTTCCTCGCCATCCTTACCGACAACGAAGGTGCCGTTGGTGCTCTGGTCGATGAGCATGAACTTGTTGCGGTTGATCTCGACGCGCGCATGCAGGCGCGAAATCAAATTGCCTTTCACCACCAAATCGTTTTCTTCAGCACGGCCGATGGTGATATTGGCCTTGGTCTCGCTGACCAGCACCTCCTGACCCTGGTAACGCAACCGCAGCCGCTGTGACTTGTTGGCCTTCTCGCGCTCGCGAGAGGTAATGGCAATGGCCGGCACCATGCTGGTGATGTCTTCGGTCTGCCACAGCACTTCGAACAGCGCGACCTCACTGCTGCGGCCCTTTAGCGTGGCGATGTCGATCTGGCGCACCGAGCTGCGCCATTCTGGCGACAGGCGCTCCACCATGGTGGCCGTGGTCATGATTTGGCCGGCCTTCGCCTGGCTGGTCATGCGATTGGCGGTATGGACGGCGGAGCCAAAGATATCGCGGTTTTCCAGCACCACGGCGCCAAAGTTGGTGCCGATGCGAATGGCCACCGTTTGCTCATCGACTTTGAGCTGCGGATGCAGCGCAATCTCTTTTTGCATTTGGGCGGCGGCATTCAAAGCATCATCCGCAGTGGTAAAGGTGGACATCACCTCATCGCCCATGGTTTTGATGACGGTGCCATGGTGCTGCTCGGTGGCGGCCTTCATCACCTCGATGCAGATCCCCACCATATCCCGGGCGCGCAGGTCCCCCAACAGCTCGTAGAGCTTGGTACTGCCCACGACGTCGGCGAACAGGATGGCGACTTCGATTTCTTTGCCCATTGCCAAGCTTATTATACTTAACGTGGCATAGGGCCGCTCAGGTCCGTTTATGCGGCCAGGCCCTGTCCCACGATAGGCAGCGCGGCGAACAGGGTGTCGGCCGTCGCATCGGGTCGCATGGCAACCTCGGAAAGAAACCGCCGCCAGGCACGCGCGCCTTCGCGGCCCGCCATCAAACCATGCATATGACGCGTGATGGAGTGCAGCCGCATGCCACGCTGCGCACAGGCCCGCGCGTAAGGCACCATGCGTTCCAAGATCTGCCACGGCTCCGGAATGACCCACTGCGGGTCAATGATCCGCCGTTCCAGCTCGGCCAACAGCGCCGGGCGATGATAGGCGGCGCGCCCAATCATGGTCCCATCAAGGCCGGCCTCGAGGTGGTGAGCCACGGTGTCCGCATCGGCCAGCCCGCCGTTGATCAGCACATGGAGTTCCGGGCGTTCGCGTTTCAGCCGATGCACGTACTCATATTTAAGCGGCGGAATCTCGCGATTTTGCTTGGGCGACAAGCCCGCCAAGATGGCGGCGCGCGCATGAACGATGAAAGCATCCACGCCCACCTTGGCCACCGTGTCGACGAACTCGATGAAAAACTCATAGTCGTCACGATCATCGATGCCAATCCGGCATTTCACCGTCACCGGCAGCGTGGTCGCATCGCGCATGCTGGCCACGCATTGCGCCACCAGGGTCGGTTTGAGCATCAGGCAGGCACCGAATGAGCCATTCTTGACCCGATCGCTCGGGCAACCCACATTCAGATTGATTTCCGAGTAGCCCGCTGCCGCGCCGAGTTTTGCGGCCTGCGCCAGCTCCTTCGGATCGCAGCCGCCCAACTGCAGCGCCACCGGAAACTCATCGGCATGATGGTCCAGCAATTGGCGCACATTGCCGCGCACGATGGCTGCCGCCACGATCATTTCGGTATAGAGCAAAGCGTGAGGGGAGTACAGCCGATGCAGGTAGCGACAGTGGCTGTCGGTCCAGTCCATCATGGGAGCCACGCATAAGCGGCGGTCGAGCGACCCGCCTGCCTTGGCAGTTAACTCCTTGTTATCCATAGACATCATAGCCCTACACATTCCGCTTCGACAGGTTAATTCGTCAATATAACTCGTATCAGCAAAACAGACTCTAGGCGAACGACATAACAGACCAGCACCTGAGCAAAATTGTCTCGCCCGGCGCTTTGCGAGTTTATATGCCTCAAGACAGCCTGGCTCGTCCGGCCAGTCGCGCCGCGTGCGGCGCTTCTTCATTGGATCGAATTGCGCTGACAATATGCCGGATGATTATTTTATCTGCTTTGAACTTGACTCGCTCCCCGCCACAAAGAAGCCCGCAAATACGACGCAGGGCAAACTAGAGCGACTGTGCCGCCCAGAATTATTGTCCACGATTGACCTTCGACACACCCGTCTTGCTCTCAAGTTTTGGATAAGGCTCGCGCTTCACGCAAAAGCGTCGCGAGACTTTGTGACGGCTGATAACGATGCGAGTTGTAATCGCGGCCTGCGCGCAACTCCTGTATAAATCAAACGATACTGACAGCTAGCGTTAACAATTGTTTATGAGCGGCTCAGGCAGTCATGAGAGTATCGGCTTTAGGGATGCAACGGTTTTTGGGGAGATAAAAGCGATGAATAGGTTCTTACATGGATTGTGGGCCGCCGCGGCGATGACAGTCTCGTTGTCAGCACACGCGCAACTCACTTCGGTGGACGGCGGAGCGGCCGCCGTGGATGGCAAAGGATTGATGTGGGCCAATACACTGGGTGCCGAAAACAGTGAATCCGGGCCTTTGTTTTGGTCCGCCAGCGCTGCGGCAGGGAGTGCACAGGCTTGGGTTGCCGGACTGGATGCCAGTGACTACGGCGGATATAACGATTGGACGTTGGCCTCGGGTAACGGGAGCGTCGGCGCTAATACAACTACCAACCAAATTAGCGAGTTATTTAATGTCGATTGCGGAAACGCGTCCGGTTCCGCTACGCACTTCGGCAACGCAGGCAAGAGCTGTAGCGCCTTGTCCTCTGTCGTAAATGCAAAGCCTATGTCCGACATTTTTGGCTCGTCGTTGTTCCTAACGAGCACCGCAATTCCGTGCTCCGACCCCTCGCATTGCTTTTATGCTTATGACACCTCGTCGAGCAGCAGCAGGTTCTGGACCGGCGACACGAATTACTCGTCTTACTCAGGCGAAGGCTATGCGCTGGCCGTGCGTAAGGTCAGCGCGCCCGAGGTCGACCCAAAAGCAGCTATCGCGGCATTCGCGCTGTTATTCGGCAGTCTCACGGTGATCCGCGGTCGGAAATTTAAAGCGCGCCAGGATGGCGCGAACGTGGTTGGCATTGGGTAAGCAACTTAGGTAGCGCCGGCCCGAGTAGTGCTAGTGATGAGCGGGGAAGACCCGCCCGTCACGCACTCGAACGCACGTCATCGAGATACCGAGTTCCGACTCGTACCGGGGTATCAAACGCGCCTCTATCTCGGTCAATAACGAAACGGCGGTCCCCTTCGCGCCCGCCCGCCCCGTCCTGCCGACCCGGTGCAGGTATGCCTTGCTCATGGTCGGCACATCCAGATTGAACACATGAGTGACCCCGGGAATATCGAGACCGCGGGAGGCTAGGTCGGAAGCAATCAAGATGCGCACCGCACCGCTGCGGATTCCATCCATGGCCTTCTTGCGCTCCAATTTACCCAGTTCCGCGCTCAAGTCAGCGACCACGAGCTTGTGATGCCGGAGCATCGCCGCGACGTCTTCGGCCACGTCGTTGCGATGAACGAATACGATGGCGCGCGGCAGCTCGAAGGCATGCAGCAGTCGGCGCAACAGATCCGGCTTGTCGCGCTCCTCGCACACGACGTATAGGTGCTCGATGTTCTCGTTGACGGCGGCTGCGGTCCGCCGCAGCACCACCACATCGGGCGACAATGCGGTCAATGCGCCGCGGACCTGCGACTCGATGGTTGCCGATGCAAACACCAACTGACGGGTCGGCGGCGCGGCAGCCACAATCCTTTCGATCCATTCCAAGCCTTCATCGTTGAGTAGCCGGTCGGCCTCGTCCATGACGATGCTGCGAATATGCGGCATCTTTAATTTGCCCCGATCAATCAATTCGGCGATGCGTCCAGGCGAGCCGACCACGACATGCGGCTTGCCTTTGAGCTTCTCGATCTGCCGATCGGTCGATGTCCCGCCGATCAGAAGCACCGAGCGAATCGCATAGCCTGCGTTCAATGCAAGCTCGCAAGACTGGCGGTGAATTTGCAGGGCGAGCTCATGGGTGGGTGCAACGATAATCACCTGGGTCGCCGCGAGTGAGCGATCGATGCCGGCAAACAGCGGCAACAAGTAAGCCAAGGTCTTGCCGGTGCCGGTCTCGGCACGCAGATAGGCATCCTTGCCGGTCATCAATACCGGCAGCGCGGCGACTTGAATGGGCGTTGGATCGACGATTTGCTGCTTAAGCAGTGCAGCAATAAGTTCGGCCGGCAGTTGCAGTTCGGTGAAACTCACTAGCGCGACACGAACGCCCTTTCTATCACGTAGTCGCCCGGTTCGCCGACATGCGGGGAAATCTCAAAACCGCGCTCATCCAACTGCACCGATAAATCGGCCAACATCGCGGGACTGCCGCAAATCATGATGCGGTCGGTGGCCGGATTCAGCGGCGGCATCCCGATGTCCTCGAACAATTTGCCGCTCTCGATCAGGGAGGTAATCCTGCCCTGATAGCGAAAGCGTTCGCGGGTGACGGTGGGGAAATAGATGAGCTGGTTTCTCACCTGTTCGCCCAAGTACTCGTGATGCGTCAGTTCCCACTCGATGTAGTCGCGGTAGGCAAGCTCACTGCGGTAACGCACGCCATGAACCAAAATAACCTTTTCGAATCGCTCGTAGGTCAGCGGGTCCTTGATGATGCTCATGAATGGCGCAAGCCCGGTGCCGGAACTCAGCAGGTACAGGCGCTTTCCCGGCTTCAAGTCGTGAATGAGCAATGTGCCGGTAGGCTTGCGGCTCACCAAGACTTCGTCACCCGGCTTGATGTTCTGCAGCCGCGAGGTCAACGGACCGTCGGACACCTTGATACTCAAGAACTCCAGGTGCTCTTCATGATTTGCGCTGGCGATGCTGTAGGCGCGCATCAGCGGCTTGCCATCGATCTGCAATCCCAACATGATGAAGTGACCATTCTCGAAGCGCAGCGCCTGGTCACGGGTGGTCGTGAAGCTGAACACCGTATCATTCCAATGATGAACGGTCAGAACCCGTTCTGTACTAATCGCGGCCATGAGGTTTGCTTCAGAAGCCGAGCGTCAGCTGCGACTTGTTGAGCGGTGGCGGCGTGAACAAATTGGTGGTGAGTCGGTGGCGGTTTTCCGCATCATCGAGGCCGAGTTTGCGTTTGGCGAGCTCAAAGCGATGGCGCAATAACTCAGCGTAGGCGCCCGTGCCGCGCATGCGCGTGCCGAATTGCGAATCGTAATCCTTGCCGCCGCGGGCTTGGTTGATCAATGACATCACGTGTTTGGCTCGATCTGGGTAATGTTCCGTTAGCCATTCGCGGAACAGGTCTTTCACCTCATAAGGCAGCCGCAGCAGCACATATCCTGCGGAACTGGCACCGGCGTCTTTGGCGGCGCCTAGTATATCTTCCATTTCATGGTCCGTAATGGCTGGTATCACCGGCGCGACGAGTACGCCCACGGGCACGCCGGCCTGGGATAGCGCTTCGATGACCCGCAAGCGGGCCTGTGGTGAGGCGGTTCGAGGCTCCAGGCTGCGTTTGATGTCATTATCCAGCGAGGTCACGCTGACCATCACAGACACCAAGCCATCGCGGGCCAAATCCGTGAGCAAATCCAAATCCCGGACCACCAAGGCGCTCTTGGTGACAATGGTCAGCGGATGACGGGTGCGGGCCAAAACGCTCAGGATGCTGCGGGTCACCTCGAGTCGTTTTTCCAGCGGCTGATAGCCGTCGGTATTGATGCCAAGCGCAATCGGCTTGCAGACATAGTTGCGCTTACTCAACTCGGCTTCCAGCAATGCCACCGCATTGTCCTTATAAAAAAGCTTGGTTTCGAAATCCAAGCCCGGCGACAGGTCTAAGTACGCGTGCGTCGGACGCGCAAAGCAATACACGCAACCGTGCGCGCAACCGCGGTACGGATTGATCGATTGGTCGAAGCCAACGTCCGGTGAATCGTTGGTCGTGATCACACTGCGGGCTTTATCGGGCAGCACGACCTCATTCACGCTCTCGGGGACTTCTTCGGCGTACCAGCCGTCATCAAGGAGTCCACGCGTTGTGGAATCGAAACGACCCGCGGGGTTTGATAATGCGCCCCGGCTCTTAAAGTTCTTGGATCCAATAAAGCTTCGCGACATGACACAAATTTTACGCGCCCCAGGTGAGGCGGTAAATCCAGTACTCAGGGGCTCAAGGAACTGTATGGCTGAGCTTCTGCACGGCCTGTCGACGATGTAGGACACGCCGGGACGGCGTTTATCGCACTGCGCCTGTGTTCGTCACAGACGCCGTCGGCAATGGCAACCTTGCCATGACCTTGAACCCCTGATTGGGCGCGGTCGCCAACTTCAATTCACCACCGAGCGCCGCAACGCGCTCGCGCATGCCGATCAATCCGAGACCCGTTCGCGGCGAATGCAAATCCGCACCGTGGCCATTGTCTGCCACCAGCACCTCGATGGAGTTATCGGCGGCGGCTCGGGCAATCACGATCTGAACCTGCGTCGCCGCCGAATGACGGGCCATGTTGGTGATGGACTCTTGCACCAGTCGGTAGATCACCAATCCGCGCGTTTCATCCAGAGGGTCCAGATCTCCGCGGGTGGCAAGCTCAAAGCTCACCGCCGGCAGTCTGGCGCGCCACTCGTTGATGAAATGCTCCAGTGCCGCGACCATCCCTAAGTCATCGAATCCCACGGGACGCAGCTGCCCAATCAGCCCGCGCAACACGCCATACACCCGATCCAAGTTGGTGATGATGGCTTGCGCGGTCGCCTGTAGCGTTTCGCCGGGCTCCGCGCCCGCATCGCGGATGGCTACCGCATCGAGTTTCATCGCGTTGACATACTGCCCGAGCTCGTCGTGTAAATCACGGGCCAGCGCCTTGTGCTCGCTTTCCTGCATGTCGACATATTTGAGCGCCAGGCGCTGATTCTCTGCCAGGGCATATTCCAGCGAGATTTCCGCGGCGCGACGCAGTTGCAACTCGTGCCGCGCATCGAAGTAGCGCCGTGCGGAGAACCAGATCAGCGCAATCGCCACCACCAACAGGACAACCGGCGCCTCATCCAACTGCAAGCGCTCGAGCGGTCGCGTCCAGCGCGCAAACATCTCGCTGACATCGAACTTCGCGCACAGCACCGCCACGATGATGGACAACAGCGCCACCGCCAGCGCATCCCGACGTGCCGACCACGGCCTGTTGCTAGCCACTCAAAGCTCCCCCGGGAATTAGCGCTTGGCAGCCCAGTCCGCAGCGTCGATTTTGAAAATCACATTGGGTCGCGCGGCTTCGCCAAAATAACTGACAGGTTCCTCGCCGATGTAAGTGCCGCCCAGCTTCTCCATGGCCTTACGCGAGCGCCAATTATCAACCCCGACTTGAAACAACACGCGATCGACGAAGCGGAAGGCATGATCGAGCATCAAGGTTTTCAAGGCACGGTTGTGCCCGCTGGCCCAGTGCGAGCGCGCCAGAAAGGTATAGCCGATGCTGATTTTGCGCTGGGCTTCATCGTACTCGTAGTAGCGCGAGCTGCCGATCAGTTCACCGCTGACCGCATCATGGATGCGAAAGGCGCCGCCCGACTCAATCGCGCCTTTGAAGAAGTTCTCGAACACCTCACGCTTGTAGCGATCCTTGCTCGGATGTTGTTCCCAAATGAGAGGATCGGATGCCACGGCGTATAGCACCTCGAAATCGCCGGCGCCCAGCGGCTCCAATCTAATAAGGGCGTTGTGCAGTTGCGGTTGCAGTTCGAAGGTCATGGCGAGGCAGATTACCAATCCGGATAGGTTAAATCCTAAATGCGAATGATTCTTATTGCGTTTTGGACTGAATTAGGTTTTGATTGCGTCCATGCACATGAACCCACACCGGCAATTTCGCCATCTACCCACCTTAAGCGTCGATGCACTCAGCACCCCGGAACAATTCGTGCTGGGCGTGTGCCGCTGCTGGGATGCCTTCATGGCCGCGGATGACCCCACGCTGGCCTGGCGGGAGCTGGCGCCCGCCTTCGCCTACATGAACGTGCTGGGCGCGCTGTGCGCCTTCGACTGCATGTTCAAGGTGCTGCGCAGCCAACGCGGCTTACGTTTTCACGACACCGACAGCACCGGGGTGGGAGTGGATGAGGCCACGTTACTGAGCGCGCTCGCCAACTTGCAGCACGGCTTACCACGCGCGGCCGCCATGTTACTGCGCGGGTCACTAACGCCGCTGGGCTTGCGCAACGCGCTGCCGCCGCTGGCACGAATCGCAGCGGCACTCGATGCCCGAGGACACCGACTGCCGCTGTGGAGTGATTTGCCGGCCGACGCACCGGCAATGTGCGCCGCGCCCTACGTCAGGCCCGAGCCGTCACGAGCAAGGGCCGAAACTTTTTCAGCGCCGCAACCCCAAGGCCGATGAACAGAATCAGCAGCACTCCCTGAGCCACGGCAAAGGGCGGCTCGTTGCCCTTCGGCGCGAACTGATGCAGGAAGGGCACCTTCTGAAAGGACTGCACCACCAGCACGAAGCAGTTGAAATACAGTGCCAGCAAGGCGCTCGCCACGTAAATCCAGCGCGCCGCGCCTTGCAAATGATTGACGTACAGCGCGACGCAGGCCAACCCCACGAACACCAGATCAATGATGCCGATGACATCAGCGGGATCGAACGGCATCGGAAACATAAAGCCGGTGATGTCGGTCAAGGCGGTGGTGAGCAAAAATAATGCGGTGGTGGCCGGCGGACGCTTCGCCGAGAGCATGGCGAACGCCACCACGAGGCCAGCGGCGATGCCGATCAAACTGATGATGACGTGTAATTGCGTGAAGCTAGAAAGCGACATCCCGAGCAGCATGCGAGTCCCCTTTTTGTATATCTCGCCAACCCCTGCCGGACACTGTAGCCGCTCAGCGCAGGTAAGGGAAATCCCGGGTGGGACGCGGCGTGGCGATGTGGAAGCCTTGTGCAAAGCCGACCCCAAGCCGGCCCAACTCAGCCAGTACCTCGGCTGATTCGACACGCTCGGCAATGGTGTGGATGCCCATGGCCTTGCCCACTTGGCTGATGGCTTCCACCATGCTGCGGTCGATGGGATCGCGGGTCACGTTTTCAACAAATTGGCCGTCGATCTTCAAGTAGTCGACCGGCAGCGTTTTCAAGTATTTGAACGAGGACAAGCCGCTGCCAAAATCATCCAGCGCGAAATGACAGCCGCGGGTTTTCAATTCGCGCATGAAATAAACCACGTTGTCCATGTTGGCGATGGCCGCCGTTTCCGTGATCTCGAAGCACATGGCGCCCGGCGCCAGGTCGGTACTGCTCAGTTCAGAAATCAGGTACTCCAAAAACCGCTCGTCATTGAGCGAGGTGCCGGACAGATTCACCGCCACCGTGAAGGGCTTCATGCCCGACTCGGCCCGGTGCACCACATGGTCGAGCGCCTGCCGCACCACCCAACGATCGATCGAGGGCATGACGTTGTAACGCTCGGCCGCGGGGATGAACTCGGCCGGCGCCACCAGCACACCGGCTTCATCGCGCAGGCGCAGCATCAATTCAAAATGCTCACGCTCGTGCTGAGTCTTGCCAATCGGCACGATGGGCTGGAAAAACAATTCAAAGCGCGCTTCATCGCAGGCCTTGGTGAGCTTCGACACCCATTGCATTTCGCGATGGCGGGCCGGTACATCATCGGGCTTGTATAACTCCACCCGGTTGCGGCCTGAATCCTTGGCGGAGTAGCAGGCTACATCTGCCGCGCTCATGACGCTCGCCACGGTGGGCGTGTCGTGAGTGATCTCGACGATGCCGATACTGACGCCGACGGCGATTCCGCCGTCCTGCCACACGAAGCGGTAATCGCAAATGGCCTGCCGCAAAGTTTCCGCAACGCGCAGCGCCTGATCCAATGAGCAGTCCTGCAGCAAAATACCGAACTCATCGCCCCCTAAGCGCGCCAAGGTGTCCCCGCCGCGCACCCGTGATTGCAGCAAACCGGTAATTTGCTTCAACAGCAAGTCGCCCGCCGGGTGGCCGCAGGTGTCATTCACCAGTTTGAATTGATCGAGGTCCAAATACAGCAAGGCATGGCGCCCGCCCGTCGGCTGACGCGCATCCTCGACCGCCGCCGTCAGGCGGTTTTCGAACTCGCGCCGGTTGATCAGTCCGGTCAATGCATCGTGGCTGGCCTGGTAGTACAGCGCGCGGTGCAGCCGGCGCTCCTTGCTGACGTCGTGAAACACCATGACTGCGCCGATCAAATTGCCCGCTCGGTCGCGAATCGGTGCGGCGGAATCTTGAATGGCAATCTCTTGATTGCGGCGTTTGACCAACACGGTGTGTTCGGCCAACCCCAGCACCTGGCCCTCGCGCAAACATCGGGTGACAGGCCCCTCACTGGTCTCGCGCGTGGTTTCATCGACCACCGTCAGCACATTGGCAATCAACTGGCCCTGGGCCTCGCGGTTTTCCCAACCGGTCAAACTTTCAGCCACCGGATTCATGTAATCGATGCGCCCTTCCGAATCGGTGGTGATGACGGCATCGCCGATCGATTGCAGGGTCACCTGCGCGCGTTCCTTGGCTTGGAACACCGCGGTCTCTGCCTTCTTGCGCTCCGTGACATCGGTGAGCGTGCCTTCGAATCCACTGACGCGACCCTGCTTGTCGCGAACCACACGGCAGTTGTCGATCACCACCAGCATGGTGCCGTCCTTGCGGCGCAGCACATACTCCTCGTTGCGCAGCTCACCCAGACTCTCCACGCGCCGCATGAAGTTTTCACGGTCGCCGGGATACCAGTACAGCGCGCCGGCAGGCACTTGGTAGAGTTCTTCGACCGAGCTATATCCCAGGAGATGCACAAAGGCCGGGTTGGCAACCAAAATGCGGCCGTCGCGCGAGGTCTGGTACACACCTTCCATCACGCTTTCAAACAGGCCGCGAAATTTCGACTCGCTGTCGCGCAGCGCATCTTCGGCCGAGCGACGCTCGATGGCGATGCCGGCGATTTGCGCAATGCGCAGCAGCAACTCTTGATCACGCGCACCCAGCACGCCGGCCTGGCGGCGGTAGTGCGCAAAGGTACCGACCACCTGGCCATCGGAGGCCAGGATGGGAATGGACCAGGCGGAGCGCAGGCCCGCATGCCGCGCCGCTTCGCGGCGAAACTCCCATAACGCATCGGATTCCACATCCGCCACCGTCACCTGGCGGCCGAGATAGACCGCCGCCGAACAGGAGCCGAAGCGAATCCCAATGGGCGCGCAGTCCATGGCAGCCACGAACTCGCGCGGTAGATGCGGCGCCGCACCGCAGGTCAACGCCTGTCGATCGCGGTCCAGCAAGTTGATGGCGCACAGACCGTCGCTGGTCGCGCGTTCGATCACCTCGCACAAGGCATCGAGCACCGTGGCAAGCGGCGCATTGGCCGCAATCTTCTCAAACACCCGGCGCTCACCGGCTGCCACGGCTTCGGCGCGCTTGCGCTCCGTGATGTCGATGATGCTGGCGCGCAGCAACCGGCGATTGGAACTCGGCAACCGTACCAATCTCACTTCGCAGGGAACCGGTTGCCCGGTCAAACTGTTGTAGTTCCATTCGAACACGGGCACCGAACCCGACAGCGCGCTTTCGATGTAACCGCGCGCCATGCCGAGCGAAGCGACACCCCGTGTTTCCAGCGGTCCGATCAGCTCCAAGCTGCTGCCCAACAGCTCATCGCGCTGCATCTCGAAGAAGCGGCAGGCATTATCATTCACATCGATGAAGCGCCCGGCATCCGCATCGAACACCACGATCACCTCTGGTGCGTGTTCGACCAAGGTGCGGTAGCGTCCTTCGCTCTCCCGCACCGCCACCTCGGCGATATGCCGCTCGGTGATGTCGCGGATGCAAATCACATAGCCATCGCGCCAGTTGAGTTTGGCCTTGCTGACGGCAATATCCACCGCGACCCGGCTGCCGCCCTTGGCCAGCCCCCAGGTCTGATGCGCCGCCAAATCGATATGGGTGTCATCGATCTTGGCCGCCAAGCGCTCCAGGGTTTCTCGCGGATCGCGTGAGTCGATGTCGGGCAGCAAGAACCCTAAAGGACGTCCGAGGATTTCGGAGGGCGCGTAGCCGAAGATGCGCTCGCCGGTGTGATTGAAGGTTTCAACCAGTCCCATCTCATCCACCGTCACGATGGCGTCTTTGACGTTGTCGAGAATGGCCTGCAGATGCGAGGAGGTTTGTTCGCGAATCTCTCGGGTGAGCGCCTGCGCCTCATCCGACATCAGTTGCATGGAGCGCACCACGCCGCGGCGTTCCAGATCCAGTCGATCGTAATGATTGCTGATGGCCCGCAGCAGCCGATTGATGTCCGTCTCACCGCCGCGGCCACGCGCCTCCGCGATTTGGCTCTCGAGGAAGTGGTTTAATTTGTCCGCAGTTGGCGCAGGCTCGCTGCGTAAAACGGCCGCAATATCGCGTGACAAGGCCTGGATCTCCCGCATCTAGACAAAAGCGCGTCCTGCGCTTGAAGCCTAGATGTTAGGGTGATCCCGCAACCAAGGCGTGACGGGCGTCTCGGTTCGACCAATAATCGGTTAAATGATTAAGAGGCCTGTTCCATGGATTCACGGCCGCCACGCTTGCGCTGGCTTTCCAACAGATAGCGCTTGCGCAGCCGGATGTGATTCGGCGTGATTTCGATCAATTCATCATCGTCGATGAACTCCATCGCCTGCTCCAACGAGAAGCGAATCGGCGGCGACAGCACCACGGCTTCATCCTTGCCCGAGGCACGCATGTTGGTGAGCTTCTTGCCCTTCAGCGGGTTCACCACCAAGTCATCATCGCGATTGTTCATGCCGATGATCATGCCCTCGTAGACTTCCTCGTTCGCGCCGATGCACAGCCGTCCGCGCTCCTGCAAGCTGAACAACGAGTAAGCCAGCGCCACGCCCTGACCATTGGAGATCAGCACGCCATTGGGGCGCTGTCCGAGCTGCTTCTGCACCACGGGGCCATAGTGATCGAACACGTGATGCAGCAAGCCGGTGCCGCGCGTCATGGTGCGAAAATCGGTTTGAAACCCGATCAGTCCCCGGGAAGGAATCATGTAATCCAAGCGGACGCGTCCACGGTCGGACTGCATGTCCTTTAAGTCCCCGCCGCGCGCGCCGAGGGCCTGCATGATGGCGCCCTGCGCATCACTGTCAGCGTCCACGGTGACCTGCTCGATCGGCTCATGCGCCTCGCCATCGATCTGCTTGATGACCACACGCGGCCGCGAAACGGCCATTTCATAGCCTTCACGCCGCATATTTTCGAGAAGCACACCCAGATGCAGTTCGCCGCGGCCGAAGACCTGGAATTTATCGGGATCGGCGGTCGGTTCAACCCGCAGCGCCACGTTGTGGATCGACTCGCGCTCCAAACGTTCTCGAATCTGCCGGCTGGTAACAAACTTGCCATCCCTGCCCAAAAAGGGCGAGGTATTGACCTCAAAGGTCATGCTGATGGTCGGTTCATCGACCGTCAAACTGGGCAGCGCCTCAACGTTCAACGGATCACACACGGTATCGGAGACTTTCGGCTCGGCGATACCCGCAAACGCCACGATGTCGCCGGCGAAGGCCGAGTCGACTTCCACGCGGGTCAAACCGTGAAATCCCAGCACCTGCGTAATGCGCTCGGAACGGATTTTTCCCTCTCGATTGATGACGCTGACGGCCATGCCCTTCTTGATGGTGCCGCGCTTGATGCGGCCGATACCGATGGCGCCGACGTAGCTCGAGTAATCGAGCAGGGTGACCTGCAGCTGCAGCGAACCGTCTGCATCGACATCCGGCGGCGGGCAATGCTCGACGATGGTCTTGAACAGCGGTTGCATGTCGCCGTCGCGCACGCTCGAATCGAGTCCCGCAAATCCACGCAGTGCAGAGGCGTATACCACCGGAAAATCGAGCTGCTCGTCGGTCGCGCCCAGGCGGTCGAATAGATCGAAGGTCTGATCCAATACCCAGCTCGGCCGCGCTTCGTCGCGATCGATCTTGTTGATCACGACGATGGGGCGCAGGCCATGCTTGAACGCCTTCTGCGTTACGAAGCGGGTCTGCGGCATCGGGCCATCCACCGCATCCACCAGCAGCAATACGCAGTCCACCATGGCGAGCACCCGCTCCACTTCGCCACCGAAATCGGCGTGTCCGGGGGTGTCGACGATGTTGATGCGATAGTCACCCCAGGTAATGGCGGTGTTCTTGGCCAAAATGGTGATGCCGCGCTCGCGCTCCAAATCGTTGGAATCCATGACTCGCTCTTGCAAATCTTTGCGCGCGTCGAGGGTGCCAGACTGCCGCAGCAGCTGGTCGACGAGCGTGGTTTTGCCATGATCGACGTGCGCGATGATGGCGATATTGCGGAGTTTTTGGGTCACGGTGAGGCCTGTGTGGGAAACTCCCCATTATAGGGGTTTTCGCCGCCTCACACCAGATTTAGCGGTCGACGATGACTGGGATCGAGAAAGACCGCGTTTCGACATTATCGTCGGTTTTAAGCTGCAATGTCACTCCAATGACCAATACACCCTCGATGGTCGGCAGGATGCTGACGGTGTGCCGATAGACCTCGCCGGCCTTGATGGTCGGTATTTCAAACGGCGCCTCGCCGCCATTCACCGTAAAGCCATCGGCACCGTTGACCTGGACCGTGGCCGTGCCCGCGTCGATTTGCGGCAGGAGCGCCAGATTGATTTCCATCGCCTGCCCCACTTTGGGCTTTTGCGGCAATTCAAACTTCAAATCCACCGGCCCTTGCGACTTGCCCTGACCCGCCGCCTCGACCATACCGGCGGTCAATTCAGCCGCGGTCGGGCCTTGTTTGGGTGCCTGCTTCGGTTTGGGCTTGACCTGCGTCGTGGCAGCGGGCGCCGCACCCGGATCCTTTTGACAGGCCGACAGCACCGCCAGCAGACACAGGAGCAGGACACGCGCATTGCTTGTTATCGATAGAGCGCTAGCCATTGGACTATGATCACTAAATCACGCAGCAATCACAACATATCGCAGTCGCAGTAGCGACGAGCGTCACAGCTCCAGCGGCGGCGCCATCACCGCCACCAATTGATCTTGCAGCGCGCGATAGTGTTCTTCCCAATAACGCGGTTCGGCGAACCAGGGAAATGCCTTGGGAAACGCCGGATCATGCCAGCGGCGCGCCAGCCACCCCGCGTAGTGCACCATCCGTAGGGCACGCAGCGGTTCGATCAGGTCAATCTCGCGGCGATTGAACGGCAAGAATTGCTCGTAGCCTTTTAGCAGGTCATGCAGCTCGGAACGCATCTCCTGTTCGCCGCCGGAGAGCAGCATCCAAATGTCTTGGATGGCCGGACCGCTCACGCAGTCATCGAGATCGACGAAATGCGGACCCAAGTCGGTCCACAAAATATTGCCGCGATGGCAGTCCCCTAGAATTCGCCCCGTGGCAGCGCCATTCCAGCCCGCCGCCCGCGCTTCGACTTCATCGAGCAACTCATCGGTCAGCTCCGCGTATTTGTCGGCCAGATAGTCCGGCATCCAATCGCCCTCGAGCACGAAATCCCGGGCGTTGCGTCCGAGGTCATCCATGTTGAGTGCGCCGCGCTCGGCAAACCGGGACGCACGGCCCACAGCGTGGATGCGGCCGAGGAATCGGCCGACCCATTCCCGATCATCGCGAGTCCCTAATTCGGGCCAGCGCCCACCCCGACGCGGAAACACGGCATAACGAAAGCCCTGGTGCGCATGCAGCGTCTCACCCGCCGTCGATAAGGGGGCAACCACGGGGATCTCTTGGGCTGCCAGTTCGGCGGAAAAGGCGTGCTCCTCGCGGATGGCGGCGTCACTCCAACGCTGCGGGCGGTAGAACTTGGCGACCAGCGGATCGGCATCTTCGATGCCTATTTGATAGACCCGATTCTCGTAGCTATTGAGCGCCAAAACGCGGCCATCGCATCGGTAGCCGACGGCTTCGATCGCATCCAAAACGGTTTCAGGTGAAAGATCTGCATACGGGGCTTCGCTGGTCATGTGCGGCAATTCTACAGTTCCCAACCCGTCACTGCTTTTTAAGCGAGGCACGCTGCTAGAATGCGGATTATGCGATTGCCTCGCCCAAAATCCTTGAGCGGACTGATGCTGATCGGCTTCACGATCGTGGCCGCTCCGCTCTTGTTTGCCATCGTCAACGCAGCGGTGCAGATGAATCGCTTGTCGATCCGCAGCCAACAGCTGGTGGCTCATGGCATGCAGGGCACGCGCAACAACCAACGCATGTTCGAGGAGATTGGCGCGCTCGAGCGCACCGCGCGTCTGTATCAAATTATCGGTAACGCCGACTTGCTGGAGGCCTACTCCCGCAACAACAATCGCTTGATCACGGCGATTCACGACTTGAAGACCTTGCCGCTGGACAATGCCTCGCAGCAAGGCGCGGATTCGATCGAATCCCAGGCCAGCCACCTGTTGGCCGACCTGCACAGCTCGCCGCCGAATTCCACCAAAATGGCCGCCGTGATCAACAGTTTCCCGCAGCTCTCGGAGGCGGCATTGAAGCTGTCGGATCAAATCAGCCTGCAAATCGACCGGGAGACCGCCAGCCTCGAAGAGGCGACGCAGCGTGCACAGAAAAATCTCGCCTGGCAGACCTTGCTGCTGGTGCCGATGACCCTGGCCGTGGTCGGCCTGTTCACCTATCTGTTCGGCCGGCCCATCCGCGCCATCGACCGCGCCATCAGTGAACTCGGTCGCGGTACCTTTTCACGGCCGATCGCCATCCGCGGCCCCGCCGACCTCGAGCGCTTGGCGACGCAGTTGGAGTGGTTGCGCGGACGATTGTTGGACCTTGCTCAGGAAAAGAATCGATTTCTGCGACATATGTCGCATGAACTTAAGACCCCATTGGCAAATATCCGTGAGGGTACTGAATTACTGATGGATGGCGCCGTCGGCGAACTGCAAAGCGCGCAACGCGAGGTCACGGGAATTTTGCGCGAGAACAGCATGAAACTGCAGCGGCTGATCGAGAACCTCCTGTCCTTCAGTGCCTGGCAGGCCAAGAGTGTGGGCATGGAGATTTCTGAGTTCAAGCTGCGACCATTGATCAAATCGGTGTTGGAGAATCAGCAATTGACGCTGGTCGCGCAGCGCGTGCGGCTGGATGTGCAGGTGGAGGATCTCACGCCGATCGCGGACCGCGGCAAGGTGCGGCTGATCCTCGACAACCTGCTGTCCAACGCCATCAAGTTCACCCCCCGTGGCGGCACGATTTCCATCCATGCGCGCAGTCAGCGCGAACAGCTGGTGCTCGATGTCATGGATAGCGGGCCGGGGATCCCACCCGATGAGCGCGAGCGAATTTTCGAAGCCTTTTATCAGGGCAAGACGCCGCAGGGCGGCCACGTCAAAGGCACCGGAATCGGCCTGTCGGTGGTGACCGAGTTCGTCAATGCGCATGGCGGCAGCATCGAGATTCTGGAGGCCAAGGTGGGAGGCGCACACTTTCGGGTGCGACTGCCGCTGCAACAAACCACTGCGGTGGTCCGGGACAAAGCCCATGCGGCGTAGCGGCCGAGCCTTAGCCGTCATGACGGCGACGGCGGTGCTGTGCGCCTGCAACGGCATGGGGGCTCTCGGCCATGCCAAGCCGCCGGCACCCACCGAATCGGCGGGCCCACCGCAGGATGCCGCGGCCATCCTACCGCTGCTGGAGCTGATGGCGAGCCTCCCCCAAGGTGATCCGGCGCGCCAAGCCGAACTATTCCAATCGGCAAAGGATGCGGCTGAGATATCGCCCACCACCAGCAACCGCCTGAAATACGCCTTGGCGCAGGCCACGCCGGGTTATGACGGCTCGGATCCCGTCGCAGCCCAGCGACACTTGTCGGAACTGCTCGCGCGGCCTGAGACTCTGCTGCCTGTGGAACGCTTGCTGGCCACCGTGGCGCTCAAGGATGTAGAGCAGACCCTGGTGCTTCAGGCCGAAAACAAGCGTATGCGGGATGACACGCCGCATGAACCACACGACAAGCTACAGGCGATCAACCGCCGCCTGTCAGCGGAGCAGGATGAAAATGCGAAGTTGCGCAAGCAATTGGATGAGGCTCGGGCCAAGCTCGAGGCGGTTACTCACATTGAGCAACGGCCTCGCACGCCATAATCAGTTATGGGAGATAAACCCGTGAACGCTTATTCAATCGCCGCCACCGCGCCGCTGTCCTTCGGACTGCAGCCCGGCGCGCGTGAACCCGCCAGCCCGCAAAAGCGCAAGGCGCGCATCTTGGTCGTCGACGACGATCCGGGATTGCTGCGCCTGTTGACCATCCGCTTACGTGCCGAGAATTATGAAGTGGAAGCGGTGGAAAGTGCCGCCGCGGCGCTCGCCGCCTGTGTGCGTTTTCGCCCCGACTTGGTGATCACCGATCTGCGCATGGACCAGATGGATGGCATCGGGCTGCTGAAGGAATTGCAGAGCCGCTGGCCGGGACTGCGGGTCATCATCCTGACGGCGCATGGGACCATCCCCGATGCCGTGCACGCCACTCAAAGCGGCGCATTTGGATTTCTCACCAAGCCGGTGGACAAGCAGGATCTGCTCGATCACGTGCAGAAGGCCTTGAAGGTCTCCGGCTTTGCGCATGTCGATGAGGACTGGCGCGCCAATATCATCACCCGCAACCAGCTCATGGAAGACAAGTTGGCGCAGGCCAACATGGTCGCGGGCACCGATGCCCGCGTGCTGTTGACCGGTGAGAGCGGTACGGGCAAGGAATTGTTGGCGCGTGCCATTCACGAGGCAAGCCCCCGGCGCAACAAGCCATTCGTCTCCATCAATTGCAGCGCCATGGCGGAGAATCTGCTCGAGTCGGAATTGTTCGGACATGAGAAAGGCGCCTTCAGCGGCGCCTCGCGCGAACAGAAAGGGTTATTCGAAACCGCCGATGGCGGCACGCTGCTGCTCGATGAAGTGGGCGACATGCCGATGCGGCTGCAGGTCAAACTGCTGCGCGTACTGCAAGAAAATGCCATTCGCCCCGTGGGCAGCGCCGAGGCCGTTCAGACCAATGTGCGCATTATTTCTGCCACGCATCGCGATTTGCATGAATTGATGGTCGGTGGGCAATTTCGCGAGGATTTGTACTACCGGCTGAACGTGGTGCACATCGAGGTGCCGTCTTTGGGCCGGCGCCGTGAAGACATCCCGTTGCTGGTCGCGCATTTTCTCGAGCAGATCGCCAAGGAAACCGGTCAACGTAAGATCTATGCGCCGGAAGCGGTGGAATTACTGGCAACCGCCGAGTGGCCCGGCAACGTGCGCCAGCTGTACAACGTGGTGCGCCAGAACGTCGCGCTGTCGCATGGCGCCATCATTACGGCCGAATTGGTGCAGCAATCGCTCGGCGGGAATCCCGGCCGCCTGCCCTCCTTCGATGAGGCGCGGGATGAGTTCACCCGCATCTACCTCTCGCAGATCTTGCAGATCACCGGCGGCAACGTCAGCCAAGCCGCCCGCTTGGCGAAACGCAACCGCACCGACTTCTACAAGCTGCTGTCGCGCCACCAGCTGCTGCCGGACGATTTCAAAAAGAGCTAGTGCGTCTTGAAGAAATCGCCGATGGAGCTCACGACGTAGGCGAGTTGTTCCTGATTCAACTCAGGGTAAATTGGGATCGCCAGAGTTTCATGCGCGGCGCGCTCCGACTCCGGAAAGTCCCCGGGCTTGTAGCCTAGGTATTCGAAACACTTCTGCAGATGCAGCGGCACTGGATAATAAACTTCGGTGCCGACATTCCGCTGCGTCAAAAATTCGCGCAACGAATCGCGTCGCGGCACCCGGATCACGTACTGATTGAAGATATGCCGGCAGCCCGGCACCGCATAGGGTGTGACCACCTTGCCCTTGAGCACGGCGGCGAACGCGCCATCGTAGTAGCGTGCATTGCGCTGACGGGCACCGGTCCACTCATCCAAGTAGCGCAGCTTGACGCGCAACACCGCCGCCTGAAGCTCATCGATGCGAAAATTGCCGCCGATGACGGAGTGGAAATATTTTGGCTTGCCGCCGTGCACGCGCAGCACGCGCATGCTCTCGGCCAGGTCGGCATCGTTGGTGGTGTTCAAGCCGGCATCGCCGAAGGCGCCGAGATTCTTGCTCGGAAAAAACGAAAAGCAGCCGACATCGCCGATCGATCCCACGCGCACGCCATTTTTGTATTCGGTGCCGATGGCCTGAGCCGCATCCTCGATCACCTTCAAGCCATAACGCTTGGCAATGGCCATCAGTGGGTCCATGTCCGCGGACTGCCCATACAGGTGAACCGGCATCAAGCCTTTGATGCGCCCGCCGGTGCGTTGATTGAACCAAGCGCCATCGCGATGCACACACTGAGTGTCAAGAAACGTCTGAACCGCTGCGGGAGAAATATTAAAAGTTTGCGGGTCAATATCGCAAAACACCGGCCGAGCCCCAAGTCGGGCAATTGTGCCGGCGGTGGCGAAGAAGGTGAACGGGCTTGTAATAATTTCATCACTGATGCCGATGCCTAATGCCATCATTGCCAGCAGTAATGCATCGGTGCCTGACGAGACGCCAATGCCAGCGCTCGTTGCGCAGTAGCGTGCGCCTTCCGCTTCGAAGGCCGATACATGCTCGCCCAATATGAAGCGTTGGCTTTCGCAAACCTGTTCAATGATAGGCAGCACTTCTGAACGGATTTGCGCAAATTGCGCCTTAAGATCGAGTAATGGAACGTTTGTCATAGGTCCCTAGAATATCATTGGTTCGTCTCATACCTTTCGATCGGCCGTGGCGATTTAACATTGTAAGTCCATCTTGCCCTGCAGATTTGCCGATTTAGCTGATAATGGAGAATGATCGTGTCGCGCTTTGATCGCGCTCCAACGGATGCCTGATGACCCAACCGGTCCTGTTAAAGCAGAGTTTTCTGATTGCGTTAATGACGGGCATCCAGGCCCTCGTGCCTGCGTTGGTCGCGGTCGCCTCGCTGTACCTGACCATCATTTTCTTCAACACGAAATTCGACCGCTCCTCGGAGGCCATCGTCATCGTGGCGGTGTTGTGCCTGGTGTTGGTCACCCCGCCGCGTGAGGTCAGCACGCAACTGACGTCAGCAAGACTTTCGGCAGTGGTGGATGTGATCTTCCGCTGGCTGCTGCTGCTCGGCGTGATGCTGGCCATTGGCTACGCCACCAAGTCATTGGATGGCTACCCTCGACGCATTTTTCTGACCTGGGCGGTGGTGACGCCGATCGCTCTGGTGATCGCCACGCTGCTGATGCATGAACTCATGCGTCGCTTCTTGATGAACGCTTTCGATGCACGCAGTGCCATCATTGCGGGCTACAACAACAGCAGCTTGGAACTCGCCCGCCGCCTGCAAAGCAACCCCGGCATGCGGCTCGATGTGGCCGGCTTTTTCGATGATCGCAGCACTGATCGGTTAGGGATGGAACCGGGCTCAAAACTGGTGGGATCTCTGACTGAATTGGGCGAATATGTCAAACAAAACCGCACGGATGTGATTTTCATCGCGCTGCCCATTAGGCACGTCAAACGCGTCATGAACTTGCTCGACGACTTGCGCGATACCACCGCGTCGATTTACTACGTTCCCGACATTTTCGTGTTCGACCTGATCCAAGCCCGCTCCGGCGAGATTCACGGCATTCCCGTGGTCGCCATGTGCGAAACGCCGTTCTACGGCTATCGCGGCGTGGTCAAACGCCTGACCGATACGTTTCTGTCGGTGATCATTCTGTTGCTGCTGCTGCCGGTGTTGGTGGTCATCGCCCTGTTGGTGAAGTTCACCTCGCCGGGACCGATTATCTTCAAGCAGCGCCGCTATGGGCTGGATGGACGCGAGATCGCCGTGTACAAATTCCGCACCATGCGTGTGACGGAAGATGGTGCGACCATTCGGCAGGCCTCGAAAACCGACTCGCGCATCACGCCGGTGGGCTCAATCCTGCGCCGATCCTCGTTGGATGAATTGCCCCAGCTGATCAACGTGCTCCAAGGACGCATGAGCTTGGTTGGCCCCCGCCCTCATGCGGTGGCGCACAACGAGGAATATCGCAAGTTGATCAAGGGCTACATGGTCCGCCACAAGGTCCTCCCCGGTATCACGGGGCTCGCGCAGGTGAATGGCTGCCGCGGCGAGACCGCGCAGTTGGAGCAGATGGAAGCGCGCGTCAATTACGATCTGGATTACCTGCGTCACTGGACGCCGATGCTCGACATCAAGATCATTTTGTTGACCGTGGTCAAAATTTTCCGAGACGATAAAGCTTATTGAGCTACCGCGATTCCGGCGGTGACGAACTCGCGATGAACTAAATACCGACCGGCCAACGGCAGGGGCACATGCCCCGCAAGCACCATGGGCCTGCAGGCGTGTACGGCGAAGCTTCCGGCATTTGCATTCCAGGCGTCGAATTCCACCCGCGCGTCATTGAAGCCCAGATATTCGGCCGTGATCTCATACTGGCACTTGTAGAAAGCCTCCTTGACGCAAAAAATTAGCGTCGCGGCCACGGGGCGCCACTCCTCGCGAATCGTTTCGAGCCAGCCCGTTTCAGGGCCGCAGATACGCGGCCACAGCTCGGGCTTTACGCTTCCAATCCGTTCCGTATCGATGCCCACCGCGCGCAGGGTCTTGGATCGCGCAACGACCGCAGCACAAAATCCCCGGGTATGCGTGATGCTGCCCTTCATCCCATCCGGCCACCGGGGGCGCCGATCTTCGCCAGCCTGCAAGGCAAAGTCGACGATCCCAAACTCTCCCAATGCCAGACGCGCACACGCACGCCCTGCCGCGAATTCCTCTCGCCTCGAGCTCACGGCCTTGCCGAGATGCTGACCTTCAGCGGGCAGCAATGATTCTGGATTTCCTGAACCCCACAATTCAGCGCAGACGGCCCCGGGTGGAAACAAAGTCGCCAGCAGTGGCGAGAGGGTTTCAGGCGATGCGACGCCGGTCACAGGTAATTTTGACTAAATACACAGAGAACGGGCATCGGATTCCTTGCTGCTGGTTTACAGCGTAGATGATAATGGCGTGTGAGTTCACTGTGGCAATCTCTGAAGAAATCGGGCGACTCGGTCGCTGGAGCCTTTCATGCACCCTCGGGGACTGTGGCCCTGAGTGCGCTCCAAACCGGCACAACCATCGAGGCATTGGAGAAACTGCAGGGCCGCAATGTGATGCTGGCCACGCGCACCCAGTTGGCCAGCGCGCTGGCTTTGATCGAATTGGATGGCGTGGCGCGACGGGTAGTCTTATGCACACCGGATCTCAACGCGGAGCAATTCAGCGCCGCCGCAGCGACAGCAGAAGCCGATGCGATGGTGCTCGATGCCGAGTCTCCGTTCAAGTCAGCGCTGCTCGAGCCGTTCATGTCGTATCCGACGCCTCAGCCAGTCGGCCAGCCTGCACGCACGGGAAGTTTGAACACGGATTGGATTTTATTGACCTCCGGCACCACCGGGCAGCCAAAGCTGGTGCTGCACAACTTTGAGACTTTGGCGGGAGCACTGCCGCGGCAGCCCAATTCACAACGCCCGCTGGTATGGAGCACCTTTTACGATATTCGACGCTACGGCGGCTTGCAGATGTATTTGCGTGCCGTGCTGGCAGGTGCACCCTTGGTGTTGTCGAGCGCCGGCGAAACAACCCAAGCATTTCTAACTCGCGGAGCGACCGCCGGCGTCACGCATATCTCCGGCACGCCCTCCCACTGGCGCAAGGCGTTGATGAGCGGCGATGCAAGAATCATTTCGCCCGAGTATGTGCGGCTCTCCGGCGAAGTGGCCGATCAAACCGTATTGGACAATCTGCAAGCGGCCTTTCCCGCGGCACGCGTCGCGCACGCCTTCGCCTCGACCGAAGCGGGCGTAGGCTTTGAGGTCAATGACGGTCTTGCCGGGTTCCCTGCTGAGCTCATAGGCGGCCAGGGACCCATCGAGATGAAAGTGCAAGATGGCACCTTGTGGATTCGGTCTGGCCGCACCGCGGCGCGATATCTTGGCGCCGACGCGGCCGCGCTCGCCCATACGGATGGGTTCGTCGACACGGGCGACATGGTCGAGCTTGAACAGGGTCGATATTTTTTCCGCGGCCGCAAAGGTGGCATCATCAACGTCGGCGGCCTGAAAGTGTATCCGGAAGAAGTCGAGGCGGTGTTAAACGCAGATCCGCGCGTGCGCATGTCCTTGGTGAAGGCCAAGCGCAGCCCCATTACCGGTGCGGTCATCGCCGCTGAAGTGGTACTTGCGCAGAACGAGAATCTGGACTCAGCGGCGCTCGAGCCCATCAAGAATGAACTGCTCGAGTCGTGCCGCCGCCGGTTAGCCGCGCACAAAGTGCCGGCCATTCTGCGTTTCGTGCCCACACTGGAACTCACAGCGGCAGGTAAACTGGTGCGGCCCAGTGCGTAACGTCATCGTCACCGGCGGCAGCCGCGGATTAGGCTTGAGCATCACGCAATTCTTGGCTGCGGCCGGCTACAGAGTCATCGCGGTGGCGCGAACATTGACTCCGGAATTGACCGCCAGCCGCGAAGCCGCACAGGCGGGTAGCGGCGCCATCGAGTTTCGAGCCTGCGATCTGTCGAATGTCGAACTCATCGCCCCGTTGGTGCGCGATCTCAAGGCTGAATTCGGCGCCCCCTACGGACTCATCAATAACGCCGGTCTAGGCACTAGTGGAATTTTGAGCAATATGCGAGACCAGGAAGTGCAGCGGCTCATTCAGCTCAATACGCTGTCACCCATCCTGCTTAGCAAGTACGTAGTTCGCGCGATGATGGTGCAACGCGAGGGACGCATCATCAATATGGCGTCCATCGTCGCCGCCACGGGCTACAGTGGATTGTCCGTTTACAGTGCCACTAAAGCGTCTCTGATCGGATTCACGCGCTCCCTCGCGCGAGAAGTCGGCCAGCTTGGAATCACTGTCAACGCCATCTCCCCAGGTTTTGTGGCCACCGAGATGACGCACGAGCTCACCGACTCGCAACGCGCGCAGATTGCCCGTCGCAGCGCGCTGCATCGCATGCCCGAACCCATCGACATAGCACGCAGCGTGGAATTTCTGTTGGGTGATGGTGGGCGCAATATCACCGGCACGGTGACGACCATCGATGCGGGAAACACCGCTTAAGATGGAGCCCAAAGATCCCCGCGCCAGAAATAGCTACGATTTTGTGCGGTTCTTGGCGGCGTCCGCGGTGCTATACAGCCATCACTTCGCGCTATCGCATATCGCCGAACCAGCAGTGCCCGTCTACGGCGAGGACTTTGGAAAGCTTGCCGTGGAAGTTTTCTTCAGCCTGAGCGGTTTCCTAATCTGCCGCTCCCTACAGAAGTCCACCGACTGGGCGCAATTTGTTTCCGCGAGATTTTTGCGAATTTTCCCCAATCTGGCTTTCTCGCTGGTCGCCGCATCGCTCGCCACGTTGTTCTGGTATCAAAATTACAGTCACGCCTGGAAACACGTGAAGTTTGTGATCGGCAATCTGCTGATGTTTTTCCGCGGCGTCACGTTCACCATTCCCGGTGTATTCGAGGATGCCAAGGTTACAGCCGTCAACGGGCCGCTTTGGAGCTTGCCCTCAGAGCTTTGGTTGTATGTACTGCTTTTTTTTATCTTCGTCATTGGAGGGCGGCGCAGCGGTTTACTGGTCTTTATAGGCGCACTTTTGCTAAGTCTTGCCTGGCACTTCATCCCCGACAATGGTGGATTCGTTTTCGGACCGATCGACACGTTCCAGTATTCGAGACTGGGGTCGTTTTTCCTTTCCGGAGCGGTACTAGCGGTCGTTTGGCCGCGCATTCAAATGCATGCCGTCGCCCTAGGGGTGGTGGCGCTCTTGCTGGTCATCTTGTTAGGCAACTTC
>CAZZWE010000029.1:0-36457 GCA_964657675.1 uncultured Steroidobacteraceae bacterium
CGGTGAAATCGGCCGCTTCCAATTTCCGCCGATGCAGGTTGCAGAAGTCCTGTTGAGCGGCGACCTCGCGCTCGAAGCACGCGCCATCGACTGGCTGTACCGCACCTGGCTGCCCCAAAGCGGCTACGTTCCCGATAATCAACCGGCCTTCGAAGCCTGGATCGGTCGGCCATTCGCCCACGGCAATCAGCATTTTGAGATCGCATGCCAGTTACCGATCAAACTACCTTAGAGGATGCACCGTGGCAGCAAAACGCCGAAACGCAACCACCCGGACGGCTGTCTCCAGACATCAATCCCCCGGATGTCGACTGGCGTGGCGTCGACGCCGATCGCGACGAATTTCCAGCCGGGCGTGACGCTTGACATCGACGCTCATCAAAATCTAAATAAACCCGTCAACCCAAACGTTCGGGGGCGAAGGGCCGTTGCCGAGTACAGTGTATCGGTGACACTGGCGTGAGTGAGTCCCAAGATCGGTTGCGAATTCGTTACGTTGTTCACGTAGGCGGATATATCAAGGCCTCCATGCAACACGCCGAGGCGCAGGTTTAGCTGCTCATAGGCCTGGTTGGGAGCAGATCCAATGGGGCCGCCGGTGGTGGGGTCATAGTCAGCCAAAGCCGGGTTGCCGCGGGGTGTGGCATCGATCCAACGGTAGTCGACTCGAAAGTATGACCGCGCGCTTTCCCAGAGTGCGCCAATGTCGCGCGAATAATCCGCATGGACGGACGCGCTCCAAGGAGCCACATTCGGAAGCTTGTCCCCCGCCCCAATGATCAGCGGAGCCACGCCGCCGACACTCGCTCCGTATTGCGCGAGCGGATAGTAAGCGTCCGTGTAACCTAGCGTGGCGCTGGCTTTCAAGCCTTCCACGATGATGGCTGCCACTTGGAAATCGAAACCCTGACTGATCGCTTTGCCGCGATTGGCCGTGTAGAACGCACCGCAGGACGGCAGGTTCACCGTGGTCTGGATACCGCTCCAATCGATGTAATACACGCTGGCCTGGAAAGACAATCGATTATCCAAGAATGAATCCTTGGCCCCCAATTCGTAGCTCCACAGAGAGTCGGATTCGTACGTGCTCGGCACCGAGGTCAATCCCAGGGCGTTGAACGAAGCCTGACACAACGGGTTGGCGGTTGCGTTCGGCGAATTGCTGCCACCGGGTCGGTAGCCCTTTGATGCGGTCGCATACACCATGTCTTTATCGGTGTATTGGTACGTCAATCCGAAACGCGGCGTGATCGGCGTCTGTTTTTGATCTGGCAGCACGGTGGTCGCAAAGGCGGTGCCTTGCAAAGGACCGCCATACTGTTCGATCTGATCCTTGACCACCGAATGCTCGACCCGCACGCCGACATTGGCTTTGAGCCGCGGCAGTATTTCGTAAGTGATCTCACCGAATACGGCTTTTTGTTCCGTCACCGTGGTAAAGCGCGAATAGGATGCGACCGCCAAACCGCCCGTCACGTAATCCGGATTGCCGAAGGCCGTCGGGCTGTCTACCCCGAACAGGACCTCGGTCAATGGCGTGAGGTCAGGAGCAATGAATTGCTGAACACCGTCAAGGGCGTGCCGATAGTAGGCGCCGACCACCCAATTCAAGCGAGAACTGCTGTCTTGCGAGGCGAGACGAAACTCTTGTTGCCAAGCCCGGGTCCATACGACGTTCTGGTCGTAGGAATTAAACGAAGACAATGCCGGGTCAAGGGATTTATCGCCCAAGAACGCCGGTAAAAGCTGCGAATAATCATCGTAGCCCGTGTAGCTGCGATCCACATACGAGGTATCCGACTGGAACGACAGACCGGCAAAATCGTACTTTATGGCTAGGCTCGGCACTACCAGATCATCCGTGGCAGGCTGCCCGGGACTTCTCCAACCGTACCCCGACGCGTAGGCATTGTTCTCCGGATTTGGCAGATCGGTGCGCCAGTACTCGGGCGGCGCTTCGGTATGCTGGTGCTGGATGAAAACAGCCGGGGTGATCGTCAAACTGTCCGTCGGTTTATAAGTAAAAGCAGGCCGCAACGTATAAGCCGTTTCTTTGTTGGCATTGCGATTGAGTATTTGCCCAGTGTAGGGATCTTCGATGTCGATGAACCCGCCATCCGAGTGGAAATAGCCGCTAAATCTGAATCCGGCCACTCCCTCGATGATCGGTGCTCCATAGGCCAACCCTACCTCATAACTCGGATCGCCGCGCTCGGTGTAGCTGAACTCCGCCTTGGAGTAGCCGCTGGTTTTTTCAAGATCGGGCTGAGGCGTAATGAAGCGAATCACGCCGCCCATTGCGCTTGATCCGAACAACGTACCCTGCGGGCCGCGTAGCACTTCGATTCGATCCAAATCGAACAGATCCGGATGCGGGCTGCCGGAGAAGCCGGCGGCTAAATTTTGTCGAACGGTAATCGGGGTCTCGTCGATGTAGATGCCCGTGGTCGGTGCATTGCCGCCGCTGTATATACCGCGAATGGCCACGTCGGAATTGGATTGTTGCTGACTGGTGCCCGGCGTTGAAAAGGACAAGCCCGGCACTACACTCGCGAGGTCATCGAAGGTTTGGATATGCAGATCATCCAAAGTCTTTTGCGAGTAGGCGGTGATACTAATTGCCACTTTGTCGAGCGACTCCTCGCGCCTCTGCGAGGTGACCACGATCTCGTCGAGCTGCAGGTCATTTTGCGAGTTGGCGTCGACCGCGGGGCTCTTATCTACGGTGGCAGCCCCAGGATTGACTTGACCCACCTGAGCCACGCGAAAGTCGCCGGAAGAGTTTTTCTTCCCCTCCTTGGGGCTGTCGGTCAGTGACGTGCTGTTGGCCGACGCCTCGTTTCGGGACATGGGAGGCGCGATCAACATTGCGCCGCTCGGATCAGTCCGCAGTTCGAGCGCAGTGCCTTGAAGCAGCAGTGTGGCAGCTTGCTCGCTGGTGAACTTCCCATGGGCGCCGCGCGTCTTGATGCCACGGACCTGCTCAGGCCGGTAGACCAACTCGGTGCCGTATTGCTTGGACAGCTTCAGGAGCGCATCGGTCAGTTCACCTGCGGGTATGTCGACCCGTTTCGGTGCGTCTGCCATGGCGTGCGCACCGAAAGATAACATCGTGCACAGTGCAATTGATGAAGCGCGAACAGTCACTTTGTAAAGCACTCTGAATCTTCCCCTACAGACTCTGGGTTTGGTCTGTTGTTAATAGAAGAGACGCTCGGCGCCGAGAAATCCCTCCGACAATTTTTTGTCGAGATGATGTTGTTTACTTCGCTGCGAGGACGATTTGATCCGCCTGCGTCTCGACGCGCACGGGAAAGCCACTTTCTAGAAGCCGCACAAACGCCTCGACGTTGGTGGCGCGAAAGTTGCCCTCAATCCTAAAGGCCGCGACCTTAGGCTCCCGGATCACCAGCTTGCGCACGTTGTAGCGATTGAATTCCGCCACAGCCTCGCCGAGGCTCTGATCGCGGAACATGAGCACCCCGCTGCGCCAGCTCAATTGCTGTTCCGCTTCGGGTAGCGTCTTTCGCTGCACCAAGACGCCTGAGTCATCGGCCCGCGCAATGCTGCCGGGCGTTAGAAACACATCCGCGGACCCGTCGGCGCGATAGCCATGCGACGGTGCACGATCCTCGACCCGCACTTTGCCCTCGGTCACGACGATCTGCACAGTGTTGCCCTCGCGCCGGACAGAAAATTTGGTACCCACCGCGATGACACGCTGGTTGCCAGCGCGCACGATGAACGGCCGGGTTGCATCTTTGGAAACTTCGAAAAAAGCTTCACCATGACCCAATTCCACGCGTCGCTCGTGATCGCTGAGCGCAATACGGATTTGGCTGTCGGTGTTCAATGTCACCTGGGAGCCATCCGCCATTGGTACCGATGCCAGGCCACCGACCGGGGTCGCGTAAACGTCCCCATTCGGGGCGAACGCCAGATAAGCGCCCAACCCGAGGGCAATAACCAGGGTGGCTGCCGCGATGAAGCGAAACGGACGTCGCCCGCTGCGTACTTCGCCGAATCGATGTCTTTCGGTGTCAGACACGGCAACCGATTCTTGAGGCTCAAAAAACGGCGTTAGGTTCCAATGTCCCGGCGCCGGGGGCTTATCACCAGCAACCCCCGCGCCGAGGGCCTTCAGGCGCCCGGCGTCCTGCCAGGACAACTCAAGGCGTAGAAATGCGACGCGATTCAGGGTCGATGCATTCAACCACTCCTCCAAGCACGCTTGGTCAGCCACGCTCCAGGACTCAG
This sequence comes from uncultured Steroidobacteraceae bacterium, assembly GCA_964657675.1. Taxonomy (GTDB): domain Bacteria; phylum Pseudomonadota; class Gammaproteobacteria; order Steroidobacterales; family Steroidobacteraceae; genus Bog-1198. The sequence continues at coordinate 4,258 of CAZZWE010000029.1, forward strand.
AATCACGCCGGATCAGCCACGCGCTTGCAGCGGCGTCAATCTGGTTGGTGCGCTCGGTGTTCATATTCAATCTCATCATCAACTCGTGCGTCTACTTCGTGCGCCTGCAGGCGGTCCGGCGGCACATGTGCGCGCATATAGTGCGCCAGCAGGCGAGCGCCCTGCCGCAGGTGCTTCTCGATGGTTTTTTCCGCCAGTCCCATCCGTTGGGCAACCTCTTTCTGAGAGAGCTCCTTCACGCGGCGTAGCCAGATGACCTCTCGACAATTCGGCGATAGGCGATCGAAAGCCCGCGCCAATCGAGCCAGTTCCTGGCCGGCACTGACCCTCCGTTCCGGAGAGATCTCATCTATTAAGACGTTCAGATAGTCATTTTCCCCACCCGCTTGTATGGAAACAATGCGCTCGCGGCGGATTCGATCAACCATCAGATGTCGCGCCGTGGTGAACAGAAACGCCTTCGGAGCCTGCGGACGGGCCTTTTGGGCGGCCTCGTAAACGCGCGCGTACGCTTCCTGGCGTATATCCGGGATCTCATCGCGCCGCGACCAAACGCGCGAGAGGAAACTCATAAAGATGCCCTCGTGCGCCAAAATCTCGCGCTTAAACCAATCGTCGAGAGGCTCTTCCATGACCATTACATTACATGGTTTGCCACCGCATCAGCGATGAGCTTAAGGTCGAACGTCAAAACAGTAGGAGGGACGGGTTGGATTGAAGCGTCTACTGTGGACCGGCTAAATGTTTTTTTGGGCTTAGGCGCTCAAAGCCCATCTGCGCGATTGGACCCCCAAGGATTGACATGATCATCAGAGAGTTTTCAAACCGTAGTCGGCGCCAGCGCGTCAGCCGCCCTTTCATTGCTGCCATGCTTCTCTCGGTCAGCGTCCAACCCGTCATGGCTGACACATCGCAGTCGGATCTAAATTCCGTCGCCCAACAGGCCGTCACACAATCCCACGTCGTTGGCGCCTCCGTGCTGGTTGCTAAAGGCGATCACATCCTCCTGCAAAAAGGTTATGGCGTGTCGGATCTCGGACTTGAGGCGCCCTCGACGGCGGATTCGGTCTATCACATCGTCGGCCCCATGCTCCCGCTGACCGGCGTGGCCGTCATGCAGCAGGTCGAACGCGGGAAACTTTCTCTCGATGACGACATCACCAAGTTCCTACCGGAATTTTCGACTCAGGGACATCACGTCACCATCCGCGAGCTGCTCAGCAACACCTCCGGCGTCGTCGACTACCATTACCTCGGCGATCCGCTCGAATCCACTTACCGTCAACCTAAAGCCATGGATGAAGTCATGGCGCTGTTCGCCAACGGCCAATGGGTCCATGAGCCTGGAACCGTATGGGACTGGTCGGTCTCCAATTTTCAGCTTCTGACGATGATCCTTGAACGCGTATCCGGCCAAGCCCTGGCCGACTACATGCAAACCAATCTTTTTGGGCCCGCCGGCGCCACCGCAACGACCTGGTGCGATAACTCCTCCGTCATCAAGGGACTATCCCACAGCTATCAGAGAGTCGGCGACCACTATCAAGCCGCTACCGAAAACAGCAGTGCGGTGAGCTACGATCTGCGCTTCTGTAGCAACGTGTCCGATCTGTTTCATGTCTTCCGTGCCGTGCAACTCGGCAAGCTGCTGAAACCCCAAACCTTCAAGCTCATGACTACCGCCGAAGGCCCGGGAATCAAGATGACGTCGAGCGACCCGGATACGCATTACGGAATGGCATTTATCCTCGGCCACGAAGACGAGCATCGCGATATCGGCCAGAATGGCTCGCTGCTGGGATACAGCGGCAGCATGTATTATTTCCCGGCGGACGATCTGACGGTCATCGTGCTCACGAATACGTCCGACCAGAACGCCAAATTCATTGGCAGCGCGCTCGCCCGAAAGATCCTCGCGCTGGCTCCCAACCCAGCGCCAAAACCGCCGGCACAACAGCCGCCGCTCACCGACGAACCCGTGTCCGCCGACGAGCGCAGCAAATTAGCGGGCACGTACGTGCTCAAGGTAGCGGCAGGTGCCTACCACGACTCATTCGCGCAATATCGGCGTACCTACCGGGTCTTCGACCAAAATGGACGCCTGATGATCGAAGCATTGGGGGAGACGCCCGAGCGCCTGCTGAAACAAAAAACTGGGAATTTCGCGATGCGTTCCACGCCGCAGGGGCCCGTCACCTTTGTCAGGCACGACAATGCCTATACCTTAGGCTTACCCAACGACGAACTCACATTGGCCGGCGAGCGTGTTGGACCCGCCGATGCTCAAACCTTCCATCACGTGAACTGATCATTGCCCTAGACTCGGCGGTGCTGTCAGCGCGGCAACCGCCAAGGCTCTTCCTTCCGCCCCGCTCTTGAGTAGACTTGACTCCCATGGCCCCTCTTGCACTCGCATCTTCACGACGAATCTCCGTGTTGATTCGCTGGCTTGTCAGCATCGTTGTGCTGGGCGCGACGGCCAATCCGAGTTTTTCATCTCAAGAAACCCTCGGCGCTTCCGTTCCCGCGAAAATCAACTTGAATGCGTTCGATAAGATGAAGAAAAAGGTCGCGCTGCCCAACGGCGAAACCTTGGCCTACCTCGAGATGGGAAATCCAACGGGCACACCGGTCGTCATGATCCACGGCTACACCGACAGCGCGCGCGATTGGGTGCCGATGCTGCCGTACATCTCTCAACAATTTCATCTAATTCTGGTCGATATTCGAGGTCATGGAGAATCGAGCAAGCCTGAATGTTGTTACGGCCGCCTCGATTTTGCTTATGACATCAAGCTGCTTCTCGATGCGCTTCACGTTCAGAAAGCCGACCTTGTGGGCCATTCATTGGGTACCATCATCATTCAGACGTTCGCTGAATATTGGCCAGAACGGACGGGGCGCATTGTGCTGGTCTCTTCGACCGGGGGAATGCCGCCCGATGCGCCAAAGAGACCGCCAGAACTCGACTTCGCCAAGGAGATCCGACAACTCAAGGAACCGATTGAAGCCGATTCGCCGTTCATGATTGCCTGGTGGGATTCACCCACGCCCGTGGATCCAGACTTTATTAAGAGGGAGCGCAAAGATGCGGCCCGCATCCCACTGCATGTCTGGCTTGCGGTCCTTGATCAAACTCTGTCCGACAATGATAACTACGGCGATTTACAAAGAACCTTGCCGCGTTTGAAGGCACCCACACTTTTGATCTGGGGCAGCAAGGACCCGATTATGCTGCAGCCAGTGCGTACTTCTCTGATGAAGGCCTTGCCCGAAGCCCAGGTGAAAGTCTTTGAGGGCCTTGGCCATAACCCTTTTTGGGAGGATCCCGCCGGTGTCGCCGAGGTCATCAATCGATTTCTAGCGCCAACACATCCCCCGTGACTATTCAAGGGTGAATAGCGATGATCTTGATGGGAGCGCCGGCGCATGAAGAAGCGGCACAGATGCCGGAGAACCAAACCTCTCCGTCACCGATCATGACGCCTTCGGAATTGGCGAAGATGCCCCCAAAGTCTTGGGCTTGAATGGCCTTGATGACTTTAGGCGTCATTATTTCTCCGACGTGAGATAGAAAAGCGCGCGGTGATGCGATCTTCGTTTTTTGGCCCGCCAACCGCATCGTGATCGGATAGGCAATCAGGGTAGCGACCTGCGACCAATTACTCGAGGCCGTTGCCTGTTTAAGGCGGCCCAAGAATTTCTCGTAGGGCAGATGGGCGCCGAACAGTGTGTCGAGGCGAGCATTAGTTTCCGCAGCATTCGCATCGGGCGCGGATTCCCCTGCGCAGGAGACTGCCGCGTTGAACGCCAACAGGATGCCAAGCAGCGTGCCTGTCCACGTAACCGAGCGGCAATCGGAAAAATCCTTAGATGATTTTATAGACGATCCATCCTAGTGCGGTGATTTGCGAGGGACGCAGCGTGATGGGACTGTTCTCCGCATCGCCGTGTAAGCGGGCTGCATAGACCGACGCGCCGATACTCCAGCGCGACGAAATTTGATAGACCGCGATCCCGTTCCAATGCAGATCAACAACCCCCGCCTTGGTTGCGTAGGTGCTCAGTGGCGCCAGCGCCGACATTTCAGGTGTCACCGCGAAAAATGTGGACATGTACTGGTGGTCTGCCCAAGTTACGCCAGGTCCCACGCTGAAAATCCAATTCTTGATAAAGGGAATCGTGACCCAGAGATTCGCTTGAGCCAAGGTGCCCTGACCACGATTCGCCAAATCGGTCGCCACGTTGACATCCCCTGTGATGATCCCGATGGTCTTACTGGCAAATAGCTTTCCACGCGGAGTGGCTTTGATGTCTTTTAGAAAACGCAGCCGATAATCATCCTTACCCAGTCTCTCGGTGAAATCGTACTGGATCGCAGCGCCCAAATTCGCGGTTGGGCTCTTGTAGGCGTAAATGCCTAAAAGATCTGCGGCGTTTGAATACAAGAGGTTGTTGAATTCGGCATCGATATACGGAAGCGCAAATCCCCGCGTACTGCTAGCGCCCGGATAGCTAGGTGTTACGTAGACCGCCGGACCAATTGAAAGATTGGTGCCGGTATCCACCGGGATATCCGCCCTGGCGGCGGTGACGAAACCAATCCCTGACAGGCAGATCTGCCGCAAAACTCGACTCGACCAGCAGGCCGTTAGAGACATACAGATTTACCTGACTCGGGATGGCGAAATATCACAGCGACCGCGATGACTATGTTGAAATAAGTGTATCTCAACCAGCCATGCCATTGCTTCTAGCCGGAGGACGGTTGTCTCCTTTTGCCTGTCGCGGAGCCCATCTTGATTAGATTGGTTTTGGTTTTGCTCGGCGCTACCTTCATTCGACAACGCTGGCGCACGCTGGCCGTGTTGGGAGGCCTTTGGGGGATGTTGGGCCTTGCGCTCTTCATCGACGCCTTGGATGGCGTCATGTATTTCCCTATTCACATTTTCGGGTATTTACTCATCATTGAGGCGTTGGTGACCTTGGTCGCAACCACCTCAAATCGCGGCACACAAACGGTACTGCGCAAAGCGCGTGGCGTAATCTTCTTGCTTCTCGGACTTCTGATCATCGACCCCCATCACGCCAGTTCCTTCATTCTGGCGATGATCTTTGGCGTGGTCTTCGCCATTGATGGGGTCCTGCGCATTGCCTCGGCGCACGTCGTACGCTTCACGGGATGGCGGCTCTCGATGGGCTTGGGCGCTTTTGAATTGCTGTTCGCGATATTCATGTTCGAACCGTACCCCACCTATTACGCCGGAACGGTGCCTTATTGCATTGGACTGGGCCTGATGCTCTCTGGATTTGGCACCTTGCGCCTCGCCCTGCGCCTTCGAAACCTGCCGCCGCGCGCCTCGGTGTTATCGTTGTTGGCGCGGGCCGACGGGGAGTCCGTGCCGGCCCTTGAAGCACCAACGGGCGAACAGATCAAATCCCCGCCGCTCATGATCGTGCACGTGTGGACCCCGGTCGGCTCAGCCGTGGACGCACTGCCTCAACCCATCCTCGACCGTTACGTGGCCGCTGTGGATGGCCAAGGCGTGATCTCAACGGGGCATGCGGCCATGCAAGTGCCGGGGGTACTCTATATCAGTCATTACCCGGCCGCCGAGATCGACCACTCGCCCGAGGATTTCCGGAACCTGCTGCGCGCGACCAAGGAAAACAATGTGGCAGGCAAATTTCAACCGAGCTATGAAATCGAATCTCAAGGTTGGTGCGATTCGACGGCCAAGGTTACCTTCGAACGCTACAATTTGGCGCGGCTCGAATCGTTTTGGAAGAGCTACAGCCTCGATAACACCTACAACCTAACCAATCGCAACTGCTCGAGCACGGTAGCCATGGCCTTGGAAGTCGCCATCGAGGGCACCTTCGATAGAGGCGGCAAAGGAATGCTTAAGTTTCTAAGCGCCATGATCAACCCCGAATTGTGGGTGGCCAGTCAGCTGCAGAAGCACGCTCAGGCTGCGGCTTGGACGCCAGGCTTGGTGCTGGACTACGCGCGAGCCTTGAAAGTTGCCATTGATCCGCCGCCACTGGGACTCGTCACTCTCGCCAAATATTTTGCGAGCGCCTATCGCTACACGCGGGCGGTGCGACGCGGTGAGCCTTTGCGTCACACCCTGCCCACCCCTGCGCTCCCGAAAACCAAGGAATAGAGTCAAGTCTTGCTGCGGCTGAAGAACATATAAAGAGAAAAGAAAGCGCAAGCGATCGCAACAAAAACCGGTAGGCCATAGTAGGAGTTGATGCCCATGGCGAATCCCGCCATGGAAGGGCCCAACAAAGCCCCACCACCCCACGCAAGTCCCATGACCGCATAGATGCCGACTAAGTCGCTCCCGCTGTACCGGCTTCCGACCATGGTCAACATGACGGTGTAGATGCCCACAAACAGGCCGCCCCAGGTAAAAATGAGGGAATATGCGAGCCAGTGCGTGCTCAGCATCCAGGGCCAAACCAACGCACTTGCGGCGGAAAGCAACGCAAGTCCCAGAGCAAGGCGCCGCGGATTAACACGATCAGCGAGCCAGCCGATGGGGAGCTGCAAAATGATTGCTCCTAGCATCAGAGTCGAGATCAGCCGCATGGCGCCGGTTTCACTCCACCCCATCCCTGCGGCATACAAGGCGATGAATGACAGACCCGCTGTTTCAATGGCGGCATTGAGAACAGTGGTCGCCACCGCGATCGGCGCCATGCGAAAGTATTTCAACGGATTGGAGCTCGGTTTCTCGATCTTCGGGGGCGAGGTCACCCACGGCCCGACGACAAAGAGGACTGCGGCAGCGGAGATCGCTGCGCCAACCCAGTAGGCCATGGGACGTACTCCTAAGACCGAGAGCAACGCCGGACCGCCCACCATTCCTAAGGACAAGGATGCGGTGTACAAGGCCATGGTCCGGCCACGAATCTTATCGTTGCTCAGCTCATTGGTCCAAGTCTCAGACATCACGAACAGCACTTCCGCGCCCATTCCAAATCCCAGGCGCAGCGGAAACCATAACCAAACGGCCGGAACCAAGGGGAAGAGCGCCAGTAACCCCGATGTGAGAATCAATGCCGCAACGATCAGTCCTCGCGCACCAAAACGCACGGCCAAGCGAGGCAACACCGGCGCGATCACTAGCACACCGACGGCATGCATGGCGGCATTCAGTCCAATGTAGAACTCACCAAACCCACGCTGCGCCAACTGCAATGCGATCAAGGGGGCGGTGAGACTGTAAGTCAGGCCGAATATCGAGGCAGTTGCGATGACCGCAGCGGTCGAGAGATAGGCCGAATGTTTGCTGAGAGCTGGTGCGGCGCCGACGACTGCTGCTTTTTTCATACTTCGCTCCTGGCGCCCGCGGCTGCGAAGCACAGCACAATATCGCGCGTAACGACAATGTTATCGATAGCATACTACCTATGACACTCATCGATCATCCGTGGCTGATATTTTTGCTCTCGATGCTGGTGTTTTCAGCATCGGCATGGCTCGGCACAACGATGCGGCAACCCTCAAGCGATGTGTTGCCGGAAGACCGGGAGGACTTTGGGGTAGTCCTGGCAGCGGCCCTTACTTTGCTGGGGCTCATCATCGGCTTCACTTTTTCCATGGCCATTAGCCGTTACGATCAGCGAAAAAACTATGAGGAAGCCGAAGCGAACGCGATTGGCACTGAATACGCTCGTGCCGATCTACTCGCTGCGGAAGGTGCGGCGACCCTGCGTCGGCACTTGAAAGACTACACTGCGCTGCGCCTCAAGTTTTACAGTGCGACTGACCGCGAACCTGTGAAAGATATCAATGCAGAGACCACTCGCTTGCAGCAAACGTTATGGTCGGACGTGAAATTCGCCGGCCAATCTCAACCGAATCCGATGATGGCGCTGCTGGTCGCGGGGATGAATGACGTCTTGAATTCCCAGGGCTACACGCAGGCGGCGTGGTGGAATCGCATTCCGATGGCTGCCTGGGCATTGATGGCAACCATCGCCGCCGTGTGCAATATGATGCTTGGTTACAGCATTCGCGCCCGGGGAACCGGTCGCCCTGTCCGATATCTTTTGCCATTCGTCCTGTCCGTTTCCTTTTTTCTCATTGGCGATATTGATAGCCCTCGAGGGGGCATTATTCGCGTAGTTCCCCAAAACCTCGCAAGTCTGGCGGACTCCTTGCAGTGACGCGCCAGCACAATATTTCTCGCGCTGAAACGTCTTACTTGTATGGAGCCACCCAATGCGCCCGTTTTGACTGACGCGAACCGAGTCATCGCAGACACGCTGCTGCGGGAAACGTCGAAATTAACGGCGTTCATCAAGGCGCGGGTGAGCAATACGGCGGACGCAGAAGACGTCCTACAAGATGTGTTTTACGAGTTCACGCAAGCCTACCGTTTGCCGGAACCCATCGAGCAAGTTAGCAACTGGCTGTTCCGCGTGGCGCGCAATCGCCTCATCGATCGGTTTCGCAAGAAGGAGCGGGTCTCGTTCGACGAACCGTACCTGGAAATTGAAATTCCCTCGCTTGCAGGAGATCCCGAGGCGGAACTCACGCGTTTAAATATTCTTGCGGCGCTGCAACAGGCGCTGCAGGAACTGCCCGCGAAGCAGCGCGAAATCTTTGTAGCTCATGAGATTGACGGATTGAGCTTCGAAACGGTTTCGCGCCGCGATGGCATACCGGTCAATACCCTGCTCAGCCAAAAGCGCTCCGCGGTGCTGTACCTGCGCAAACGACTCCAGGTGTTCTACGACGAACTAGGACTATGAGGAAATTTATGAGGTTCAAAGCCAAATTGATAGGGCGCGCGATCTTGGTCTTGATGGCCATTGCCGCCGTCGCGTACATCGTGATGTTGCTATGGAATAACGTGGTACCTGGCGTATTTGTAGGGGTTCAAACCCTGAACTATCGGCAAGCGCTGGGTCTTTTGATTCTAAGCAGGATACTGTTCGGCGGCTTTCGAGGTCGAGGAGGTAGACCAGGCCGCCACTGGCATCGTCTTAAAAATCTGACGCCGGAAGAGCGCGCTCGCTTTCGACGCTCGGATTGCCCACCTTACGAAGAAAGCGAGAGCAAGTCATGAGCGCACAGCATATCCAATGCAAACAGCCGCCCGGTGTGATGAAGCCTATCGTTGATTTCAATCGATGCGAAGGCAAAGGCGATTGCGTGCGGGTCTGCCCGGAAAACGTATTCGTGATGGAAAGAATCGATGAGAAAGACTACCGAAAACTCGGATTGCTGAGCCGATTCAAGTTGCAGGTTCATGGTATGCAGGTCGCCTACACGCCAAACGTCGATGCCTGCCGCTCCTGCGGCCTCTGCGTTTCGGCCTGCCCGGAAAAAGCCATCACGCTAAGACGAGTCGGCGCTGACGCCTAGTCTTTAGAGCACCCTAGCGCTGGCAAGACGAATTTGGCATATGCTTGCTTCTTAAGTCGAAAACTCCCATGAGGCGCTCATGTCGATACTAATCATCGGACTGGTGCTATTCATCGGCATCCATTGCATCTCAATCGTGGCAGCGGCGTTGCGAGCCCGCGCGGTCGCCTCGTTGGGACCAAATGCATGGCGGGGAATTTACTCCCTTGTCTCGGCGATCGGCTTCGCATTGATCCTTTATGGTTTTCATCTGGCACGCCAGGCGCCAGTCATCTTATACGTTCCTCCCACTTGGATGAGACACGTCACTCTACTGCTGATGGTCCCGGTGTTCCCTTTGCTGTTTGCGGCGTATTTGCCGGGTCGGATCAAGACCTCGATGAAGCACCCCATGCTTGCGGCGGTCAAAATTTGGGCACTTGCGCATTTGCTCTCGAACGGCTCTCTGGCAGACGTAGTTTTGTTTGGCACGTTCCTGGTGTGGGCGATAGCCGATAGGATCTCGCTCAAGCGCCGTACTCAACAGATTGCCACCGCGCCGCCCGGCCGATTCAATGATCTCATTGCAATTCTCGCAGGCCTCGCGCTCTACGGGGTCTTCATTCTTTGGGCGCATTTCTGGCTGTTCAGCGTCTCTCCGATAGGCTAATTTCAGCCAAGTAAAGCCGCCCGCATTCGGGGGCGGTATTGGCGCGACTGGCAAATCCCCTGCACTCAGCGCTCTAATTCTGTATCTTTGGCAAGGCCGTGGGGGCGTTCGTCTTAACGACGAGGCCGCATAAAGAACGTTGTCTGAACGTCTGTCGAGAAAGTCCCCGGCGAATAACTCTACATAAGGTTACATAACGCTATGCCGCAATCGATCGGAATCCCGAAAGAAGTATTCCCTGGCGAGAAACGAGTCGCGACCGTACCCGACGTCGTTCAAAAGCTGATCAAGCTTGGGTTTACCGTGGCCGTGCAATCAGGCGCAGGCGATGCCGCCAGCATCGACGATGCTGCTTACCGAGCAGCAGGTGCCACGGTTGTACCGGATGCGGCACAACTGTGGTCCAGTTCGGACATCATATTCAAGGTGCGCGCCCCCAGCCGCGATGAAGTGAACTTGCTGCGCGAAGGCGGCACCCTCGTGAGCTTCATTTGGCCCGCGCAAAATCCCGAATTGCTGCAGGCCCTGGCGGCGCGGAAAGCGACGGTTTTGGCCATGGACAGCGTGCCGCGCATCTCCCGCGCGCAGAAGCTCGACGCCCTCTCCTCCATGGCCAATATTGGGGGCTATCGCGCGGTCATCGAGGCAGCTCATGAATTCGGCCGATTCTTCACCGGGCAGATCACGGCGGCCGGCAAAGTGCCGCCCGCCAAAGTGTTCGTGATCGGAGCCGGCGTCGCGGGGCTTGCCGCGATTGGCGCCGCCAACGGTCTAGGCGCCATTGTTCGCGCCAACGACACCCGCGCCGAGGTCGGCGATCAGATCAAATCATTGGGCGCCGAATTTGTCCCGGTCGAATACGTTGAGGAAGGCAGTGGCGGGGGCGGTTACGCCAAGGTCATGAGCGAGGGCTTCCAGAAGGCGCAGCGCGAGTTGTTCGCCAAGCAGGCCAAAGAAGTCGACATCATCATCACGACAGCACTGATCCCAGGCAAACCTGCACCCAAGTTGATTACCGCAGAAATGGTGCAGTCGATGAAGCCCGGCAGCGTCATCGTCGACATGGCCTCCGAGCAGGGCGGCAACTGCGAACTGACCGAACCCGGCAAGGTGGTCGTCAAACATGGCGTTATCATCATTGGTTATACCGACCTTCCGAGCCGCTTGCCGACGCAAGCGAGCAATCTTTACTCCACCAACCTATTCCGGCTGACAGAAGAGTTGTGCAAGAACAAGGACGGTCAGATCAACGTCAACATGGAAGATGAAGTGCTGCGCGGGACCACCGTCGTCAAAGACGGAGCGATCACCTGGCCTCCTCCGACGCCGAAGTTGTCCGCGGCGCCCCCGGCAGCGGCCAAGGCAGAGATCAAACCCGCCACGCCGGCCAAGAAGGGCCACGGTGCCGCCTCTGAACCGATGTCGGCGGGAACCACCACCGTTGTCTTTCTGGTGGCCGCGGTCGTCTTCGCCCTGATCGGGATATTCGCGCCGGCGGCCTTTCTCGGTCATTTCACGGTATTCGTGCTCGCATGCTTCATAGGCTACATGGTGGTGTGGAACGTGACGCCCTCGTTGCATACACCGCTGATGAGCGTCACCAACGCTATAAGCAGCATCATTATCATCGGCGCCCTCGTACAGATCGCACCACCCGCGGTTGAGGCCGTGAGCGACGGTGCGATTCGCCCCGACGCTGTGATTCGCTGGTTGGCGGTCGTCGGCATCGCCTTAACGGCGGTCAACATGTTCGGCGGCTTTGCGGTGACCCACCGCATGCTCTCGATGTTTAGGAAGTAAGGGGAGAATAATAATGTCTGCAAGCTTAACGTCGGTTGCGTATATCGCGGCCACCATCCTCTTTATCCTGAGCCTTGGCGGCCTGTCGAACCCGGAGACTTCGCGCCGCGGGAATCTGTACGGCATGGTCGGCATGACGATTGCCGTGCTGGCGACGCTGCTTGGACCGCGGGTGACCGGTGGCGGCATTCCTTGGATCGTGGCAGCACTGGTGCTCGGCGGCGCGCTCGGCCTGTACCTGGCCCGCTCGGTGCAAATGACTCAGATGCCTGAGTTGGTCGCCTTCATGCACAGCCTGGTGGGCCTGGTCGCCGTCGTCGTCGGCTATGCGAGCTATATTGATCCGGCAGCGGTCGTGGACATGAGCGGCGCGGAGATCGGGATCCACCATGTCGAGGTGTATCTCGGCGTACTGATTGGCGCAGTCACCCTATCGGGTTCGGTCATCGCCTTCGGGAAGTTGTCGGGACGCATCGACGGCAAGCCATTGCTGCTGCCGGCACGCCACTGGTTAAATCTGGCGTTACTGATCGGTGTGGTTGTCTTAGGCTATTTTTTCCTAAGCGCGGCGACGATCGACGATGGTATGAAACCGCTGATCGCGATGACCGTTATCGCGTTGTTTTTTGGCGCTCACCTGGTCATGGCCATCGGCGGCGCCGACATGCCCGTGGTGGTCTCGATGCTGAACAGCTATTCCGGTTGGGCGGCGGCCGCCACGGGCTTCATGCTGTCGAACGATCTGTTGATCGTCACGGGTGCATTGGTCGGCTCCAGCGGTGCGATTCTTTCCTACATCATGTGCAAGGCCATGAACCGCAACTTCTTCAGCGTAATCGCCGGCGGCTTCGGGGGCGCCCCAACCGCAAAAGCCGGGGGAGCGGCCGCCCCCGTGGGTGAGACGATCTCGGTCAGCGCCGCGGAAACGGCCGAGTTGCTCAAAGAAGCATCCAGCGTCGTGATCGTGCCGGGCTACGGCATGGCGGTGGCGCAGGCGCAGCACACGGTTTATGAGATCACAAAATACCTGCGCGAAAAAGGCAAGAACGTGCGCTTTGCGATTCATCCGGTGGCAGGGCGCATGCCTGGACACATGAACGTGCTGCTCGCCGAAGCGAAAGTGCCTTATGACATCGTGTTTGAAATGGACGAAATCAATCAAGACTTTCCGGACACGGCTGTCGTCATGGTGATCGGAGCCAATGACATTGTGAATCCAAGCGCACAGGATGATCCGACCAGTCCCATTGCCGGCATGCCGGTGCTCGAAGTTTGGAAAGCGCAGACCACGATAGTCATGAAAAGAAGCATGGCTTCAGGGTATGCAGGTGTCGACAATCCGTTGTTCTACAAAGAAAACAATCGCATGCTGTTCGGAGACGCCAAGAAAATGTTGGACGAGGTGCTGACCGCGCTTAAGGCGTGAATGGAGCGCGCGCCCTAGGACACCAGTTCTTTTATTCGGCGCTTCAAATCGTCAAGCCCGAAGGGTTTGGTCAACACGTGCATGCCGGGATCTAAGTGTCCGTGGCTCAACACTGCGTTTTCTGCATAGCCGGTGATGAACAGGACCTTGAGATGAGGCCGCGATACGCGCGCTGCATCCGCCAGTTGCCGTCCATTCATTCCGCCGGGCAGACCGACATCGGTAATCAAGAGGTCGATCCGGCCGTCGGCATTCAAGATTTCAAGCCCGCTCGATCCGTCTTTTGCGTCGAGCGCGGTGCAGCCAATTTCCTTCAGCACATCGGTCACCAGCATGCGCACGGTGGGCTCATCGTCAACCACCAGCACGGTTTCGTGATTTAACGCCGAGACCTCTTCAACGGTTTCTTCCGACTCGTAAACGTTGGACGCGGGTCCCGAGTATCTGGGGAGGTACATACAAACCATCGTGCCTTTGCCCAGTTCCGAGTAGATACGCACCTGCCCGCCGGACTGACGCGCGAATCCATAGACCATGGAGAGGCCCAAGCCGGTTCCCATTCCGATGGGTTTTGTCGTAAAAAACGGATCAAAAGCCCGGGCGATCACCTCCGGCGGCATTCCAGTGCCGGTGTCACTGACGCACAAGGTGACGTATTGACCCGGCGTCAGCCCGTGATCTTGCGCAGCGCGATGGTCCAGCCACTTATTTCCGGCTTCGATCGTGAGCTTGCCGCCCGACGGCATGGCATCGCGCGCGTTGATGCATAGGTTCAAGAGCGCGTTCTCCAATTGGCCCGCATCGATCCGAGTGCTCCAAAGCCCTCCCGCTTCGACACACTCGAGCTCCACTGCAGGTCCGATGGTTCGTTGCACCATCTCCCGCATTCCAGTAACAAGGCGATTCACATCGGTGGGCTTTGGATCCAGGGTTTGGCGGCGTGAAAACGCCAGCAGCCGGTGCGTTAATGCCGCGGCCCGCTTTGCAGCGCCTTGTGCGGCGAGCACGTAACGATCGGTATCGCCCACTCGGCCCTGCCGAATCTTGATCTGAACCATCTCCAAACTACCGGTGATGCCCGTGAGCAAATTATTGAAGTCATGGGCCAGGCCTCCCGTCAATTGTCCGACCGCCTCCATTTTTTGGGCCTGACGCAGTTCTTCCTGCGCTTTGGCCAGAGCCGCTTGAGCGGCCAATCGCTCGGTGACGTCCACGGCAAATTGATAGCAGCCGATTGGCTCGCCCTGCACATTCTCGAGCTTGCGGAAATTGATTTCATAATAGGGTCGCGCGCGCCCGGGGTCGCCGAATTGCTCGATCAACGTGAATTCCTCGCCGTTGAGGCCTCGGGACCAAGCGGCACGCACCTGTGTTTGCTGCTCGGGCTGGTCCGCCAACAAGCCCAACAGATCATCACTGACCACCGGTCTGATACCGTAAACGCGGTAAAACTCATCCGCCATGGCTTGATTGATGGCAAGGATTCTAAAATTACCGTCACACGCCATGAACATGATGTCGGTCCGCTCGACTATCGTTGCCAGCAGATTTAGCTTCGCGGTTCTTTCCTCGACTTGCAGGTGAAGAGAATCCGCCAGAACCCTGACTTGGTTTTCTGCCCGCCGCCGCTCAACGGCAAGGCGGGTGCGCTCTGCCACTTCACGAATGAATTCCACCTCGGCCGGATCCCATTCTCGCGCAACGTTGCTGTGAGCAAAAAAAATGGCCACGGTCCGGCCTTGCTCAACCACCGGCAGATTGATTTGTGCGTACACCTGCAACGCCGCCAAAGCCGCTTGATCGACCCGCGCGTCTTTGAGCGAGTCGTCGATGACAACCGTCTTTCCGCTCAAGAGTTCGCCGACGTATGACCCGAAGCGGCTCAGCAAATGCTCACCGGCAATACTTGCCACGCCCGGGGTCATCCAATCTCGCTCCACCAGGATGTTCTTCAAATCAGTACTTACGGTCCCGTAACCTGCGCGACTAACCTGCAAGGTCCGTCCGATGATTTCCGCAGCGACATACGACATTTGCGCGAGGTCAGTCAGATTTCCCAGCCGGTCCCCTAATTCGAGCAGTGCCGGTTGGGTCTGCGACGAACGACGAGCGTCGGTCCGATCTCTGAGCACCTTTAAGAAGCCGATGGGTTTCTGCGCGTCGTCTTTAAGAGTCATCATCTCGCCGCTGGCAAAGAAGCGGCTGCCATCCTTGCGTAAATGCCACCGCTCGTCCGATCCGCGGCCTGTTGTCAGTGCCCGTCCCATCTCGATATCAGGGACATTCGCATCGCGATCTTCTGGGGTAAAAAATTGCGTGCATGGACGCCCGCACATCTCCTCGCTGGTCCAGCCGAATAGACGAGTCGCGCCTTCGTTCCAGGTTCTCACCAAACCCGCCAAATCGAGCGAAATAATGGCGTAGTCGACCGCACTGTCCAAAATCAGCTGGTTATATTGCTGATCGGCCCGCTGTTGGACCAAGCTCTTCCGGTACTCAAGCTGGCTCATGACTTGGCGGCCCAGCGCCTGCAGCGCTGCTTGCTGGCGAGCGCTCAAGGTTCGCGGCTGCGTGTCTAGCACGCACAGGGTTCCTAATGCCTCGCCGCCCGGCGAGAGTAGGGGCGTTCCCGCGTAAAAGCGGAGGTTAGGGTTACCAGTGACCAACGGATTGGTGGCAAATCGAGGATCCTGGGTCGCATCGCGAACCTCAAGCATCGACTCTTGCTTGATCGCATGCGCACAGAATGCGATCTCGCGCGGCGTCTCGGAAACCTCGAGTCCCAGAGCGGCTTTGAACCACTGGCGCTTACTATCGACCAAACTGATGAGCGCCATCGGAACCTGACAAATCTCCGAGGCTATCGTGACGATGTCGTCGAATGCCGCTTCCGGCGCTGTGTCTAGAATCTTGTAGCTCTCTAGCACTTGGATGCGGCGCTGTTCACGGCCATCCACTGCGGTTGTTTCCCCCATCCACTCATTCCCGATCTAGGTTTATGGCTATAAGCTAGCAGAGACTTGAAGCCGGCTATGTAGGCGAAATCGCACACGCTGAGTAGGTAAGCGGGCGGCAGAACTGATGCATGCCGTTATGCGCTCGGTAGGGTTAAAGTGCCGCCGCTGCCTTGATTGCCCGAGCAACCACCTTCTCCCCCAATCGCCCGGTCCATTCGACAAAGTCTGTTGTCGGGCCTGACCACTTAAGTTCGCTGACCTTGGAGAACAATGGCGCGTCTGACTTTAGCGTCGCTAATTTCTTGAAGAGCAGCGCAAGCTCACGCCTCTTCCCAAGCGTTTCTTCGGGGAAGCTTTCGATGCGCCCGTAACGAAGCAGCAGGCTTGACGCGCCCTTGGGTCCAATCCCGTCCAACCCCGGATACCCGTCCGCGGAATCCCCCACGAGCGCGAGATAGTCCGGGATCAATTCAGGCGGAACCCCGAATTTTTTCTCGACGGCCTGCGTATTGCGAATCGCCTTGCTTTTGCGATCCACCTGCACCACCCGATTGCCTTGAACGCACTGGGCCAAATCCTTGTCCGGGGTCCAGATGCATACTTGCTCGACGCGTTTGTCTTTGGAAGCGATGGCGGCAGCCGACGCGAGCGCGTCATCCGCTTCCAGATCGACCATCGGCCAAACAACAATGCCCATGCTTTGCAACGCGTCTTCCAGTGGCCGAAACTGCGCCCACAACGCCGGCTCAATCCCCTGTCCGGTTTTGTACCGCGCCCAAAGTTGATTTCGAAACGACTCGATAACGTGGTCAGTCGCCACTCCTAGATGGGTTGCACCGCCCTCGATCATTTCTAATACGGTGTTGAGAACACCCAGGACCGCACCCAGTGGCCGGTCCTTTTTTGTGAAACGGCGAAGACCATAGAAGTGACGAAACAGTTCGTAGGTGCCGTCGACAAGATGCACGATCACGGGCTAGCGAGAGATCAATCGAGGTCGATGGCAAATCGCTTCAGGTCGGCGAGCGAGCAATGATCCAATGCCCGCTCGTGGGAAGCACGCAAAGCGACTCGTGGCGCATGCCCCGCTTCCAACGCCTCTTGCCATCGAGGTGCGCACAGGCACCAGCGGTCACCGGGCTTCAGTCCGGCAAAGCCAAACTCAGGCACTGGCGTTGAAAGGTCATTGCCCTGAGACTTCGAAAATTCCAAAAAACCCGCGGTCATGACTGCGCACACCGTGTGGCTACCGACATCGTCCGCGCGGGTGTCGCAACAGCCATTGCGAAAGAAGCCGGTCATCGGACTCACCGAGCAAACATCGAGAATCTCGCCAAGCACATTTTTGGCCTCGTTGCGCCGGCCGCCGCCGCCCTTGCCCTCGGTCTCTCTCAACATCGTTCGCATTTTAAATCTCCCGCTGAGTTCGCCGCAGTCAAGCCACCTTCGTGGGCAAGTGTATCCCGTTTCTCCATGTAGACGGCGCGCGGCCTCAACCCGTTTAGACGACGCTACCAATCGCGCATCAACATCGCCTGTCATCGTCGTTGCGGATATGCAATACAACTGACGATTATAGAGAGCTATGAATCGACCGAAGGCGACAAACTATCGCCTGGGCGGATTTAGCCTAAGCGACGACGGCGCGCGCGTGACTTGGCCGGTGAGCGTTTGAGTTCGGTCGCAGCGTCCGCATTGACCATAAGCTTCGGTTTTTCATCACTGCGGCGCGCCGCTTCTGGCGAGCGCGGTACAGTGCATATTGACAATGCGTGACACGGTCCCTCTCCGCCAGCAATGTAGGCGTGAGACATGCGGCTATCGAAATACACCGATTCTCCGGCACCCAACTCCAGTGGCGCGTAGCAATCGGTGTGCAGCACCAATTGCCCATCCACTACGTAGAGAAACTCCTCCCCGTCATGGCGCATGAATTCCCCGAACTCTTCCAACGTCTTCGCACGGTATTCACACAATATCGGCGTAATTTGCTTATTGAGCAGGTCCGTACTCAGATACCGCAACGTGTGATTGGTCATCGGTACCAACTCGCCGTCGCTGCGGCGATTGACGCTGCGGCGGCCTAACTGCTCCGGCCCGGCAGGTGAGCCGGACGACGCATTCGAGAGTAATTCACTGATGTCCAGCGACAGGCCATTACTCAACCGCAGAAGCAGGTCGTAAGTCGGTGAGATATGGTCATTTTCGATGCGAGACAGGGTCGACGCAGGAACGCCGCTACGATGGCTCACATCGGCAAGCGTCCAGCCATTGCGTTTGCGCAGGCTCTTCAGGGCCGTTCCAGGTCTTGCGTTTGACATGCTTATAAGCATAAGGGCAACGCCGGCATCTTTCACTAAGTACCCGGCAAAGCTGCATGCTTATTTCCAATAACGCAAAGCTCTTGCATAACGGGAAACGTGTCGGCATGATCGACTCTTCGGTGTTTTACCAGCCCCCTCGCATCATCTAACTTGAAGCAGTATCCACGATCACTGCAAGGCGATCGTTTCACCCTTTGGAGCGGCTTCAATGTCTGATGAATTAACACGCCAACTGCGCGGCCGGCACATCCAACTGATTGCAATCGGCGGCACCATCGGCGTCGGACTGTTTCTTGGCTCGGCGCAGGCGATTCAGTCTGCCGGGCCCGGTCTGCTCATCAGCTATGCCGTAGCCGGCCTCGCGGTGTTCTTCATCATGCGGGCGCTGGGCGAATTGCTGGTGCGTCGTCCCGTGTCCGGCGCGTTGGCGGTCATTGCCGACGAATACTTTGGCCCCTTTGCGGCGTTCGCGACCGCTTGGACCTATTGGTTCCTGTGGGTGGTGGTCGGTATGGTGGAGATCACAGCGATCGGCATCTACGTGCACTACTGGGCGCCGGGCGTTCCCCAATGGGTGCCGGCCTTGGGCATCCTGTTGCTGCTCTACGGCACGAACTTGCTGGCAGTCCGCGTATTTGGCGAGATGGAGTTTTGGTTTGCCTTGATCAAGGTTGCGACCATTGTCGTCTTGATCGTGGCCGGCGGGGTCGTCCTCGTATCCGGGGTCAGCGTATTAGGGCCCACGGCCAGTCTTAAGAACCTGTGGACTCACGGCGGCTTCCTTCCATTCGGGCCGTTGGGAATATTGCTGACACTGCAGATGGTGACCTTTGCGTATTCCGGAGTCGAGGTGATCGCCATGACGGCCGCGGAGACCGAGCATCCGCAGACCGCCATTCCTCGCGCCATCAACAGCATTATCTACCGGATCCTCACGTTCTATATTGGCGCGCTCGTGATCATCATGGCACTGATTCCTTGGGACCAGTTGGATCCCGCGACCAGCCCGTTCGTGGTTGTCTTCGAGCGATTGGGTATTCCGGGAGCCGGCAATATTGTCAATTTCGTGGTAATCACCGCGGCCGCCTCCGCGTGCAACAGCGGCCTATACACCACCGGCCGATTCCTATTTTTTCTGGCGCAGCGCGGACAGGCGCCGGCCGCGCTCGGTCATTTGAGTCGTAAACGCGTGCCGGTTCGCGGCGTTACACTTTCCGCCGCAGTGATGTTGCTCGGTGTGGTGCTCAATGCGGTGGTTCCGGAGAAGGTCTTTATCTGGGTTACCAGCATCGCGCTGATCGGCACTATATGGACTTGGATGATCATCTTACTGGCACACCTCAAGTTCAGGCGCGCTGTCGCGGCAGGTCGCGAACAAGCCTCGCCCTTTCCGATGCCAGGTGCGCCGGTGGCCAACTGGTTGGCCATCCTGTTCCTGTTGGTTGTCATTGTAATGCTGTGGTTTGACGCAGAAACACGCGTTGCGCTGTACGTTGCCCCGGTTTGGTTTGCGATCCTTGGCGTGGCCTACCACCGTTGGAAACGTCACACCCCATTGAGCGCTCCCGCGCACGCGGCTGCGGCACCCTGACCGCTAGATTTCTGTACCGTACAGCCCTGCGGCCCTGCCGCGCTCTTGCACCAGCGCCAGCACAGAATCAATGATGGGCGTGGGCGTTTCGGTCAGCTGACCGATCTCCTGAACCGCAGTGACCAACGCGTCGATTTCTAAACTTCTGCCCCGCTCCAGATCCTGCAACATCGACATCTTGTGTCCTATCACCGAACCGGCGGCGGCCAGCCGCCTATCCATCATCTCCAAAGGAATTTTGATGCCCAATGCTTCATTGACTGCCTTGGCCTCCAACATCATCGCCTTACACAGCGACCGCAGCCCCGGCTCAGTGGTGATTCGATCCAACGTAGCGCCCGTGAGCGTACTGATGGGGTTGAAACAAACGTTGCCCCAAAGCTTCAACCAGATGCTCCAGCGAATATCCTCGCGCACCGGCGCATCCAGGCCAGCCTCGATGAGCGCTTTGCTCAACACCATGACCCTCTCTGAAACACTTCCATCGGGCTCGCCGAGAATTAGCCGATTGAATTGATTATGCGCAATGATCCCCGGCTCCACGACCTCGCATGCGGGGTCAACAACGCAGCCGATGGCGCGCTGTGGACCGATGCACTGCCACTGGCGCCCTGCCGGATCCACTGACCGTAAATGGTGCCCCTCGAAACGTCCACCGTGCTTATAGAAATACCACCACGGTATGCCGTTCATGGCAGTGACCACGGAGGTCGATGGTCCAAGCAACGGCGCGAATTGCGGCGCGCTGATATTGGCTTGGTGCGCTTTCAGAGCGCAAATTACAACGTCTTGAATACCAAAACGCTGCGGATTCTGATCGGCTGCGACAAAAGCCACTTTTTCGCGTCCGGCGATTCTCAATATTAAGCCACGCTGTTGAATGGCCTTCAGGTGCTCACCCCGAGCAATGACGCACACCTCGTGGCCGGATGTTGCGAGCTCGACGGCAATGTAACCGCCAATCGCACCCGCGCCATAAATGCAGATTTTCATAGCCAATGTCAGCGGCGCGTCACGCGCAAAATCGTCGCAACGACCAAGCAAATCACCAGACTCCCTGCGCCCATCCACAACGCGCCCCGGGTGTCATTCGGATCGATGACCATTGCGACGATGGTCGGCCCCACGCTCGCACCCAGCAATCCAACACCGCTCGCCAGCACCGCCGCACGCCGTGAGGGGTCGGCTTCAATCAACATCGGCACCTGGAATGGAAGAATGAACAACCAAATGAAACCGAACACGGCGGCGTTGGCCAGAAACACCGCTTTGTTAGGATGCATCCCCAAGATGACCACTGTGGCGAGGTCGATCGCCGCGCATGTAATTAGAACCGGGTACCACTTCAATCGGCCCGCGAAAATTGTCGCCAGCGTTCCGCCCAACACCTGAAAGGCCAATGATACCGAGACCGCTTCATCGGATACCCGCGACGATAGCCCGGCTTCTCGCGCGATCGGGTCGTAATACACCCAGATGCTGACGATGAACATCAACAGCAAGAAGCTGACGGCCAATGCAGCAAATCCCCGCGGGGTGGGAACACCCGCCGGGCCCTCGCCTGCCTTGACAGGTAACTGCTCATAGGCCGCCGGCAATAGCAGGGAGGCAGCCGCGCTAACGGCACCGGCGGCTGCGAGGATGTAAAAATCGCCGTAGGCTGCGTGGGTTGAGTCGATGGTCGCAGCCATGAGGGTTGCCACGATGAATTGCGCCAGCGTTTGGACGGTGAGATAAACCCCCGCCCATCGATCCGGCGCGGCAGACCGGGCAATCATACCTGCAGTGACCCAAATCAACAGACCGCCCGCAGCGCCCGTCACTGCGCGGATCAACGTGACACCTTCTCCGGTCGCCATCGGGGTAACCCAATTGCCGGCCACCAGCGCCAAGCTGGCGATCATTGCCACGAAGCGCAACCGGCGCGGCGGAAGGAAGGCAGCGGCAACCGAAGCCGTAAGCCCCATGATCAAGAGCTCCACCGAGGCCGCATGACCCAGTTGTTCCAGAGTTATGTGCTGCTCGGTCAACAGGGATCCCAGAACGATGGGCTGCACACCGGGAATCAAGATGCCGATTGTACCGACGAACATAATGGCCGCGATCCGCATCGCGGAGGGGCGCGCGCCAATCCATTCGGCGGGTGGTGAATGCTCCACTAGGCGCTAAAACCGTGAGGGGTCACCATCAGACTCTGCTCCCAAACTGCACTTCGCACGACCGTAATTGCCACCATCGTAGCAGTTCGAACGGCATGTTTTAGGTGACGCTAAGCCCCAATGCGGAGTTGAGGCTGGCAGGCAGAGTTCGCTCCAGGAACTCCTGGGCGCGAGAAAACTCTCCGGAGAGTTTGCGAGACATTTCTTGCAGTCGCGCCGTAGTCGCGGTCGACGCTTCGGCCTCGAGGACTTTTGCCGCCTCGCGCAATGCGCCGGCATAGATATTCGCGCCGGCACCTTTCAATTCGTGCGCCGAGCGCGCAATCGCCTCGCGGTTCATGGAACTCAGCGCATCTGAGAGTCTCAGGAGCACCGACTGTCCACTCGAGGCGAACACGGCAGCCAGCTCCCGCTCAAAGCTCAAATCGCCCCCGCAGACCTCATGCAGGCGCGCAAGATCGACCGGCGCGCTGTCATTCTTCGCATCCAAGTTGAATCGGGTAAGCGCTTCCCGCAAGCGCACATCTTGCAGGGGTTTGGTGATCAGACCGTCCATGTCGGCGGCGAGACACTGCTCGAGCTGTCCCGCCAGTGCATTCGCCGTCAAGGCCATGATGGGCGTACGCTTCTTACCCAACTCCTGCTGCCGAATGTGGCGAGTTGCGGTCAGACCGTCCATGACGGGCATTTGCAGATCCATCAGGATCAAGTCAAATGACTCCACCGAGCAACATTCGACGGCCGATGCACCGTGATTCGCGACCTTCACTCGGCAGCCAAGTCGTTCGAGAAATCGTACGGCCACTTTTTGATTGACGACATTATCCTCGACCAGCAGCACATATCCACGATAGGGCTTCGCCGGCTCCGAGCCCAGAAGGCGATTTCGAGTAACGATCGGCTGTGTTCGAACATGCCATACGCTGGCATCACTGGCCAGAACCCGATCTAAACAGGCATAAAGTTCCCTGGCCCGCACCGGCTTGACCAAGTAGCCCGCGAAGCCCAGGGCTGCGAGACGCTCGATATCGCCTTGATGATCGAGAGAGGTCAACATCACCATGCGCGAATCGGAGAATCGTTTATCGTCTCTCACCCGGGCGCCTAACGTCGCGCCATCCATGCCAGGCATTTCGTGGTCGCACAACACCACTTCGAAAGCAGCCCCCTCCCCAATTGCGGCGGCCATTTTCTGAAGCGCCTCGGTGCCGCCAGATGCGACGCGCACGTCAAAACCGGCGTGCGTCAATTGGCTGGCCAGAACGCGACGATTGCTGTCGTTGTCATCAACCACCAAAATCCGTCGACCGGCGCGAATCAGTTCCGCGAAACTGGGCGTGCTCGGCGCCGACACCACGCGCAGCGGCAATTGAAACCACACACGGGTTCCTTTGCCCTGCTCGCTCGCGATCTGGGTCTCCCCCCCCATGAGTTGCGTCAGGCGGCGGACGATGGAAAGACCCAATCCCGTACCCCCGAAGTGCCGGGTGGTTGAGGAGTCCGCCTGCACGAAGGGTTCGAACAACGTGGTGAGCGCCTCACGCGCTATCCCGATGCCGGTATCTCGAACCTCGATTTGCATGACTGCGTTGGCGCTCGAATCGAACCTCTGCGCTTCGATGATGATCTCACCTGCTTCGGTGAATTTGATCGCGTTACTGACCAGATTCAGCAGGCACTGACGAATTCGCTGGGGATCGCCAAGCAGTCGCTCCGGCAGATCGTCGTAGATATGGACGATGATTTCGAGATTCTTGGCGGCCGCTTGCACCGCCATGATGGCGGCTACATCCTCGATCGTGCGGCGCAGGTCCATATCGATGCTATCGACCTCGAGCTTGCCGGCTTCAATCTTCGAGAAATCCAAGATGTCGTTGATCACCCGCAACAATGCGTCCGCACTGGAACGAATCGTTTCGGCATAGTCGAGTTGCGTGCGATCAAGCGCGGTATCGAGGAGCAGATCCGTCATCCCGATCACGCCGTTCATCGGAGTGCGGATTTCATGGCTCATATTGGCGAGGAAGGCGCTCTTGGCGTGATTGGCATTTTCCGCGGCGGCAATGGCGCTAATCTCTTCGGTAACATCGATCGTAGATCCCAGCAATCCGGTTGGTCTTCTCGACTCATCGCGCAAGATGGCAACGTAGTCGCGCATGTGGCGGATTTCGCCATCGGGGCGCACGATCCGAAACCGATAGGAGCAGAATTCCTCGTTCGCGGCTGCGGCGGCATCTAGAGCCAACTTCGCCACTTGCACATCCTCTGGATGCAATATTTTTTCGAAGGTCTCCATATAGCGATCCAGCGGAACGTCCAACAATCCGATGCTGGGAAGCCGATTTTCCAGCCACACCATCTTGCCGGTCGTTAAATCCATCTCCCAGCCTTCGTTGCCCGCAGCTTTCATGGCAACGGAGAGTCGATTTCGCAGCACATGCTCTTGTTGGGTTGAGGCGCTCCGCAAAAGTTCGGCTCTCGAACGCACGAATACCAGCGCCACGGCAAAGCCGCACGCGGCAAGCAGAATATCTTTTGCAAACGAGGCCGCGAGCCACATCGAAGCCGCAAGGCCGATCCCAGCACTGAGTGCGACGATCCCCACCCCAAGGGACGAGATCGACCGGTGAGGAGGGGTACCCGTCTGATTGATGTGTTGCAAAGTTGATTTTTCCGCAGGCTTACCCATTTCAACGGCGGCACGGCGTGGAACTTAACTCGGTTTAAAGGGATTCAGGCGACCCCTTACCTTCCATAGACGAGCGAGCGAGGCAGCTTAAGCGAAAGCAACCCCTCGCGCCCCCGGCGCGTTCACCGATTAATGGAAGTTGCTATGCAGCAATTGTTGGACGACAGCCTTTAAGCGTCCGCAGCGGGTCGAATTCTCGTGCGATAAGCCAACCCGGTACAGACTGCGGACAGTGCGAACAGCACCGTGCAAGTCATCAGCGCGGGTCCAATATCACTGTCGGTCGCAAACATGCCCGCTACGAACGGCCCGGCGCTGCTGCCGAGAAGGATGGTGCCCGGCAGAAGGAGTGCCGCTCTGCGGGTCGGATCGAGCTTCAACATCAACGGCAGCAGCAGCGACATCGTAATTGTCCACAGCGCTCCGAAGACCAAAGTGGTCAGCACGAAGGTTGTGCCTGAATGTCCCCAAGCAAGGGCCGCGGTGACCAGCAAATAGATCAGCGCAACGGCCGCCACGCCTGCAAACGGAGGCACCCGACGAATGATCGCGGCGATGCCAAGAGCGCCGATCACTTGCGCGCCCAGCGATGCCGCAATGGCGTTGGAAACGACGCTCGGCGATATGCCGGCAGTTGCCGCAATCGGCTCGACGAATACCCACACCCCGACGATGCCCGCCATGACCAAAAAAGCGGCGGCAAGCCCAAACAGGCTTGAGTGATGGAATGTAGCACCGATGCTGGCCGTATCGCGCTGGAACGATAATTCGCGCGGCAGAAAATAGATCAGCGGCAACACCAATGCGGCGCTACCTCCAAGAACCGCCAAAGATGCATTGGCAGCCCAGAGCGGCGTGAGCAATACCGGAATCAGCGCTGCACTGATGCCCTGCGTAATCGACTGAGAGGCGAGAAAGATCGCGTTGACCCGGGGTGCTTCCGGGTGGCGCGTGATGATCACCGCCGTCACCCACAGTACGATTCCACCGCCGAAACCGGCCAGCGTGCGAGACATGATGAAGCCCGCGCCGCTGGCCGCCAGTCCAATGGCGTTCGCCGCAATCAAGATTGCGCAGCCCATGAGCGTCCACAGCTTCAAAGATCGAGGACGCACTCGCCCCGCCAACCAGGCCGAGACGCATCCCAGCGCCAACAGTTCGAAAGTGGCCGCAGTGCCCATCTGTGGAATGCTCAATCGACCTGCCGCTTGCAGCGCGCCCAAAGCCAGGGGCTGAATGCCGCACATGAGCAGCGCCACACATCCCAAGGCGATGCCGGCAATCAGGCCTGACAACTTTACTTCGACGCCGCTCGGCCGGCTTGGCCCTGACTCTGTCGAAGGGACGGCGCCGCTCAACTGCGTTTAGGCGGGGGACAGCAGCGGGGCAAGTTTTACGTTCGGGCCCAATTCGGACCGCGCCGCAGCGAGAGCGCCAAATGCCGCATCGGCCGCGACAAGGGTTGCCTCCACTGTCTGCTCAGACATCGCCGTATTGATAAACATGTTGTGCCACGGGTGCGTATAAATACCGTGCTTGAGCATTTCAGCGCACCAAAAATACCCAGCGCGAACATCCGGATCATGTGCAAATTTCCACAGCGGCATGGTCACCGGTCCGCTCTGCTCGAATTCGACGCCGCGACGGGACGCCACCTCCGCTAAACCGGTGCGCAACTGTGTCCCGATCCGCTCGAGGGTTTCAAGATACGGCGTGTCGCGAATTCTTCGCATCACAACGAGTCCGGCGGCCATCGGAGCGGCCGAATACCAAAAGGAGCCGGTCACAAAAATCGATTCCACCCCCGCACGCGCTCGGGCATTGCCGAGAAGCACCGACAAACTGTGCCCGTTGGCGAGAACTTTTCCCCACGCTGAAAGGTCCGGAGGCGCTCCAAGATCGTCCCAAAAACCGTCCCGCGAGCATCGAAATCCCGTACGCACTTCATCCGTGATCAAGTAGGCGCCGCGCTCGTCGCAGATTTTGCGAGCCGCTTTGGCGTACTCGGCGGTGGGCATTTGCTGAGTGTAGAACGTGTGCTGATTGACCGGCGTGGCGATGATGGCCGCCAGGTCAGGCCCCGCCTCAGCGGCAGCAGCCGCAAGGCTAGTGGCGTCGTTGAAATCGAAATAGATCTGGTGGCTGCGATCTTCCTTCGTAGTGCCCGCCTGTAGCGGAGTGCACCAAGGCGAGGTGCCGTGATACGAGCCTCGCGCTCTAAGAATTGTGCTGCGGCCTGACGCTGCGCGCGCAGCCATCACCGCGGTCGTCGTGGCGTCCGTCCCGTTTTTGCAGAACAGCGCCCACTCGGCATGCGAGATTTGCTTGACCAGCGCCTCGGCGAGTTCCACCAGCACGGGGCTGGGACCGGTCATCGTATCGGAGATGCGCATTTGCGCAACATAAGCGCCGTCGATTTCGGCGTCGCCGTACCCAAATAGATTCGGGCCGAAGGCGCACATGTAATCGATGTACTCGTTGCCGTTGACGTCCCAAATCTTAGTGCCTGAGGAACGCTCGAAAAACTGCGGATAAGCATCGGGCAGCAAGCGCGTGGACAGGTGGCCATACATGCCATTCGGTACTACGCGCTGTGCTCGCTCACGCCAAGTAGCGTCAGTCGTTTTCGCCGCCATAACGTTTCCTTCCCTTCGATGGTCAAGCCAAATCTACACGCCACCTTCCCGACATTCAATCAAAAGCCGTTATTAATCGAATTTGCCCAATGAAATATCGTGCTGCGGGAGGTATTATCGGTCATAGGCTTGCAGTTTTAGATGTATATCGTGTTTTCGATGTGGGGAATAAAGTTGGAGAGGCTTGAGCTCGCCATATTGGCCGATGACCTAACGGGTGGAATGATCATCGCCAGCTTGCTCGAAAAGGGCGGCGTGGTATGTCCGCTCTTCACGGATGCTGACGGGGTCCACCATTGCGGTGAAGCACCGACGGCACTGGTCCTCGCCCGCAAAATTCGCCTGGTCGCGCCGGCGCTCGCCCGCCAAGAAGCAGCCCTCGCCGTCAAAGCGTTCCAAGCGCGCGGTGCAAAAACTCTCTATTACAAGTACAGCGCGCTTTTTGACTCCACCGCCAAGGGCAACATCGGACCCATTGCCGAAACCCTGCTGGAGGAGACGGGTGCAGCCCAGACGATATTTTGTGCCGCGTATGTCGAACGGACGGTCACCGTGTACCAAGGACATTTGTTCGTGGGAAAAACACCGCTGGCGGAGTCGTTCAAGCGCTACGATCCGGTCACGCCGGCCGAAACTTCCGATCTGGTTGCAAAACTCGCGTCGCAGACCGCTTGGAAAGTCGGGCTGATCAATCACCAAGCCTTGCGTGAGGGTGTTGACGCCGTTCGCGCACAGTTGGAGAGTCTTCGTGAGCATCGATTTTTCATCGCCGACGCCGTCGATGACAGTGATGTCAGCAAGCTTGCCGCGCTGACCCGCCACTGGAAAGTGGTGACCGGCGCCGATTCATTGGTTCCCGCCATGATGGCCGACCGTCGAGAGGGGCTCGGACACCAACCGAGCAGCGGCCGACGTCTCTTGCCGCCTGCCTTCGGCCACGAAGCCCTTCTAGTCGGCAGCTGCGCCGAGACGACTCGCACTCAACTTCAGATCTTCGAAGAGCAACATCCGGTGTGGCACATCGATTTGGCGCGTGACGCGGTCGACGATGGACTGCTCGCCCGTATCGAAGAGTGGGCAAAGCAACGGCTGAACCTCGGGCCGATCGGCATATCTACCAATTCCACGCCCGATCGCGTCCGCGCGGCACAAGACACATTTGGCGTGGAGGGGGCGTCCCGAACTGCCGATCGGCTGCTCGCCGAGCTGGCGGTTCGCCTTCGACATCTGGGCGTAAGCAAGTACCTCATTGCCGGCGGCGAGACGTCGGGAGAGATCTTGAGTGCGCTGGCAATCAAGCGGCTTGAAGTCGCGGCGTATGACGATGAATTGTTCGGCGGCTATTGTCACGCCCGGGGCAGTCACGCGATGTCGTTCGTGCTGAAACCTGGCAGCATGGGCAACCAGGATTTCTTCGCTCGAGCACTGGCCCGCATGCGCGAAGCCGACAACGTGGCGAGGTAGCGATCATGGCACAACGTACGAGCGATCCGAGCGAGCGAAGCGCCCGTCAAGCGCTGGTGAAAGCCTACAAAGAGGCCTGTGAGCTGCGCCTGAATGAACTCTCCTCGGGAAACATCAGCTGCCGATTCAACGATGGTCTGCTGATCTCACCAACGGGCGCCAGCATTGAATCCATCAATGAAGATTCCATTGTTTTCATCGATGCTGCGCAACGCTGGAGCGCGGCGCAAAAACCCTCTAGCGAATGGCAACTGCACGCGGCGGTCTATCGCGACAATCCGGACGCCAATGCGATCGTTCACACCCACTCCGATCACTGCGTGGCGGTGGCTTGTCACGGCAAGCCGTTGCCAGGCTTTCATTACTTGGTGGGACTATTTGGCGGCGATGACGTGCCCTGCGTTCGATACTCGACCTTCGGAAGTGTACGCTTGGCGGAAGACGTCGCGGCAGCGCTGCGCAACCGCAGTGCCTGCTTGATGAGCAATCACGGCATGACCTGCCGCGGCAGCGATCTTGATTCCACCGTAAAGCTCGCGCAGCGGCTTGAAATCATGTGCCGTCAATACATCCTGTCGCGCGCGCTCGGCGAGCCCACACGCTTAACCGACAGCGAATGGTCGGAGTTCTTCGAAAAAATCAAAGAGATGCGCTACGGCGGTTAGTTACCGCTTGGAAGGATCGCGCAGCGGAATGGTCTTCGGCAAGAACGTCTCGAGGTAAGCAATTCCTGCGGCGAGCCCCTCGCGTGCAAACTCTGCGTTGATGTGGCCGTACTTGGCATACGAGGCCTGCCAAATCCCATCGTAAATACCAATCAGAACCGTGAACTTCAGATGCGCATCCTTGACGTAAGGCATCACGAATATCATGTTCATCTCGTCGTACCAGGCAGCGGTGTATCGGTCGATATCGGCAAGATCAAGGTTCTTGATGTCTGACCCCACGACCGCGCCCAATAGCAATTTTCGAGCCGCCACTCGATCATTGAAGAATGCGACAGCCGCATCGTAGCGGGACTGGATATAGTCAGGCCACCTCTCAACGACGGCCAGATCCATTGAGGCAGCCAGTGCCAAATGCAACTCTTGCAGGTATTTATCAGCCAAGGCGAGAAATACCGACTCCTTGGTAGGAAAGAAATGGTACGCCGAAGCCGGCGGTACATCGGCGAGGTGTGCTACATCGTAGATACCGATATCGGTGATCTGTTGCGTTTGCAGCAATTGATCGGCGGCGATCAGCAACGCCTCGACTCGAATCTGGCTGCGCTTTTGAGTCACTCGGCGGCCGCCGATCTGCAAGGGCTCGGCACTGCCGTCCTGCTCTGAACTGTGTTCGATGGATGCTTTGTGATCAGTCATGACACACCAGACTAACGACTTCCCCTGCGTAATATTCGCTCACCATCTTACCGCACGGCATGTTGCAATTCGATTTATATCGAGTTAGTGTCAAGAAACTGCGGAATACCGCCGGTGAGTTGATCATCACGGCCCACTGCCGGGCAAACATCGAGGGTTACGCAGACAACTTTTGCTTGGGAGAAAAAAATGGGGATAGGGATGACTAATACCTCCGTTCGGATCGCGGTCGCAATCAGCGTCGCACTTTGGGGCGCCGCTGCGCAGGCTCAGGTGGCCGCGCCGGCGACACCACCTGCCAACTCGGGAGATGCTCTGCAAGAAATCATTGTTACGGCGCAGCGTCGCGCACAGAACATCGAGGATGTGCCCGTATCGGTGCAGGTGATCTCGAATCGAGCGCTCGAGTCTGCGGGCATCAAATCCACGCAGGATCTCGGGCAGATCACGCCAAACGTCACCATCATCAGTCCGATCGGCCAGGGCAATCAACCGCTCATTACCATCCGCGGTATCGGACTGAATGATTTCGACACCAACAATGCCGGCCCGAACGGCGTGTATATCGACGATGTCTATATCAACGCGCCCTCCGCGCAATCATTCGCATTATTCGATCTGCAAGGAATCCAGATCTTGAAGGGTCCGCAAGGGACCCTATACGGGCGTAATACGAGCGGCGGCGCGCTGGTCTTCACCTCCAATCGCCCCACCGATGAGTACTCCAGTGACATGCACGTCGAGTACGGCAGCTACAATACGTCGCAGTTGGTAGGTGGTGTCGGAGGGCCTTTGGCGCAGGACCTCACAGGCCGAATCTCACTCGTCGTCAACCGCTCCGACGGCTACTTCAAGAACGCATACACCGGCGATAATATCGATAATGTGAGCAACGAGGCCTTCCGCGCTCAATTGCAGTACAAGCCCAACGACCAGCTCACGATCTATTGGCAAAGCCTGCTGGGCTATGTCGATAACCACCCCACGCCCTACGGCCACATCGGCACCTATGTGCCCGGAACGCAAGGGTCGGCGACACCGACCACCTGCACCCCTGCGCAGGCCTTCGGCGGCGGCTGCGTGGATCTTTTTGGCTATCCCACGAGCGCCGTGTGGTCGGGATCGTTCAATCGTTTGCAGAACTTGACCGCGCTTAATTCCATCAATCAGTTCCGGGTGGACTATGCGGCAGGTCCTGCAACCCTGACCTCCATCACCTCGTATCAGTACAACGACAAGTTTCATCCCGAGGAGACCGACGCAAGTCCCAACGACCTCTTGTCGGCCACCTACGGCGTGCGATCGAAGACCGTGACCCAAGAATTCCGTGTCGCGCACAACTCCGAGACCTTGAATTGGGTCGGCGGCATTTTCCTGCTGGATGAAAACTTGCGACAGAATCAGCCGCTGTTCCTGTTTGCGCAGGCGGATGAGTTCGGCGGTTTCGGCATTCCGCCGGGACCCGGCGCGTTCGATGGCATCGCGCAGAGATCTTATGATACGAGCAGGCAGCTCAGCGATTCCGCGGCGGCGTTCGGTCAAGGCGACTACACCATTGCCGGCTTCACTTTCACGCTCGGCGCACGCTATACCTGGGAGCGCAAGAAGTTCGATTATCACGGCTCCACTCAATATCAGGCCGGCGGCATGGGCAACTACGGACCGCTGCAGGACTTCATCGATGCCGATGAGTCGCAGTCCAACTCAAACGTGACGTGGCGCGGTGCCGTCGCTTATCACTTCACGCCCGATGCCC
>CAZZWE010000030.1:0-36414 GCA_964657675.1 uncultured Steroidobacteraceae bacterium
CGCGCGCTCGCGGGGGCGCCACAGCATCGCCATCGGAGTCCTCGCGCCCCAGTGCGCGCGCCGCAATCCGCGTCCAACTAAAGCGACCTGCCCGACAATGCTCATCCAACCATTCCGGGTCGTATTCGGCAATTCGTGCCGGCAACACGTCGGTTTCCCAAGCGCCCGCAGGCGATTCGAAGCCCTCCAACTGGGCCAACACCGCTGCCAGGGCATCCGAACCCTGCATGCGCGCGGCCGGGATCACCCGTTGCCACTCGAACAAGAAGCGCAAGAAATCGCGTGCCGACACCGGCTCTATTTCTGCACGCAGCCGCTTGACGGTATAACGATGGATGCGCGCCAGCAGTCGCCGCTCGCACCACTCCTCGTCGGCCGCGCCCGTAAACCGCCCGCGCATGGCAAACCCTTCGGCCTGCAAGACCGCCAACGCGATCTGCACGTCGGCCGGCGATCCGATCATCGGCAGTGAGAGGCGTGTTTCCGTCACCGGCCCTAGGCCCTCCAGACGACCGCGAATAACGTCGATGCGCGATTCATCGGTGACGGGTTCGAAAAGGGCGCGCCGCTCAGCGGCCACCCAAAAATCCGCACCGTACTGCGACAGATGCGCAACACGCCCCTGCTGCGCCAACGCAGCCATCAGGGAAGGCCACGCAGAATTACCCTGCACCTCTGCATCGGTCATGAAGGTGAGCCACAACAACGCATCATGCAATTCATCGCCGCTGCGCGCATCGGGCCACGCTTCTTCGCGCACCCGCGCGATGGCCTCCGGATCGAGTTTGCCGATCTCTCCGGCGTCCACCGGATCGAGCCAGCGGCGGCTCATCACGGCTTGGGTGCGCCGCTCCTCCAGCGGCGCATCGTCCAGATACGCATATGGCCGCGCGTTCAGGGCCTCGAGCGCCAAGGGTGACGGCTCGGTGAGATCGCGCGCCACCACGCAAATCGCGCCGCTTTCCAACCCTCGCAGCACGGCTTCGAAGGCATCGACATCCATGGCCTCTTCGAGGCAGTCGCGAATGGTCTGCCGGACCAGGGGGTGTTCCGGCACTTCGATCTCGCCCGGCAGATTCTCCGCGCAAGCCACTTGGTCGGGAAACACCGATGACAGCAGATCTTCGGCGTTCATGCGCGCGATTTGCGGTGGCACCTTTTTACCGCCGCGAAAGCGCGGCAATGCCAGCGACGTCCCTGCACTCCAACGCCAGCGCACTCCAAACATCGGGGCGGCGCACAGCGCTTGAATCAATACCTGGCGCACCGTGTTGGAATTCAAATAATGCGCCGCGTCGGCGAGTTCAAAGCTATGCGCATGGGTTAGCGACAACACGATGTGATCTTCGGTCGCCGCGGCCTGCAGTTCGAAGTTGAAGGTCCGGCAGAAGCGCTTACGCAGCGACAAGCCCCAGGCACGGTTCACACGGCTGCCGAACGGCGAATGGATGACCAGCTGCATGCCGCCCGACTCGTCGAAAAAGCGCTCGAATACCACCGTGTCCTGCGTCGGCAAACAAGTCAAGGCCGCACAGCCCGCGCTCAGGTACTGAACGATTTGTGCTGCCGAGGGCTCATCCAACTTCAGGTCATCGAGCAACCAGCGCAAGGCGGCGTCGGGCTGCGCCACGACACGCCGTTCAAATTCAGCGCGCAGTTCAGACACCGCCGCCGACAGCTCCTGCGTGCGACCCGGCGCCTCGCCCAGCCAGAACGGGATGGAAGGCGGCTGGCCATGCGCATCCTCGACCCGCACGGTACCTCGCTCCACGCGCATGATTCGGTACGAGGTGTTGCCGAGCTGAAACACATCGCCCTGCAAACTCTCGACCGCGAAATCCTCGTTCACCGAACCCACCACCACGGATTCCGGTTCCAGCATCACGCGGTAATCGGCATTGTCTGGAATTGCGCCGCCCGAGGTGAGCGCGGTCAGACGTGCGCCCTTGCGCGGACGTAGCATGTGATGGATGGCATCATGGTGCAGCAAGGCGCCGCGCCGGCCGCGGCGCGTGCTAAAGCCCTCGGCCAGCATTTTGACGCACTCGTCGAACTCCTCGCGGCGCAGGGTACGGTAGGGATAGGCACCGCGCACCAACGCGAACAGCTCATCTTCCTGCCACTCACGACACGACACCTCAGCCGTGATCTGCTGCGACAACACATCCAATGCATTCTGCGGAATGTGCAGGCAGTCCAGTTCGCCGAGTCGTACTGCGGTGAGCAGCGCGGCGCATTCCACCAGTTCATCGCGCGACAGCGGGAATAGCCGCGCTTTGGAGGTGCCGCCGACCGAATGCCCGGCGCGTCCCGCACGCTGCAAAAAAGCATTAATGGAGCGGGTGGACCCCAACTGGCAGACCAAGTCCACATCGCCGATATCGATTCCCAATTCAAGCGATGCGGTGGCCACCAGCACCTTGAGCTCGCCGCGTTTCAGGCGTTGCTCGGCATCGAGCCGCCGTTCTTTCGACAAACTGCCGTGATGCGCCGCGACGTTGCCCTCGCCGACTCGCTCCGACAAATGACGCGCCACCCGCTCTACCAAGCGGCGGGTATTGACGAATACCAGGGTGGTGCGATGTTCGAGGATGAGCTGCGCCAACCGATCGTACACCTCCGTCCACACCTCGCCCGACATCACTGGCTCGAGCGGTGAAGCGGGCACTTCCAAAGCCAGATCCCGCGAACGCAGGTGGCCACTGTCCACGATGGTGCAGTCACCGCTGCCCGAGGTGCCTACCAAGAACTTCGCCACCTCCTCGATCGGTTTCTGAGTGGCGGACAACCCGATCCGGGTGAGGGTGGGTCCCGCCAAGGCCTGCAGACGTTCCAACGACAAGGCAAGGTGCGAACCGCGCTTCGAGCCGGCAATGGCGTGGATCTCATCGACGATGACCGTACGGCAGGTGCGCAGCATGTTCCGGCCAGACTCCGATCCCAGCAGGATGTACAGCGACTCGGGCGTGCTCACGACGATGTGCGGCGCACGCCGGCGCATCAGCGCCCGTTCAGCCTGGGTGGTGTCGCCGGTACGGACCACCGCGCGAATCTCGACATCGGGCAGGTTTCTCGCGGCCAGCTCCTCGCGGATGCCTTTGAGAGGCGCCTCGAGATTGCGCTGGATGTCGTTGGAGAGCGCTTTGAGCGGCGAGACATACAGCACTCGGGTTTCATCGGGTAACGGCGCCTCGATGCCTTCCCGCACCAATGCATCGATGGCAGCGAGAAATGCCGCGAAGGTTTTGCCTGATCCGGTGGGTGCCGCCACCAAGACATGGCGGCCGGCTTGTAGGGCCGGCCACGCTGCCAGCTGCGCATCAGTGGGCGCATCGAAGGTCCGCGAAAACCACGCGGCAACGACGGGATGGAATGAGTTCAGCACGGGAGTCAGGAAAGTTTAACGCGATTGACGCATGCCACCAAACACAATATCTTGTGGCCCATCGCGGTGCCTGGCACATCAGCTAGGCCTAAAAGGGAATCCGGTGCAATTCCGGAGCTGCCCCGCAGCGGTAACTGGGAACGAACGATGCCTTTGCACTGAAACGCTTTGAAACGGCGGTTTGGGAAGCGGCATCACAGTAGGAAAGCCGACATCGGCAATGCCCGGAAGTCCGAAGACCTGCCGCGATCCGCATCTCGCAAGAGATGCAGCTCGGCTTTGGAGCTCTCGTGGGAGGAGCGGCCGGAGTAATTGCCTGCGCGCGTTGCGTGCCGGGCTGCTCCGTACGTTCCCGTTGAGCTCCGAAGAGGTCCTCGGAACTTAACGGGAAAACGCCATGAACTCAGTTGTCCAACCCGCCTTTAACCTCAATCCGCCGCCCGCGCCACGCACTCCCATGCGAGTGACCAAGCGTTCCGGCCGGCACGAACCCATCGACCTCAACAAAATCGTTCGCGCCATCACGCGTTGCTGCGAAGGGATACCGGATGTGGATCCCATGCGCATTGCGCTCAAGACCATCGCCGGTTTATATGACGGTGCGACGACGCGCGAGCTGGATGAGCTGTCCATACGCACCGCTTCATCCTTCATGGTGGATGACCCGGCCTATTCGAAACTGGCCGCACGCTTGCTGGCTGCATTCATCGACAAGGAAGTCGAAGGCCACGGCGTGTATTCGTTTTCTCAATCCATCCGCGTGGGTTTCAACGTCGGCCTGATCAACGAACGGGTGTTGCAGTTCGTCGAGTCGAATGCACGCAAGCTGAACGATGCCATCGACAGCACACGCACCCTCAATTTCGAGTACTTCGGCCTACGTACGCTGTACGACCGCTACCTGCTCAAGCACCCCACCCTGCGCCAGGTGGTCGAGACGCCGCAATACTTCTGGATGCGCGTGGCGGTGGCGTTGAGCGCCACGGCGCACGACGCGATTGATCTGTATCAGGCCTTCTCAAGCCTGGATTATCTGCCGAGTTCACCGACGCTGTTTAATTCCGGGACTCTGCACGAGCAGCTGTCCAGCTGCTTCTTGCTTGATTCGCCCAACGATTCGCTGGAGGGCGTATATGACAAGTACAAAGACATCGCCCTATTGTCGAAATTCTCCGGAGGCATCGGGGTCGCCTGGCACCGAGTTCGATCTGAAGGCTCATTGATCCGTTCCACCAACGGCCTATCCAATGGCATCGTGCCGTGGCTGAAAACCTTGGATTCTTCCGTAGCAGCCGTCAATCAAGGCGGCAAACGCAAGGGCGCCGCCTGCGTCTACTTGGAGACCTGGCATGCCGACATCGAAGCCTTCCTGGAACTGCGCGACAACACCGGTGACGATGCGCGGCGCACTCACCATTTAAATCTCGCCAATTGGGTGCCGGACCTATTCATGCAGCGGGTGGAATCCGACCAGTCTTGGTCCTTGTTCGACCCGAAGGATGTGCCTGACCTGCCGGATTTGTGGGGCAAAGCCTTTGAGGACGCGTACACCCAAGCCGAGGCGCGTGGCCTGGCGCGCAAACAACTGCCGGCGCGCGAACTCTACGGCCGAATGATGCGAACCCTGGCGCAAACCGGAAACGGCTGGATGACCTTCAAGGACAAATCCAACCGCGCCTGCAATCAAACCTTGCATGCGACCGCGGTCGTGCACCTGTCGAATTTGTGCACGGAGATTCTCGAGGTCAGCAGCGCGGCCGAGAGCGCCGTATGCAATTTGGGCTCCATCAACCTGGCGCGCCACGTCGCACACGATGCGCTGGATTTCGAAAAATTAGCGCATACCGTCGAGCTCGCGGTACGCCAGCTCGACCGCGTCATTGACCTGAACTTCTATCCTTTAAGCACGGCGCGCCAATCCAATCTGCGCTGGCGTCCGGTCGGGCTCGGACTGATGGGCCTGCAAGATGTGTTTTTCAAATTGCGGCTGCCCTTCGACAGCCCAGCCGCGCGGGATTTATCCTGCCGAATCTCCGAGGAAGTTTATTTTCATGCGCTGCGCACCTCGTGCGACCTGGCGCGTGAACGCGGCGCCCATCCCGCCTTCCCGGAGACTCGCGCCTCAACCGGTGAGCTGCAATTCGACGCTTGGGGAGTCACCCCCAACGACGTGGCGCGCTGGACGCAGCTGCGAGATCAAATTCGCTCGCATGGGTTACGCAACAGTTTGTTGGTCGCCATCGCGCCGACGGCCACAATTGCCTCGATCGCCGGTTGCTATGAATGCATCGAACCGCAGCTGTCGAATCTGTTCAAGCGCGAGACGTTGTCGGGCGACTTCATCCAGATCAATGCCTATCTGATCGATGAATTGAAACAATTGGGTCTATGGAACCATGAGATTCGTGACGCCATCAAGTTTGCCGACGGGTCCGTACAAGCCATCGACGCGCTGCCCGAGGAGTTGAAAACCATCTATCGCACCGCTTGGGAGCTGCCCATGAAGGCCCTGATTGAGATGGCCGCGCAGCGCGGCGCCTACATCGATCAAAGTCAGTCGCTGAATTTATTCATCGCCAGCCCCAACATCGGCCAACTCTCCAGCATGTATATGTACGCCTGGAAATGCGGGCTTAAAACCACCTACTACCTGCGCTCGCGTCCGGCCACGCGGATCGCCAAGACCACCCTAAGCGTAGATGCCGTAACCTGCTCCTTGGAAAATCCGCAATCCTGCGAGGCCTGCCAATGAACCGCCTGCTCGATCCCGGTTTCAACTTAACGCTGCGTCCGATGCGCTATCCGAAGTTCTATGATATGTACCGGGCCGCAATCAAGAACACGTGGAGCGTGGAGGAAATCGACTTCCAAATCGATTTGGGTCACTTGCAGCGCCGCATGACCCCTGCCGATCGTCATCTGATCGAACGTCTGGTCGCTTTCTTTGCAACCGGAGATTCCATCGTCTCCAACAACGTGGTGCTGAGCCTGTACAAGCACATCAATTCGCCCGAGGCGCGGATGTATCTATCGCGCCAGCTCTACGAAGAGGCGCTGCATGTTCAGTTTTATCTGACGCTGCTGGATAATTACGTTCCCGATCAAGAGCAACGAGCCCGCGCGTTTGCTGCCGTGGAAAACATCCCCTCGATCAGCAAGAAGGCGCGCTTCTGCCAGCGCTGGATCGACTCGGTGGCCGATTTGCAACGCATCGAGACCGCGCAGCATAAACGCCAATTTCTGCTGAACCTCACCTGCTTCGCCAGCTGTATCGAGGGACTATTTTTCTTTGGCGCCTTCGCTTACGTGTACTTTCTGCGATCCCGGGGCTTGCTGCCGGGGCTGGCCTCCGGCACCAACTGGGTGTTTCGCGACGAAAGCGCGCACATGGCCTTCGCCTATGAGGTGCTGCGCACCGTGCGCCAGGAGGAGCCTGAACTATTCGACGCCCAATGGGCTGCGGACGTACGCGCCATGATCGAGGAAGCGGTGGACTGCGAAGCCAGCTTTGCAGACGACGTGCTTTCCGAAGGCGTGGTCGGGCTCACCCGCATTGAAATGCACGAGTACATTCACTACGTGGCCGATCAGCGGCTATTGATGCTCGGGCTGCCGGCCTGCTACGGCGCACGCAATCCATTCGCCTTTATGGAATTGCAAGACGTGCAAGAGTTAACCAACTTTTTTGAGCGCAAGGTCTCCGCGTATCAAGTCGCCGTGCAAGGTGAGGTGGCATTCGACCTGGCCTTTTGACGGTATAGTGCAGCGGTGAAACACCTCACCGCGTGCGCTCTATTGCTATTCCTCTGGCCCTTGAGCGCATTGCGCGCGCAAGGGCTACAGACGCCGCAGGAGCTGTATCCCGAGCTATTCAGCACGGTGCAACTGCAAAAGATTTTCAGCGACGGCAAACTATTTGCCGATGCACTCCCACGCGAACCTCCGGCCGACATTCGCCGGCAATTTGCCGCGGCGCGGCCGAGCTCTGATGCGGATCTCAAAGCCTTCGTGGTTGCGCACTTCGATTTGCCTGGCAGTATCGCCGCGCCGCCCGCCGCGGCGGATCAGGTCCCGCTGGTTCAGCACATTGATGATCTTTGGACCACGCTGACGCGAACCACGACGTCGGCGCCCGATTACTCCTCGCTGTTGCCGCTGCCAAAGCCCTATGTGGTGCCCGGCGGCCGCTTTCGCGAAATGTATTACTGGGATTCCTATTTCACCATGCTGGGCTTGGTGCAAAGCGGACGCTTGGAGTTGGTCCGCAGTATGACGGACGATTTCGCGTACCTGATCGATCACTACGGGCATGTGCCGAATGGGGCACGCACCTATTACCTCAGCCGTTCGCAGCCGCCCTTTTTCTTTCTCATGGCCGCGCTGACCGATCCGCAGGATGCCGCGGCGGGGTTGGCACACTATCTGCCGCAGCTGAAGCGCGAATACGCCTTTTGGATGGATGGCAGCCATCGTGTGAAACGCGGATCGGCATTGCGTCGCGTGGTTTCGATGCCCGACGGCGCCGTGCTGAATCGGTACTGGGACGACAAAGACTCGCCGCGCGATGAGTCCTTTGCCGAGGACTCGGATTTGCAGCGTTCCAGCGGCCGCACCGCCGGCCCTCTATTTCGTGACATCCGTGCCGCTGCGGAAAGCGGTTGGGACTTCAGCTCACGCTGGTTCAGCGAGGAGAAATCCCTCGCCAGCATCGAC
Organism: uncultured Steroidobacteraceae bacterium; assembly: GCA_964657675.1. Classification (GTDB taxonomy): domain Bacteria; phylum Pseudomonadota; class Gammaproteobacteria; order Steroidobacterales; family Steroidobacteraceae; genus Bog-1198. Next base: position 8,099 of record CAZZWE010000030.1, read on the forward strand.
ACCACCGAAATCGTGCCCATCGATTTGAACAGCCTGCTGTTTGGATTGGAGAGCGCCATTCGCGACGGCTGCCAGCGGACTCGCGACTTAGCTTGCGCCACCGCATTCAAGCAGCGGGCCGTTGCACGCCGGCAGGCCATCGATCGGTACCTGTGGCAGGCCACGGCCGGCAACTATCAGGACTATCGCTGGATGCAGCGCCGTCCCACCGGTCGCATTTCCTCGGCCATGCTCTACCCCTTGTTCGTCGGCGCTGCCTCGCCGGCCCAAGCCGCCGCGGTGGCGCAGGCGGTGCGCAGCGAGTTGCTCAAGCCCGGCGGCTTGGTCACCACCCCAATTAAGACCGGCCAGCAATGGGATGCGCCCAATGGCTGGGCGCCGCTGCAATGGATCGCCGTGGCTGGGCTGCGCCGCACCCAGCAAGCGGCGTTGGCGCAAACCATTGCCTGCCGCTGGATGAGCAACGTCAGCGAGGTCTATCGGCAGACCGGCAAATTGGTCGAAAAATACGATGTCGTGAACCTCGGAAAGCGCGGCGGCGGCGGCGAGTATCCGCTGCAAGACGGCTTTGGCTGGACCAATGGGGTGATGCGGCAATTGCTGACGCTGTATCCGCAATGCCCCGGCGCCTGACCACGCTCAACCGTTGCGCGCGCCGATGATCCAGGCGCACCGTCACAGTGCACCTGCATCGTTGTCACTGGCGGGCTTGCGTGGACTGCCTTTTCATTCAACTATGGGGCGATGAAACTGATCGCTTCACTGGGCCTTGCCATGCTGGCGCTGCCGCAGATCGCCGCGGCCGATACCGTGAATCTGGGCGTCGTGACCTGGATCGGCTACGGTCCCATTTACTGCGCCGCGGCCAATGGGTTCTACAAAAAGTACGGCCTGGATGTGAAGCTGGTTAATTTTGCGGACAACTCCATCATGGCCGGCGCGCTGCAAAGCGGGCAGCTGGACGCGACCACTCTGACCTATGATCAGGTGATCGCCTCGAACGCGCGCGGCTGGAAAATCAAAGTGGTGATGCCGGTCGACTACTCCGTGGGCGGCGACGCCATCTTGGCGAGCACACAGATACACAGCATCAAAGAACTCAAAGGCCGCAAAGTGGCCTTCATGGCCGCGTCGCCCTCGGATTTTTTATTGGGCTACGCGCTCTCCCAGGATGGTCTGACAGAAAAAGACATCAGTCCCGTCAATACCACACCCGAAGGCGTGGTGGGCATCATGGCCGGCGGCGCAGTCGATGTCGGCGTCACGTACGAACCGAACGTCTCTGTGCTCACCAAATCCGGCGGCGGCAAGCGCTTCCATGTGCTGCTCTCCTCGCGCGATGCGCGGGGCATGATCACCGATGTGCTGGCGCTGCGCGAGTCGGTAATCGCCAAGAATCCGCAATGGGTGCGAGGCTTGATTCGCGGCACACTGGATGGCCTGGCATTCATGCAAGCGGAACCTGCCAAGGCGGCCGCCATCATCGCCAAGACCCTGGAGATTACGCCGGCGGAAGTGGCCGAGCAGCTTGCGAATATCGAGAATCCAACGCTGTCGCACCTAGGAGATGTTTTTAAGAAGTCCGATGCGCTGCCCTCTTTTTATGCCAGCGGCAAAGTCATCGGCGATCTGCTGAGGAAGGAAGGCCAATTGGAGGTCCAGCCCTCGATCGAGTTGACCTACGACGCCAGTTTCGTCGCGGCCTTGCAGGCCAATCCGGGAGGATGACATGAATCGATCCTTGCAGCGCCTGATCGCGGCTTGGCCCAATGGCTTGGCGATTGCTTACGTGTTGTTCGGCTGGCCGGCTGGGATTTGGCTGCTGACCTTTCCTGAATGGAGTGCCAACGTTTGCGGGGTGCTACTGACGGCACACACCCTGATTTTTTCCGCGTATCTCATCCATGATTGCGCTCACCATGCGATTTTTTCGGGCGCCATCGCCAACGACCGCCTGGGCGTGCTCATGAGTTGGATCAACGGCGCCTGCCTTGCCGACTACAGCCGCTTGAAGAAAAAGCATTTACGGCATCACTCCGACCGGTTGGATGTGGTGACCTTCGATTACCGCGCCGCGCTCAACCGAACTCCCGCCTGGATGAGACGATGCCTTCTTGCATTGGAATGGGTCTACGTCCCGACCGTGGAGCTGATGATGCGCGGCATGATTATCGCCAAGCCCTTTGCCTCGGGCGCTCGCGGCGAACAAGTTCGCATGCTCGTGTTGCTCGGCCTACGTATTGCGGCGTTCGCAGTTCTGGCCTGGATTTCGATGAAGGCCGTGCTGTTGTATGCGCTGGCGTATTTACTGTTTGTCACGGTGCTGCGCTTTCTCGACGCGTTTCAACACACCTACGAGGTCTTTGCGTCGCAGTCCCTACAGGCTGCACCGGCTGACCCGCGCCGCGATCTTCGCTACGAATACGAAAACACCTACTCGAATTTGGTCGCTGAGCGCTGGTGGTGGCTCAATTTGCTGGTGCTGAATTTTCCTTACCACAACGCTCATCATGTGCGGCCAGGCATGCCCTGGTACAAGCTGCCCAAACTGCATCGCTCCTTGTACGCAGAAAAAGACCGGCAGGTGATCACCTGCCGGGAATTACTGTACAGCTATCACCGGCACCGGGTTGCGCGAATACTGGCGGCCGATTATGGGTCGGTCGCGCCCAGCGGGCGGCGTGTCGATCATTTTCTAGGCGCGGTGGGCGTTTCCTTCTTGACTGCGGTTTAAGCCATGCGCGATCACGCGCCGCTCGGCACCGACCCGGTGATCATCGCCTGGCGCTCGCATTTGCCCGTCGCATGACGCGGACCTGGAATATTCGGGGCTCGATGCCGCGCGGGCGCTACGTGCTCATTGCCTGCTCGAGTTTCGCTCTGGGACTTCTGCTGTGGTGGGCGGTGACCGCACTGAACCTGGTCGATGCGCTGTTTCTACCCGGCCCCGGTGCCGTGCTGAAACGCTTTATCGATTGGTTGACGGCGGGCGACTTGATCGACGATGCCAAAATCAGCGTCTATCGCGTGATGGCAGGATTTTTGATTTCAGCGGCGACGGCGCTACCCCTGGGGTTGTTGATCGGCGCCTACCGTCCGGTGCGTGCCTTTTTTGAGCCCTTGCTGGAGTTTGCCCGTTACTTGCCTGCCGTGGCATTCGTGCCGTTGGTGCTGTTATGGGCAGGCATCGGCGAAGGGTCCAAGATTGCCATCATCTGGATCGGCACTTTTTTTCAGCTGGTCATCATGCTCTCCGAAGACGTGGCACGAGTGCCTATGCCGCAAATCGAGACCGCGCGCACCATCGGAGCGAATGATGGTGAAGTATTGACGCGGGTATTGCTGCGCTCGGCAATGCCGGCCATGTTCGACACCTTGCGCATTGCGCTGGGCTGGGCATGGACCTATCTTGTGGTTGCCGAGTTGGTCGCAGCCAACAGCGGCTTGGGCTACGCCATCCTCAAGGCTCAGCGCTTCTTACAAACTGATCGCATTTTTGTCGGCATCATCGTCATCGGCGTGATTGGCTTGGGCAGCGATCAATTGCTGCGCTGGCTGCACCGCCGGCTGTTCCCCTGGGCCGGATCACGATCGCCATGAGCGGCGCACTGTCGGTCAAGCACCTCACGAAGCACTTCTCGACGCCGCAAGGACCGTTCTGTGCGCTCACCGATGTGTCCTTCGAGGTTCGCGCGGGCGAGTTCGTTGCGTTGGTCGGCGCCTCCGGATGTGGCAAATCGACCTTGCTGCGGATGATTGCCGGATTGGAGTATCCGGATAGCGGTACCTTACAGATCGATGCCCGCCCCATTACGGCCCCGGGGCGTGATCGAGCCATGGTCTTTCAAGACTACAGTTTGTATCCCTGGTTGAGCGTGCATGAAAATATCGTCTTCAGTCAGCGCCTGAAGGCGAATCGACAGCTCGACATCGATAACTCCGGCGAGCGCTCTGCGTTGATGCTGGAGCTCATGGGACTAGAACGAGTGAAGGACGCCCACCCGAACTCGTTGTCGGGTGGCATGCGGCAGCGGGTGGCGATTGCCCGGGCGCTGATGAGTCAACCGGAAGTATTACTGATGGATGAGCCGTTCGGCGCACTGGACGCGCAGACCCGCGAAGTCATGCACGATTTAATCTTGCACATCGCTGCGGTTGAGAAACGCACCGTGCTGTTCGTGACCCATGATGTGCAAGAGGCTGTCTACCTCGCGGACCGAGTGATCGTGTTGGCGCCGGCGCCAGGCCGCATCGATTCGGTATGGCCGGTGGAATTGCCGACTGCGCTAGAACGGACCCAGGAACTGAAGCTGGAAGCGGAGTTCTTGGCGATCGAGCGTCAAATTCTTGCCCGTATCCGCGCAACGTGCGGCCTGCAGCGTGACCTGAGCACTTTGAAGCGATTAACGGCTCAACGCTGAAGCCCGCAGTTCGGGCGTCCCGACAAGCAACAATCCTCCTCTTGTAGCTTTTACACAACGCATTTGAATGCCTTTTCGATGCCGCGCCGGGTCGCCTGTGGCGCAGCTGGTCAACGGATTGGCGCCGCGGGTGCGGCGCTTGCCAGGGGCTTTCCGTACCCTCAACATACGCACCGGGCTGGTATGCGTCCACCAATGGTGGGCACCGATGACATCGACTTTGGCTAGTCGCTGGGGTCGGAGAATAACTTAACAATATCGCGGTTCTTGTTATCCGCGGACGATAGACGCATGAGGAGAATTCAATGACTGACGCTCGGAATCGCCTATACGCAGGCGAGGCACGGCGGCGCACGCGGATTGCGCAGTTCAACATGGATCAAGGGGAAGTTGGCATGAACCGATCAAAACTGACGCGCGCCATCACCATGGCTCTCGCACTCGCCGCCGGGATGTCGTGCGCCGCTTCGTGGGCGGCGGATACAACCGCCGCACCGGCACTCGAGGAAATTATCGTTACGGCTCAGAAGCGGTCCGAGAATTTGCAGGATGTGCCCATTTCCGTGGTGGCCATCAACGCTGAACAATTACAGCAAGCCGGCATTACCAACATTAGAAACTTGGCGATTTTGACCCCCGGTCTCACGGTCAGCTCCGAAGGCAATGAATCCATTACCACCGCCCGCATCCGCGGAATCGGCACGGTGGGCGACAACCCGGGTCTAGAATCTTCCGTGGGTGTGAACATCGATGGCGTATACCGGCCTCGCAACGGCGTCGCCTTTGGCGACTTGGGCGAACTCGAACAAGTCGAGGTTTTGTATGGCCCGCAAGGCGAGTTGTTCGGCAAGAACAATGATGCCGGCGTCATCAACGTCACGACCAAGCGGCCGTCGAATACCTTTGGGGCGATGGCCGAGATCACCGGCGGCAATTACAACGATCGTGAGTTTCGCGGCTCGGTGACAGGGCCTTTGAATTCCATCATGTCGGGACGACTGTTCATGGGATTCGAGCAGAACAGCGGCTATCTACAAGTGAATGACGGAGTTGGCCCGAGCACTCTGAACAACACCAATGACCGCAAGTCCTATAACACCCGCGGCCAGTTGCTGATCACCCCATCCGATGATCTCGACGTGTTGCTCATCGCCGATTTCGCGCGCCGCGACGAATCGTGCTGCAGCGCTGTGATTCAATATCCGGGCCCATTCCAGGGCCTGGTCAATGTGTTGGCGGGAACGCCCATTTTGGGCGGCAAAGTCGGCGCCTTGGGCGACTCGCCCGGCAACGACTTGGGCTCGCCGAACCGCTTGCCGAACAGCTACGTCGCTTACGACAACCAACCCATCAGTCAGCATGTGCGCGACATGGGTATTTCAGGCGAAGTGAACTGGAACCTGGGCTTCGGCAAACTGACCTCGATCACCGCTTGGCGCGATAACACCATTGCCGGCGGCAATGACGTGGACTACACCGGCATTGACCTGATCAACTTTCCTGCCGATGGCAACGCGAATTCCACCGATTTCAAGCAATTCAGCGAAGAATTGCGTCTGGCCGGCAAGGCTGATCAACTGGATTGGCTCGGTGGATTCTTCTTCAGCAACGAGATCTTAAGCACTCGCACCTTGGCAACCACCGGCAACCAATTCGAAAACTACTTGAGTCTGCTGGCATCAGCGGCCTCCGGCGCCACCACGTTGAATCCGTTTCTGGTTTCATCGATTGTCGGTGCGCCGCCGGGAACGACTTACGCAGGAACGGGCGAGGATGACAGCTATCATCAGACCGCTCGCAGCTTCGCGCTGTTCACCAACGAGACTTACCACATCACCTCCAAGTGGGATGCGACCATTGGACTGCGTGGAACGGAAGAGAAAAAGACCGCAGATTCCGCGTACAACGGCACGGGCGGTGGACCGGGATGCGGCGCCCTGTTGGCAAACATCGGCACGATCGCCACGCTGCCTGGCAGCGGCGCGCCCTTGCTGGTGCTGAACGGTTGCTACACCGGCTTGAATCCGTTCTTCAATGGGGTTTCGACCTCGCAATCGAACACGGAAAACAATCTGTCCGGCACCGTTAAAACGTCGTATCGCTTCAATGAGCAAGTGATGGCGTATGCCTCGGTCGCCGACGGCTACAAAGCCGGTGGCTACAACTTGGCGCGAGTGACGGGCCCGATGACGGCCACCGACCCATTCGGGTTGACGCCCAACTTCCAGACGGCGTTTCCGCGTGAAACCGTCGACTCCGGCGAAATTGGCATCAAGACCACGCTGTTCGACCGAACCTTGCGTTTGAATGCGTCGGCGTTCTGGCAGAAATATACTAATTTCCAGCTCAACACCTTCACCGGCATTCAGTTCGTCGTCACCTCGCTGCGCAGCGTGATATCCAAGGGTGCTGACATCGACTTCGCCTGGGCGGCGCCGATTACCGGCCTGACCATTGCCGGCGGTGTGACACAGGATCTGACCAATATCACCAACTTTGGCGCCGATGCCGATCCGCTGTTCTGCGGCGGCCCGGGCAACACCGCGTGCACGCATCGGGACAACGACCGTCTGTCCTTCGCGCCGCTCTGGAGCGCTGCGTTGTCGGCCAATTATGTGTTGCCGCTGACCAGCACCTTCGGCATCCACACCAGTGTGGAAGAGAAGTACAACTCCTCGTACAACACCGGATCGGATTTGGATCCGCGCAAAATTCAGTCGGGCTTCGGCTTGTTGAATGCGCGCTTAGGGATAGGTGCGTTGGATGAGTCGTGGGCCCTCGAGGCCTGGGGCGCGAACCTCGCTGACAAGTACTACTACTCGGTGGCGTTCGATTCTCCGTTCCAATACAACACGATCGCATCCTATATTGGCGCGCCCCGGACCTTCGGGCTTACCGCGCGGATGAAGTTCAAATAACGACGCTTGGAAAGTTAAACACCGATCAGATAGGCGGGCTCAGTGCCCGCCTTTTTTTGGCCGGCCGCATGGCGAAATTGCCTGATTTCCGGGCGGGCGGCGGCGATGTGCGGCACACTACGCGCCGGGCTGGTCTTTTTGCTGGGGAGTCAATAATGTCCGTGAGTCCACGATCTCTCGAGGGCGGAGCACCCGCAGGCCAACCGGCCGGCGTCATGGCCCGCACTGCGACCGGCGCCAAGTACGCCCTCTTCTTACTGTTCGCCATCAATCTACTGAACTTCTTCGACCGGCAATTGTTGGGCGCCTTGGGTGAGCCGGTGCGACACGAATTTGCGTTGAGCGACACCGCCCTTGGTTTCCTCGGCACCATTTTCACCGTCATTTATGCCTTTGTGGGCTTGCCTCTGGGCGCCTTGAGCGACCGCTTGAGCCGCAACAAGCTCATCGCGGTGGGTACTGCATTCTGGAGTGTGCTGACTGCGGCCACGGGCTTCGCGCAGAACTATGCACAGTTATTCATTGCTCGATTGGGCGTGGGCATCGGCGAAGCGACTTGCGCGCCGGCGGGCCAATCGCTGATTGGAGACTTATTTCCGCCCAATCAGCGCTCCAAAGCCATGGGCGTATTCATGCTGGGCTTGCCGGCAGGTATTTTCCTGGCCTACGTCAGCGCCGGCGCCATCGCTACTCGGTACGGCTGGCGGGCGGCGTTCTGGTTCGCCTGCATCCCTGGCATCATCCTCGCCGTGATGGCGTTGAAGATTCGCGAGCCGGTTCGCGGTGGGCTCGATACGGGGCGGGTCGTCACCACCGAGAAAAGTGCGGTGAAGTCCCCGTTTGCCACCGTCCTTGCACTGCCGACGATGTGGTGGATCATCCTGTCGGGCATTTTTCATAATTTTAATATGTATGCCATCAACTCCTTCAACACGCCTTTTCTGCAGCGCTTTCATGAAATGAGCCTGCTGAAGGCCAGCTACATATCCTCAATTTCGGTGGGCGCCGTCGGCGCCATCGGCTTGCTGGTGGGCGGGTGGCTCGCCGACAAGCTCACTGCCAAGCGCCGCAATGGGCGTTTGATTCTGTCGGCCTGCGCCATGGCCATCGCCGCGCCCTGCATATTCATGGCAATCAATCAGCCCAAGGGCTCCATCGTCGCCTACGTGCTGTTCATGACCTTGGGCACTATCACCATGTTCGTCTACTACGCGACCGTCTATACGGCGATTCAAGATGTGATCGAGCCGCGGCTGCGGGGCACGGCGGTGGCCATCTACTTCTGCTTCATGTACATCTTAGGCGCCAGCATGGGGCCGGTCGGCACCGGGGCATTAAGCGATCACTTCGCACACAAAGCGATGACCGATGCCGGCGCAACCACCATGACCGAAGCCTTCAAGGCCATCGGCTTGCACAACGCGATGTATATCATTCCCATCTTGGCGCTCGCGGCCGCGTTCGTCCTGTTCATGGCCTCTCGCACCATGGACAAAGACGTACGCAAGCAGGAACTCGCTGCCTAGGCGCTCAACAAGGTATCGCTGAATCGGCCCAGATGGTAATCGGCATCGCCGAAGGTGATGTCGATCATGGTGAGCCGCTTGAAGTAGTGGCTCACGATGTGTTCATCGACCACGCCCATGCCGCCGTGCAGTTGCACGGCCTGCTGACCCACCAAGCGGCCGGCTTGTCCGATATAGGCTTTGGCGGCGGCAATCGAACGGCTGCGTTCTACCGCGTTATCTGAATCTGCCTGCACGGCCGCGATGATGGCCATGGATTTGGACTGCTCCGCGGCCATCAGCATATCGGCCATGCGATGCTTCAGCGCCTGGAAGGTGCCGATGGCCACCCCGAATTGCTTACGGGTTTTCAAGTACTCGAGCGTTGCGGTGTTGAGCGCGTTCATCACGCCCACCGCTTCGGCGCACAGCGCCGCAATCCCGCGATCGATCGCCCATCGGATGCTGGGCAGCGCTTCGCCGGCTGCGCCAATCAGGGCGTCGGATGACAAGGTCACATCCTCCAACAATAGGTCGCCTGCGCGAGCCCCCGTCTGAGTGCCATACCCGGTCACGGTCAGACCCTGGGCATCGCGTGGCACCAAAAACAATGATACTCCGTCAGCGTCGGTGGGCTTACCGCCGCTGCGTGCGGATATCAGGAAATAATCCGCGGAGGGCGCATCGAGCGCCACGCTCTTGCGTCCTGCGAGCCGCCAGCCACCATTCTTCTGCACGGCAGTGCAGCTCACATAGGCTGGATCAAATCGGCCCGCCGGCTCATAAGCGGCCAATGCCACCTTGGTCTTGCCCTCGGCGATTTGCGGCAGCAGCTTCTGTTTCAACGCATCGCTGGCACCGCTCAGCAAGGCGGCGCCGAGCACCACGCTGCTGAGGTAGGGCTCCATCAACAAGCCCCGGCCAAACTGCTCCATGACCACCATAACGTCCACGGCGGTACCGCCAAGACCGCCTAAGTCTTCCGGCAAGGGTAGCGCCAACAATCCCAGTTCGGCGTACTGTTTCCACGCATCGGCTGAGAATCCGGCCTCGGAGCGCAACACGTGCTTACGCTTATCGAAATCGTAATCGCGTGAAATAAAGCGCTGCAGCGTATCCTGCAACGCCAGTTGTTCTTCGGTGTAATCGAATTCCATGGTGTTCTCTTAAAGTCCCAGAATCATCTGCGAGATGATATTTTTTTGAATCTCAGTGGAACCTGCATAAATGGTGGTCTTGCGGTTGTTGAAGTATTGACCCGACAAGGGCGGCGCATAGGCACCATAATGCGAGTTCAAGGCGGCATTGCCCTTCCAATCGATGTCCAACGCCTCGCGCACGTAGGGCAGCGCATCGTGGCCTAAGGCATGCATCTTCAATTCCGTCAGCGTCTGAATGATTTCCGAGCCCTTGATTTTGAGCATCGAGACTTCAGGTCCCAGAGCCTTTGAATCCTTCGCGTAGCCCGACAAAACCCGCAGGTTGGTGATCTCCAGAGCCATCAGCTCCATTTCCACCTGGGCGATGCGGTCGCGGAACCGCACATCATCGATCAGCCGCTTGCCATCCGCCGGCTGCTCCGAGGCGATGTCCTTCAGCTGCTTCAATGCGCGCTTGCACGCACCGATGCCCGCATTGCCGCTGCGTTCGTGACTGAGCAAAAACTTGGCGTAGGTCCAGCCCTTGTTCTCCTCGCCGATGAGGTTGTGCACCGGCACTTTCACGTTGTCGAAGAAAATGTCGTTAATTTCGTGCTCGCCATCCAACATGATGATGGGCCGCACCGTGATGCCGGGCGACTTCATATCGATCAACAAGAACGAAATACCTTGCTGCTGCCGGCCCTCAGTGCTGGTTCGTACCAAGCAGAAAATCCAGTCGGCGTATTGACCCATGGTATTCCAGGTCTTTTGGCCGTTGACGATGTAATGATCGCCTTGGCGCACTGCGCTTGTGCGCAGTGACGCCAGATCCGAGCCGGAACCCGGTTCCGAATATCCCTGGCACCACCAATCCTCGGCGGCGAGGATGCGCGGCAGGAAGTACTGTTGTTGCGCCGGACTGCCGAATGCCTGCATCACGGGCGCGAGCATTTTCATGGAGAAGGGATTCTGCGGCGGCGCATTGGCCTCAGCGCGCTCTTCCTCGAAGATATGCTGCTGCACGATGTTCCAACCCGTACCGCCGAATTCCTTCGGCCAATTGGGCGCACCCCATCCTTTGGCGTGCAATATCTTCTGCCATCGCACCATGTCTTCTTTGGAGATGCGGCGTCCCAACTCGAGCTTGTTGCGAATGTCTTGCGGCAGCTCGGCCGCGAAGAAGGCCCGCACTTCGGCGCGAAACGCTTCTTCTTCTGCAGTGAAATTGAGATCCATGATTGGCCCCGATGGAATTTTGTTAAATCGATTAAAGAGTGACTACGATCTTACCGCGTGCCTGACGTGCGCCTAGGCGGCCAATGGCTTCCGCGCCGCGCGCCAGCGGATAGCGCTCGGTCACCGCGGGTTTGATTTTTCCTGCGCTGTGCAGCCGCATCAGTTCAGCCACGTTGGCGGCATGCTCTTGAGGGAAGCGCGTGGTCCATTCGCCCCAGAATACGCCGATCACCTGGCAACCCTTCAACAGCGGGAGATTCAGCGGCAATTTAGGAATTCCCGCGGTAAAGCCCACCACCAGATGCCGGCCTTCCCACGCGATCGCGCGCAGTGCGGCCTCGGTGTAATCGCCGCCGATACCGTCGTAGATAACATTCGCGCCCAAAGGACCGCAAGCGGCCTTGAACTGATCGGTCAGCGTGCGCGCCGCGGCCTTATCGAGCGGACCAACCGGATATTGCACCCCTTCATCGGCGCCATGTTCTTTGGCAAGCGCAATTTTTTCCGGGCTTGAGGCCGCGGCAATCACCCGTGCGCCGGTGGCCTTTGCCAGCTCAACCGCCGCCAGGCCAACGCCGCCGGCTGCTCCGAGTACCAGCACTGTTTCGCCCGCCTTCAAATGCGCGCGGTCTTTGAGGGCATGTTGGGAGGTTCCGTACGTCATGAGCAGTGCCGCCGCTTCGTCGAAGGGCATCGCGTCCGGAATCTTCCAGCAATTCTTCGCCTCCCCAATGGCCTTCTCGGCCATGGCACTGCGCACGGGACTCACCAGTACACGATCGCCCACCTGGACGTTGGTAACGCCTTCGCCCAACAGTTCCACCACGCCGGCCAATTCTCCGCCGGGTGAGAATGGCCGCGGCGGTTTGTACTGATAAAGATCTTGGATGATCAATAAATCGGGAAAATTCACGCCGACCGCTCGTACCGCGATTACTACCTGGCCCTTGCCGGGCTGCGGATCGGGCAAGTCTTCGAGCGTCAGGGTTTCGGGACCGCCGGCTTGGCGGCTCAACAGCGCTTTCATGCTTCAGTTACCGCCTGTGGAGTTGTTTTTGCGTTCTCGCGTTCTTGTAATTCGCGCCACATGATTTTACCCGAGCCCGACTTGGGCAGTGCCTCGGTAAATTCAATGATGCGAGGCGACTTATAAGCAGCCATGTTCTCGCGCGCCCACTCGATGATGGCTTCGGTCTTGATCTTGCCGCGGTAGTCGGCTTTCAGCACGATGACGGCCTTAACGGTCTCGCCGCGATGCGCATCTTTAGCGCCAATGACACAGGCTTCCTGCACGGCAGGATGCTGGTACATCAGCGCCTCCACTTCCGTCGGCCACACTTTAAAGCCCGACGCATTGATCATGCGTTTGAGCCGATCGACCATGAAGAAGTAGCCGTCTTCGTCGGTTTTTCCAAGATCGCCGCTGCGGAAGAAGCGCTTGCCATCCATTTCCAGGAACACTTGCGCCGTGTCTTGCGGTCTTTGCCAATATCCCAAGAAAACCTGCGGTCCATGAATGACGATCTCGCCGACTTCCCCGGGCGGCAGTTCTTTGAGCGTGGTCGGATCGATAATGCGAGCATCCACGCCGAAGATCGGGATCCCCAGGCACTGCTTCTTCGGATGATCGCTTGGGTTGATATGGGTGGCTGCCATGGTCTCCGTCAGTCCATAGCCCTCGACGTAGGTGATTCCCACATCCAACAGCCGCTGCGCGACCGCAGCCGGCATCGCGGCACCGCCGCCGCTCAACCGACGGATCGAACTCAAGTCATAATCGTTGATCTTCGGATTCAAGAAAAAGTCCTGAATCATGGTCGGTATCGCGGTCCAGCTGGCGATTTTATAACGCTCAACACATTGCGCCGCCGCGTCGCGATCCCAACGCGGCAACAACACCACGGTGTTACCGATGTACAAAGGACCATTCATGCTGCCCTGCATGCCGGTCACGTGAAACATGGGCGCTACGGCCAACAAGGTCATCTCGGGCTGCAGTCCAAACCAATTCATGCTGCCCACTGCGGTATACATCACGGTGCGGTGCGTATGCATGCAACCCTTGGGCGTTCCCGTGGTGCCCGAAGTATACGGCATGACCGCCAGGTCGTCGGGGCCCGCCGTCAAAGGCCCTGGGGCAAGATTGCTGGCCAGTACGTCTTTCCACAACGTGACGCCCGGCTCTTTGATCTCGACGCGCGGAGCGGCAATGAAATCAGGAATCGTCAGCCGAGTCGGCGCCTTTAAATAATCAGAGTAAGTCGCGATGATGGCCTGCTCGATCGCGCCGCTCTTGAGCAGGGGTTCGACGCGCGGGTACAGCTCCTGCGAAACCACAATCTTAGTGCTGCCGGCATCCTTGGCGAACTTGAGGATTTCTTGAGTCAAATTCATGGGATTCAGCGGCACCACCACGGCATCGGCGCGCAAGATTCCGTAGTAGCCAATGATGAACTGCGGACTGTTCTGCATGAGCAGCATGACTCGATCGCCCTTGGCGACGCCGAGCTTTTTTTGCAGGTAACCCGCCACCCGCGTGGCCTCGTCGTGGAATTCCGAGAAACTGATCAACGTGTCGTAGAACACCAAGTACGGCTTGTCCGGATAACGCCGCGCCGACACCTCGGCGTTATAGAACAAATTAGTCGCAGGCGGGATCAAGTAATGCATGGCATGCGGTGGCCAGAATTTGAAATGCGCGTTAGGCATCTTTCGCTCCGTTTAAGGGCTATCCGCGCTGCGCCTTAGCCTGCGTGGATTCTTTCGGTCGATAGCGCGATAGCTCGAGCTTGGCGATGGCCTCACGATGCACTTCGTCCGGACCGTCCGCAAAGCGTAGCGTACGGGCGCCGGCCCACAGCGCCGCGAGCGGCGTGTCATCGCTGACGCCGGCGCCGCCATGCATTTGAATGGCCCAGTCGAGCACTTGCAGGGTCATATTGGGCGCCGCCACTTTGATCATGGCGATTTCAGCCTTGGCAGCACGGTTGCCAACCGTGTCCATCATGTAGGCGGCGTTCAGCACCAGCCACCGAACCTGGTCGATCATGATGCGAGAGTCGGCAATGCGCTCCAGGGTCACACCCTGCTCCGACAGCCGCTTGCCGAACGCGACCCGCTCCTGCGACCGCTTGCACATGAGCTCAAGGGCGCGCTCGGCGACGCCGATGGTGCGCATGCAATGATGAATGCGTCCCGGCCCCAAACGGCCCTGCGCGATCTCAAAGCCGCGGCCTTCGCCCAGCAAGAGATTCTCGACCGGCACGCGCACATTTTGGAAATCCACTTCCGCGTGACCATGTGGTGCATGGTCATAGCCGAACACCGTCAACGTGCGCAGCACCTTGACGCCGGGCGTCTTCATCGGCACCAGAATCATGGACTGCTGATTGTGGCGGCCGGCCTCCGGATTGGTCTTTCCCATGAAAATGAGAATCTCGCAGCGCGGATCGCCGGCGCCCGAAGTCCACCACTTACGGCCATTGATGACGTAGCTGTCGCCATCCCGGACGATGGAGGACTGGATGTTGGTTGCATCGCTGGAGGCGACGTTCGGTTCCGTCATTGCGAACGCGGAGCGAATTTTGCCTTCGAGCAATGGCGTGAGCCATTCTTTTTGTTGGCTGGGCGTCGCATACCGAGCCAATACTTCCATATTGCCCGTGTCCGGCGCCGAACAATTGAACGCTTCCGGGGCGATATGCGACCGACCCATGATTTCGCACAACGGCGCATATTCCAGATTGGTGAGCCCCGCGCCGCGGTCTGAATGCGGCAGAAAGAAGTTCCATAACCCTTCCGCCTTGGCGCGCTTTTTCAAATCTTCAACGACCTGGGTCACCTGCCAGGGATTGCCGGCGCGGCGATTGCGCTCTAATTCGTCGTGATAATCCTTTTCGGCCGGATAAATGTACGCGTCCATGAATGCCTGGATGCGCTCTTGAAGCTCTCGAACCTTGTCACTGTGGGAAAAATCCATGGAAGATCCTTACGATTTCTAATCGCCGAATGATTCTTGTATGAGCTGCCAACCGAGTTCAGCCAACGGCCGTGCTCGGCGGCCCGCCTGTAGCGCGGTTTCGCTCGATGCATTGCCTTGCAACGCGCGGGCCATGACGCCCTGCAAAATGCCGGTGAGCCTGAACATGCAAAAGGCCAGGTAGTAGGTCCACTCTTGCGCCGAGACCGGCGGCAGACCGCGGAGTTTGCAGTACTGTGCAACGCACTCTTGTTCGGTGGGAATGCCCAGCCGCGCCACATCCAGGCCTCGCAGTCCTCGGAATTCAACTTCAGGCAAGTTGTAGCGCATACAAAAATACGCCAGATCCACCATCGGGTGACCGAGCGTGGACAATTCCCAATCCAGCACGGCCGCAATGCGCGGCTCATCGGCATGAAAGATGGTGTTATCGAGGCGAAAATCACCATGCACGATCGAGGTCTGTTCGCCCGGCGGTATATGGCGCGGCAGCCATTCGATCAAGTGTTCCACCGCGTCGATTTTTTCTGTTTGTGAAGCGCGGTATTGTTGGGTCCAACGCGTCACCTGCCGTTCAATGTAATTGCCCGGCTTGCCGAAATCGCCCAACCCCACCGCAACGTAGTCCACCGAGTGCAGCGCCGCCTGAACGCGGACCATCTCCTCGTAGATGCCGCGTCGCTGCTCGAGGGCAACCTCGGGCAACGTGGCGTCCCAGAAAATGCGGCCATGAATGTAGTCCATGACATAGAAGGCGCTGCCGATGATGTCGGGGTCTTCGCACAACGCATAGGCATGCGCCACGGGAACATCGGTGTCGCGCAAGGCTTCCAACACCCGAAACTCGCGGTCGACGGCGTGGGCCGAGGGCAGCAGCTTGCCCGGCGGTTTACGGCGCAGGACGTATTTTTGATCCGGCGCGCTGACCAAGAAGGTCGGATTCGACTGACCTCCCGCGAATTGCTGAATCTCGATGGGACCGGAGAAACCGGGTATGTTCTCATGCATCCAGCCGACCAGTTTTGACGTATCAAACGCCGCATGCGCGGAGTTCTCGCGCAGACCGTTCGGTTGCGCGGCGCCCGTCATATGCTCGACGCGCCGCCATCGATGGCAATGTATTGGCCGGTCACGTGGCGCGACGCTTCCGAGGCCAGGTACACCGCGGCGCCTTGCAGGTCGGTATCTCCGCCGATGCGGCCAAGCGGCGTGCGGGCGATGACTTCCGCCTGGATTCCTTCCAACAAGCCGCTCGCCATTTTTGACGGGAAAAACCCCGGACAAATCGCGTTGACCCGGATGTTGAACTGACCCCATTCCGCGGCCAGCGCTCGGGTCAGGTGCAGAGCCGCGGCTTTGGATGAGTAGTACGCAGCGGCCTTCATTTGCATCCCGGCACGCAACGCGGCGGTGGATGCGATCACTATGATGCTGCCCGAGCGCTGCGGGATGAAGCAGCGATTGGCGGCCGCCTGACTCAATGCGAATACGCTGGTAGCGTTCAGCGTCATGACCTTATTCCAGGCTTCGAGGGGATGGTCTTCTGCCGCCGCGCCCCAACTCGTGCCGGCATTATTCACCAGAATATTCATGGCGCCGTAGTGCCTGACCACCTCATCGACCAGCACCGAGGCCTGATCCTGTTTGGATAAGTCGTTCACTACGGTCAGCGCATCGATGCCCTGTTGCTTGAGCTCTTCCCGAGCGGCATCGAGTTCGGCCGGCTTACGCGCACTGATGGCAATTCTTGCGCCCATCTCGCCAAGGCCCTTGGCGATCTGCAGCCCAAGGCCGCGCGAGCCTCCCGTGATCAATGCCACCTTCCCGCTCAACTCGAATAAGTCGCGCACGCCCATTAAGCCACCTCGAATAAGCCTGCAGCGCCTTGACCGCCGCCGATGCACATGGTGACCACCACCAACTTTGCGCCGCGGCGCTTGCCTTCAATCAATGCATGCCCGGTCAGCCGCGCGCCGCTGACCCCGTACGGATGGCCGACTGCGATGGCGCCGCCATTCACGTTCAATAGCTCATCGGGAATGCCGAGCTTGTCGCGGCAATACAGCACCTGGCAGGCGAAGGCCTCATTCAGCTCCCACAGATCGATATCGCTGACTTTCACGCCGGCGCGCTGCAACAGTCGCGGCACCGCATAGATCGGACCGATGCCCATCTCATCGGGCTCGCATCCGGCAACGGCAAAGCCGCGGAATATCCCCAAGGGCTTAAGCCCACGCTTTTCCGCCAGTGTCGCATCCATCACCACGCACGCGCTGCTGCCGTCCGAGAATTGGCTGGCGTTGCCGGCGGTGATCACCCCGCCGGGCAAGGCAGCACGAATTTTTTGTACGCCTTCCAAGGTCGTGTCGGGCCTGATGCCCTCGTCGCTCGAGATGGTGACTTCACGCATGGAGATCATGCCGGTGCTTTTGTCGGCCACGCCCATGGTGGTCGTCATCGGTACGATTTCATCGTTGAACTTGCCGGCGGCCTGCGCCGCGGCCGCGCGCAGCTGACTGCGCACGCCGTATTCATCTTGCGCATCCTTGGAGATGTTGTAGCGTTTCGCCACCGTCTCGGCGGTCTGCAGCATGCTCCAATACAGCGTCGGCTTATGCTCATCGATCCACGGATCACGCCGCATGTGGGTATTGGTTTCGTTCTGCACGCACGAAATGCTTTCAAGTCCGCCCGCGACGATGACCGCCGCGCCTTCCGTCATCACCCGCTGTGCCGCGAGTGCGATCGACTGCAATCCCGAACTGCAAAAACGGTTGATGCTCAAGCCCGCGGTGCTGGTCGGCAAGCCGGCGCGCAATGCAATTGCCCGCGCCACATTGCCACCCGTCGTGCCTTCACCAAAGGTGGATCCCATGATCACATCCTCGACTTCGGCGGGGTCGATGCCGGCGCGCGCCACCGCGTGCTTCACCGAATGCGCACCTAAGGTCGCGCCATAGGTCATATTAAAGGCGCCTTTCCAGCTCTTGCCGAGACCGGTGCGCGCAGTGGAAACGATGACGGCTTGTGTCACTTCTCGGGTCCTTTATAGGCGCTGAATGTTTTGCCTTGATGGGCAAGGCTCGCCAACAGCGGCGCTGGTTTCCAAAGTTCTTGATCCGCCCCGGGCGCGGACGCGAATTGCTGCAAGGTGCGAGCCACCTCGCTCAATCCCACTTGATCGGCATAAAACATCGGTCCACCGCGCCAGACCGGGAATCCATAGCCGTTGATGTACACGATGTCGATATCGGAACTGCGCTGCGCAGTGCCGTCCTCGACGATGCGTGCACCTTCGTTCACCAAGGCGTAAATGCAGCGTTCGATGATTTCCTGGCTGCTCACCTTGCGTGGCGTGATGCCTTTGTGCTGCCGGTACTTTTCAATGATGGCCGTAACGTCCGGATCCGGCAGCGGATCGCGCGAGCCTGGCGCGTAGCGATAAAACCCTGCGCCCGTCTTCTGGCCAAAACGCCCCAGCTCGCACAAATCGTCGGCGACATTGGAGTGATCGCGATCGGGAAGTTCCGCTTTGCGCCGTTTTCGCGCTGCCCAACCGATATCAAGCCCCGCCAGATCGCTCATGCGAAACGGCCCCATGGCCATGCCAAAATCCTGCAAGGCCTTGTCGACTTGTTCGGGGAGCGCACCGGCCATGATCAACTCATGCGCCGCGGCGCCGTAGCGGGCAATCATGCG
Source organism: uncultured Steroidobacteraceae bacterium (assembly GCA_964657675.1). Lineage (GTDB taxonomy): Bacteria > Pseudomonadota > Gammaproteobacteria > Steroidobacterales > Steroidobacteraceae > Bog-1198. Next base: position 26,999 of record CAZZWE010000030.1, read on the forward strand.
GTTGCCGATGAATCCCTCGCAGACGCCGGAAACCACCGCGACCTTGCCGATTTTCTTGGCAAGCTGCATTGCCGTGGCCAGTTCGTCCTTGGCAGTCTTCGCGCCGCGCACGATTTCCAGCAGACGCATGACATTGGCAGGACTGAAAAAGTGCAGTCCGATGACATCCTGCGGACGCCGGGTGAAATTGGCGATCTGATCCAAATTCAGCGCCGAGGTGTTGGAAGCGAGCATCGCACCGGGTTTGATCACCGCATCTAGTTTTTCGAACACGGTCTTCTTCACATCCATGCTTTCGAACACCGCCTCGATGACCAGATCGACATCGCTCAAGGCCGAATAATCCAGCGTCGGTGTGACCAGCTTGAGGCGCTGTTCCAGCGCGGCTTCGGTCAGCGTGCCCTTCTTCAACGCACCGCCGTAATTCTTGCGCATGGTCGACAGTCCGCGATCCAGCGCTTCCTGTTTCATTTCAAGCATGACCACTGGAATGCCCGCATTGATCAAGCTCATGGTGATTCCGCCGCCCATGGTGCCGGCGCCAATGACGCCCACTTTGGCAATCGGCCGCGTCGGCGTATCGGCCGGCACATCGAGGATGTGCGACGCCGCACGCTCCGCCTGAAACAGATGGCGGAGTGCCGCCGACTCCGGAGAGAGCATCAGCGTCGTGAACAGTTCCCGTTCGCGCGCGATGCCTGCCTCGAAGGAGCGGTCATAGGCGGCAGCCACCGCCTCGACGCAGGCCAGCGGGGCGGGATATTTGCCGGCCACCGATTTCACGGTGTTGCGTGCAAATTGAAAAAACGCTTCGTAATTGGGCATGTTGAGCTTGATGTCGCGCACGCGCTTGACGCCAAGTTTCTCGCTCACCACCCGGCGGGCAAACGTCAGCGCGGCTTCCAACAAGTCGCCTTCCGCGAATGCATCGAATAACGGCGTGCCGCGCAGTTTTTCCGACGCCACCGTTGCGCCCGACACAATCATGTTGAGCGCGCCGTCGGCACCGAGCAATCGCGGCAATCGCTGGGTGCCCCCGGCGCCAGGCAACAAGCCCAGCTTCACTTCCGGCAAGGCAATCTTGGCGCCCGCGGCGGCGACCCGGTAGTGACAACCCAGCGCAAGTTCCAAGCCGCCACCCATGCATACACCGCCAATCGCCGCGATCACTGGCTTGGCGCTGCCCTCCACGGTGCTGATGACGGTTCCCAAGTGCGGTTGCGCCGTGGCCTTGGGAGTTCCAAATTCGCGGATGTCCGCACCGCCGGAAAATCCCGCGCCTAATCCGATCAGCACGATGGCGCCCACCGACACATCAGCATTGGCACGTTCAATTCCGGCAACCAGCGCCCGGCGCAACTCCAGGCCCAGGCTGTTGACCGGCGGATTATCAAATTTGAGGACAGCGATGCCGCCGAGAACCTCGAAGCCAGCCTGACTCATACTCATTCTTTATTCCACCATGCAGAACTTGGTTCCGCCTTGAGGCCGCTAATGTAACAGCGCCGCGCGTCGCCGAGAAACTCATGTTTACTTATTTGCCAGCCGCTGAAGAAAATCTCGTTCGACAGCGTTACACGCGCTCTAGCACCAAAGCAGCGCCCTGCCCTACGCCGACACACATGGTCGCCAGGGCATAGCGACCCGAGCGCCGCTGCAGTTCCTGGACTGCAGCGCCGGCGATGCGTGCACCCGACATTCCCAACGGATGGCCAAGCGCAATCGCGCCGCCGTTGCTGTTCACATGTTCGGCATCGTCGGCAAAGCCGAATGCACGCGTGCACGCTAACGCCTGTGATGCAAATGCTTCGTTGAGTTCGACCACATCGAAGTCAGATAGTTTGATGTTCAATCGGGCCGCCAACTTGGTAACCGCCGGAATAGGGCCAACGCCCATGACACGGGGTGCGACACCCGCCGAAGCAAATCCAAGCACCTTCGCGCGTGGGGTCAACGAATATTTTTCCACGGCAGCCGCTGAGGCCAGCAATAGCGCAGCGGCGCCATCATTGATGCCGGATGCATTACCCGCCGTGACAGTACCGTCCGGCCTGACCACCGGCTTGAGCTTGGCCAGCCCTTCCAAGGTGGTTTCCGGCCGCGGATACTCATCGCGATCCACGATCTGTGCCGGGGCGCCTTTCTTCTCACCGGGAATCGTCACGGGCACTATCTGCTGGGCAAACACACCTGCGGCCTGCGCACGGGCAGCGCGCTGCTGCGAGCGAAACGCAAAGGCATCTTGGTCCTGACGCGAAATTTGATATTCCGCGGCGACGTTCTCGCCTGTTTCGGGCATCGAATCGACGCCATACAGCGACTTCATCAGAGGATTCACAAATCGCCAGCCAATGGTGGTGTCGTACAACTCGGCGCCGCGCTGAAATGCGCGCTCGGCCTTGGCCATCACAAAGGGCGCGCGCGTCATCGACTCTACGCCCCCCGCAATGGCAATCTCCATCTCGCCGGCGCGAATCGCTCGCGCCGCGCTGCCGACGGCATCCAAACCGGACGCGCACAAACGGTTGAGGGTGACACCGGGAGTTTCGCAGGGCAACCCGGCCAATAACAACGCCATTCGCGCCACATTGCGGTTGTCCTCACCCGACTGATTGACGCACCCCATAAACACCTCCTCGATGGCGGAGGCCAACGCAGTGTGTTTCGCCATTAATTGTTTGATGACCACGGCTGCCAAATCGTCGGTGCGCACTCGGGACAGCGCGCCGTCGTAGCGCCCTATGGGAGTCCGCACGAAATCGCAAATGTACGCATCACTCATGAATTAGATTCCTCCTACCAATCGCTATGCTAGCTTAGTTGCAATACACCGGAGGCCGGCAATGAACACACTGCAGGGAAAGTCAGCCATTGTCACCGGTGCTGCCAGCGGCATCGGTCGTGCGACTGCGTTGCTGTTTGCGGCCGAAGGGGCCGCGGTGTTGGCGCTTGACCGCGCACCCGACGTCGAGTCCACCGCAGCGGCCATTCACTCTGCCGGCGGACGCGCAATTGCCGTCATCGCTGATTCTTCTGCAGAGCAGAACGTGGCCGCGGCGGTGACGCGCGCAGTCAAAGAATTCGGCCGACTGGATGTCTGCTACGCCAACGCTGGCGTCAGCGGCGGCTTGGTGCCGTTTTTCGAGGAGACGGCCAAGCGCTTCAACGAAATCTTGCAGATCAATTTGATTGGCACTTTTCTCTTGGCGCAGTACGCGGCGCGGGAAATGGTGAAGCAGAAAAGCGGCTCCATCATCTGCACCGCATCGGTGGCCGGTTTACGCTCGGGCGCTGGCGGTGTGCCGTACAGCGCCAGTAAGGCCGGCGTCATCAGCCTGGTGCAGACCATCGCCTACCAATTAAACGGTACCGGCGTGCGCATCAATGCCATATGTCCGGGACTGATCGAAACCGGCATGACCAAACCGATCTTCGATCGCGCCCGCGAGCGCGGCACCGAAAACAAGATCGGACAGCTGAATCCCTTGCAACGCAACGGCGAACCTCAAGAGATTGCGCAAGCCGCCTTATTCTTGGCATCCGATGCGGCTTCGTACGTCAACGGCCAAGCCCTCGCAGTCGATGGCGGTCTATCGGCGTCGCATCCGACCATCAATCCACGCAAATAGGCTCACGGCGAGCCTAGGCCGAGCCTTACCGCGAGCGTCAAGGCTTCTTGGGCTTCCCCAGGGCCGCAGTCTCATCGGCCCGCGCACCGGCCAAAATGCCTTCGAGCGCGTAATTGCCTTCATGACAGGCATACTCGAAGATGCGTCCATTCGACGGGCTGAACTCATACTCGCCCGCAATCGGCTGATCCCATACGCTGGGATCATTCGCTTTGAACTGATACAGGATTCGGTGCGGACCCACGCGCGTAAATCGTTCCGTGACCTTCAACTCCTTCCACGCACCATGAAGCGCCGTGGCCTCTGGAAAGTTGGTGGTTTCAACCACCAAGGTCGGGCCCTCATACCAACCGATCGAGTCGCCCATCCACGGACGTTCGCCATCGGCGCGGTGCTTTGCGCCCAGGTGGATCAAACGTACGTCGTGCACCATCTCCACCACAATGGCCACCGTGTCCTTGCTTTGCACAATCTCATAATTATTGTTGTACAACAGCGGCAGCATGATGGGTCCGGCACTGTAGCCGAACGAGGTGAGACAGCGCTCGGCCAAGGTCATGTTCTCTGGATTTTCGCCGCGATGCTGATACATCGGCGGCAACACCACGCCCGCCTTGAGCGGCGGCAGCCGGCCATCGGCGGGTTCCGTGAGAAATGAGGAACGTGGTTCGCCGTTGACCCGCATCACCGTCGAACCCGGATCGATCCATGCCACGTTGTAGCCGCAGCCGGCACCGCTGAATCCGCGGCCGCATTCATGCGGCAGATCGGTGGTTTTAACTTTTGGGTCCGTGGGCGCGTTGCCTTCGGCGACGGCCTTGGCATCCTCGCTCTCGATTTTCTTCACCTCGGCGTCGGTGAGCGCCTGGCGCGTACCGAATTGCTTGTCGCGCTCAAATGTCGTGAGCGAGGCGTTGGTCCACGTGCCCTCCAAATCGGGTTGACCGTAGGCATTGATCGGCGCCTTGTAGTTGGGTCCGGCAGCGGCCCCCAGCAAAAACGCGCTCATCAGTGCAATCAGCAATTTGTTCGTAGTCATTTCAACGGCTCCTTGCGCAAGTCGCCATACATCAACTCTTCAACGAACTCGACGCACTTGAACTGCTGCAGCCGGGCATCCTCACCCAGGCGGCGATACAAAGTCATGCTCATCTTCCACGGCCTGGTAAAGGTCGCGGGGTCAGTAATCTCTGCCTCGTAATGAATCGTGTTGTCGCTGGTCTTGGTCCAGCGCTCGACCACCTTCATGTCGGCGGAGTGAAAATTGCCGGATCTGTCGAACCATGTGCTGTCGTTTTGGCCGGTGACCGTGACCACCAAGGTATCACCGTCCCAGTGACCCACCGACTGGCCCATCCAGCTGTCGATGGGCGCAGGACCGGGGTCCTTAAACAGCACATCGCGCACGGCGCCGGCATACTCATAGGCAATCAGAAACGACTTGCCGGATTGCAGGATTTGAAAGGGCAGCGCCATGTAATTGGCGCGCGGCACTCCCGGCAAATCGCATTTCACTTCCGGGTCGCGCTCCAGATAATGTTTTTGATTGTCGAGCTTTTTGGCGAGCGCATCCGGCTGATAAGGAATTTTGCCGCCCTCGACAACGCCCATGCCGGCGGGCACTGATCCCACGGCACCTAACGCGACGATCGCCTTGGCCGGGACCGGAACTACGGGACCCGGGCGCAACTCCAATGCCGAACGCGCCAAATGAGGCTCAATGTCCCAATTGGCCGTGTTCATCACCGACCACACGCCGCTGAAATTGGGGTGACCCGCGATGCGTTCGACCGTCGCGGCGTGACTTTGCATAACACCGAACAGCCAGACCACCGCTGCGGCAAGCGCACTATTTTTATTCAGAAACTTCCCCTCGCGTCACTCGCGACCACTGCAAATCACTGGGTTATTTTTCGTTGGGGTCGGCACCATCCTTAGGTGCGCCCGTGCCGCTCGATCCCATAAATACTTTGTGCCCGTCGAGGAAGGTGACATCGCGGCCATTGGCTTTGCAGGCAGGTCGGCAACGCACATCCTTGGCCCGGTAACCACGCACGATGATGACTTCGCCCTCTTTCAATGTGTCGCGGTTGATGCCTTCCCGCAGCAGCGTATTGGGTGTACCCGCTTCAATCATCCATTCTTGAGAAACACCGTCGGTCACGACGTCCATATGCACCCAGGTGTGGGGATTGATCCACTCGACCTTGGTGACCTTACCTTGCAGCATGATCGGCGCGTTGCCGTCGAATTCGGCCTGGAACGCGTGATGCGCCAGAACGGGTGTTGCGAGGCATAGGATCGCAGTCGCCATGCAGCCCGCGGCTTTGACAGTAGGCAGTGTCATCGGGTCTCCTCCACCAGCCAACCACTTTATTTTTCGGATCTCACGCCGAACCATGGGTGGACGACGCGAATCCTCGACACATATAATCTTTGCTTATAATCGTCTCTGACGCCCGTTTTTGCAATACGGCTTTTTGGGCGCGCGAATAAAATAAAAGTGGGGAGCAATGCTGGAGACTTGGGTCGCCAAATTGGCCGATACCCCGTGGAGCATCGGACTTCACGAGTCGCTCTACATGTATGCGATCACGGAATCGACCCATGTCATGTCCATCATGCTGTTTGTCGGCACCATTGCCATGATTGATTTGCGCCTGATGGGTGTGTCCTACCGCCAGGTGCCGGTTTCGCAAATGCTCTCGCGGATGCTGCCTTGGACCATCGGCGGATTTGTGCTGCTCGCCATCACGGGTGGCATGTTATTTCTGGCGATTCCCATCCGCACCTACCATAGCCTGTGGTTTCGATTGAAGTGCCTGATGATCCTGATCGCCGCCATCAATATTTTGATTTTCACCTTCAAGGTCGAGCGCGATAAGGCGGCCTGGGATCTAGGGCCGGTTCCGCGCAAGTCTAAAATCTGCGCCGCCGTCTCCTTGAGCGCTTGGGCGTGCGTCATCATTTTTGGACGGCTCATCGCCTATAACTGGTTTGACTGCGACAGCATTACCTCACCGACCCTGGCGCAGCTGACCGGATGCCCGCTGGATCTGGACTCGCCATGACCGTGTATGCAGTCGCTCAGAACATCGAGGCGTCCGCGCTCGGCCAGGCCATCCGTCAATCCACCTGGTTGTTTCCCGCCATTGAGGCCACTCACTTACTGGCACTGGCGCTGCTCGGCGGTTCGGTGCTCATCATCGCGTTGGCCGTATTGGGCATCGGCTTAAAGGTCGCGCCGCGTGAATTGCACCGAAGCTCGCGGCGCTACCTGAATGCGGCCGTGGTGACTCTGCTACTGACGGGAATTCTATTGGGCGTCTCAGAGCCCGTGAAGCTATATGGGCGCCAGGCATTCTGGGTCAAGATGAGCTCATTGCTCATCGCCCTGGCTATCACCTACTTCGCGTTTAATCCGTTGATCCGACGCGGGCAGACCGATGGGGTAACCCGCGTGGTCGCGGTCGCGACGTTGTCCGCCTGGCTGATGGTCGCCATGGCCGGACGCTGGATCGGATTCTCTTAACCGCTGAAGGAGTTATTCGAGACAGACCACCAACTTGGCTGAATGAGTGCGCCAGTTGATGGGGATCACGAATGAGCGCGAATACGGGGTTGTCACCTTCTCCAGATCGTGGGCGATGATGGTCGGCACTGAAATGACGAAGCTCTTGCCGAAGTCCCGGCGTGCGTTGCCCGATATCGTGTTGGCGACTTCGCCGACCAAATCCTTGATGTTCTCATCGCTGGTATCGGTTTCCTGCATGCGCATGAGCAGGACGGTCAACATGCCGCGCGGGGCGGTGAAGTACACCACGCCTTTGCGGGTGCCGGAGATGGAAATGACCCCGGTATATTCGTAAGCGCCCGGCTTGCCGTCCGTGACCAGATAGGGGGACCCCACGGTCGCGGACTGCTGTGCGGAACTCTCGAAGTATGCCGTCGTGCCTTCGATGAATGTCCGAATTTCCGCTTCCTTAAACATCAGGCCTCCGACAGTAGCTCTTCCAAAGCATCATTGAGCTGCCGATCGGTAAAGGGTTTACAGAGGAATCCATTCGCTCCTTTTTCGATGGCTTCGACCGCGGTCGCCTTATCGGCGAGCGCAGACACCACCAGAATCAACACATCGGGATTCAAGGCAATGATTTCCTCCACGCACTCGATGCCGTCCATTTCAGGCATGGTCAGGTCCATGGTCACCACGTCCGGCTGGGTGCGGCGGAACATCTCCACGGCGGCGCGGCCATTACTCGCCGCTCCCACCACTTCAAGTCGATCGATTTGCTGCGAGCGTTCGATGCGGCGCCGGATGATATTCGAGTCATCGACGATCATGAGTTTCAACGCATTCTTGACACTGTTCACACGCGGCATTTAGGCGGCTTCCGTATTGCTCGACCGCTTCGCGGGCGGCAAGGACATGGTGAGTCGAGTGAACTTTCCTGGCATGGTGGCGACCGACACCTTTCCGCCGACCTGCTGCATCAGTCCGGCCATCAGATTCATTCCGACGCCGCGCCCCGCATCCTTGGTGGCCGTTTCTACCGTTGAAAATCCGGGCTGGAACAACAGCGCAAACACCTGTTTGGCATCGAGCGTCGCGGCTTTATCGGCCGTAATGAAGCCTTTCTTGGTGGCCGCTTCCTTGATTCGTTCAATGGATAATCCCTGTCCGTCGTCTTCCGCGATCAATTTATAGCCAGCCTCGCCGTGATCTTGAAAAATCAATTTCAGTGCGCCATGCGCCGGCTTGCCCGCCGCAGTGCGCGCAGCGACAGGCTCGATCCCGTGGACAATGGCATTGCGCACGGCTTGCACCGAGATGTCCTTGACGATGCGCCGATACTCATCCGGGACCGTATCGAAACCGCTGCATTGCAGCGTGGCTTCCTTGCCGTTCTCGCCAGCCACCCGCTGAGTCAACTGCTGCAGCATGGCCGAGACGGTGGTCTCCAACTTTACCGACGGCGCGGCCGGCGCCGGGTCGGCGTCGGCGCTCGCCACGGGCACGGGCACGGGGTCCATGCTGCCGCCTTCGATGACGGCGGTATCAGTATGCGATTCGGGCTCCCGTCCGGCGGCGACATGCAGGCGCGATAGCCGGGATACCAAATCACCGACCGACTGAAGATGAGTCAGCAAGTCGTCCAGCTTGATGACCAGCGGCAGAAAATCGTTACCGGACAGATCCGCCTTTTCACGCAACGATTTCAAATCGTCCTCGAAAGAATGCGCGCGGCTTTCAATCGAGGACAGGCCAAGCGCCGCAGCCTCGCCCTTGACCGAGTGAACCTGCCTGAACAACGTATCGAGCTTTTTACGGAACGCGCTCTCCTCGCGGGCTGGCTCGCGCAGGACCGCGTTGATCATCTTCATCGCCGCATTGGAGTCATTGAGAAACGCATTCAATTGGGCCGGATCGACGTGTAGAATGCCTAACAAGGTATCCACCTGCGCCTGGGCTTGGCTCTGCGATGCCTGCAATTCGCGCGCTAAGTCGACACGGGAGCTCACGTCCGATACCGACACCAGCACCTGGGTAATTTTTCCATCGACACGCACGCGGTGGAACTCAAACTGCAGGTAACGCGTCGCAAGCTTACCGCCTGCGTCAAAGTTCACCTCGACTTCGCCCAGCGGATTGATGCTCTTTACCAGATTTTCCTTGGTGCGCTCGGACCACAGCACACCGACGAACTTGATGGCCGTCGCCAGGGTCTTTTCGGAAACGATGTCCTTCAGCAATTGTTCGAAATGCAGGCCTGCGAAATCATTACG